>NZ_JBJDMY010000005.1:0-410948 GCF_044900305.1 Agrobacterium sp. NPDC089420 | reverse complement strand
TGGAATTGCAGAAGCGCTCCGAGCACGATGTCTATGCCGGTCCTTCGACACGGTATTGTCCGGCAGGCGTCTACGAATGGGTGGAGAAGGATGGCGAGGAGGTCTATGTCATCAACGCCCAGAACTGCGTGCATTGCAAGACCTGCGACATCAAGGACCCCAACCAGAACATCAACTGGGTCCCGCCGCAGGGCGGCGAGGGGCCGGTTTATGCCAATATGTGATGGCGCAGCTTAAACTCTCTCTCGTCATGCTCGGGCTTGTCCCGAGCATCCGTAACGGATTGATTTTACGAGACGTGGATGGATCCTCGGGTCAAGCCCGAGGATGACAGCGAGCGCGTTGGGACCGGTTGCGAGGCTGGGTCCCGTCCGGCATGATCGGCGTCTACGGCCCGCTTCCCCTCAGTATTTGTGGATTGCTCTTCGATTTCTTACATATAGGATGTTGGGGTGTTGTAGCATCGCGTCGCCCGTGGATTACGGGCGGTGAATGCAGTAACGCCTTGACTGTGCATATGGTCCTAGGTGCCGTCACCCGGCGACAGGGAGTGAAAGAATGTCCGGCTTTCAAAGGCTGAATATCGTGCGGAAGACGAGGTTTGGCGCGGCCGTGGCGGCGACGGTGGTTGCGGTCGTTTCGCTGAGCGGCGGTCCGCTGGTGGCCGCCAGCTGCCGCACCGATGCCATGGCCGGCATCGATTGGCGCGAATGCAACAAGCGTCTTCTGATGCTGGGCGGCAGCAATCTCGATTCGGCGATGCTGTACGGCACGGACTTCACCTATACCGACCTGCGCGGTTCATCGCTGAAGGGCGCCAATCTCGAGAAGGCCAAGCTCATCCGCACGGCGCTCGGCGCGGCGAACCTGCAGGGCGCCAATCTGACCAAGGTGGAAGCCTATCGCAGCGATTTTTCCGCCGCCGACGCCACCAATGCGAAATTCGTCAATGCCGAAATGCAGCGCACCAAATTCGAAAAAACCAAGCTTGACGGCACCGATTTCAGCAAGGCGGAACTCGGGCGCGCCGATTTCGAGGGCGCGTCGCTGAGCGGCTCGAAATTCTCCCTGACCAACCTGTCGCGTGCCCGCTTCGGCGGCGCCACGCTTGGCGGCCCGGTGGATTTCACCAGCGCCTTCCTGCTGCTGACCCGGATTGAGGGCGTCGATCTTTCCACGGCCACCGGCCTTGATCAGAAGCAGATCGATATTGCCTGCGGCGACGCCAAGACCAAATTGCCGAGCGGCCTTACCGCCCCGGCCTCCTGGCCGTGCCCGGAAGACCCGGACGACGATTGACGACAACGGCCGCGCGGTTTTGGCGCGCGGCGCGGAGATTGCCGGTAAATCGGGCATAAAACAGCCGCGAGGCGCGCGCCTCGCCGCGGATCAGAAGCCGGAAAGCACGATCTTGCCTTTGGCCTTGTTGCTCTCGATCAGGGCATGCGCCTTGATGAGGTTTACGGCGTTGATGGTGCCGAAAACCTCGGTCAGCGTCGTCTTGATCTTGCCGGCATCCACCAGTTGCGCGACGTGGTTCAGCAGCCTGTGCTGTTCGATCATGTCCGGCGTTTCAAAGACGGCGCGGGCAAACATCATTTCCCAGTGGATCGACACGCATTTGCGCTTGAAGGCCATGACGTCGAAACCGCCGGCCGGATCGTCGATCAGCGCAAAACGGCCCTGCGGTGCAATGGTCGCCACGCTGTCGGCGGCGTGAATGTCGCTATGGGTGGTGGAAAAAACGAAACCAGGTGCGCCAAGGCCCAGCGCCTCCACCTGTGGGGCGATCGGCTTGCCGTGATCGACGACGTGATGTGCCCCGAGGTCCCTGACCCATTCAATCGTTTCCGGTCGCGACGCCGTGGCGATGACGGTGAGGTCGGTCAGCGCCCGCAGAAGCTGGATGGCGATGGAGCCGACGCCGCCGGCGCCGCCGATGACCAGAATGGCGTTGGCCGCGCCCGGAACCGGCTCCTTCACCCGCAGCCGGTCGAACAGCGTTTCGTAAGCAGTGATGGCGGTCAGAGGCAGGGCGGCGGCTTCCTCGAAATTGAGCGATTCCGGCTTTGCGCCGACGATGCGTTCATCGACCAGGTGGAATTCGCTGTTGGAGCCGGGACGATTGATGACGCCGGCGTAAAACACCGCGTCGCCCGGACGGAACAGCGAGACCTTGTCGCCGACGGCCTTCACCACGCCCGCAGCGTCGAAACCCAGCACGCGGGTGGCGCCGTTCTCCGGTGACTGATTGCGGCGCACCTTGGTGTCGACCGGGTTCACAGAAACCGCCTTCACCTCCACCAGAATGTCGTGTCCTTTCGCCTCAGGCTCCGGCAGGTCGATATCGATGAGGGCGTCCGCAGCGGTGATGGGCTGGCTGGTCCTGTAACCGATGGCGCGCATGAACAGTCTCCTTTGCTTGTTTGCGTGCCTCTTACTTGATACATATGCGCATCGATCGCAAGAATGCACATTTTTTGACGATACATACAAAAAGGATACTGTGATGTCGCGACCGCGCGCCAAGCTCACCGGCAATTTTCCCGGTTGCCCGGTGGAATCGACCCTGAGTTTTCTCGACGGCAAATGGAAGGGCGTCATCCTCTATCACCTCATCAACGAGGGTACGCTGCGCTTCAACGAGCTGCGTCGCCACATTCCAAGCGTCACCCAGCGCATGCTGACCAAGCAGCTGCGTGAACTGGAGGAGGCGGGACTGATTTCCCGCACCGTCTTCCCGGTGGTGCCGCCACGTGTGGATTACGCGCTGACGCCGCTCGGCGAAACCATGAAACCGGTCATTTCGGCGCTGAAAAGCTGGGGCGACGCCCATGTCGTCTGCAAGAACGGCGCGAAATACACCCAGCTTCCGCAGGCTGCGGAGAAGGCGGCCTGAAAAATCACGGGTAAAACCACATGCCGCCACCAGGGCTTCGGATGGTGCGATGCAACATGGATTTGCCCTGATTGATGCATAATGCTGCCATCATGATTCGCAGCAGGGACATCAAAGCACATGAGCATGGGTTGGATGGAGGCCGGATTTCTCGGTCTTTTGCAAGGACTTACGGAATTTCTTCCGATTTCTTCAAGCGCGCATCTGAGGATTGCCGGGGAGTTCCTGCCCTCCGGCGCGGATCCGGGAGCCGCCTTCACCGCGATCACGCAAATCGGCACGGAAATGGCCGTTCTGGTCTATTTCTGGTCCGATATCATGCGGATCGCCGCCGCCTGGCTGCGGCAGAATCTTCGCCTCGGCCCTTATGACAAGGCCGATGCCCGGCTTGGCTGGCTGATCATCGTCGGTTCGGTGCCGATCGTATTTCTCGGCCTGTTCTTCAAGGATGCCATCGAACATTCGCTGCGCAACCTCTATATCACCGCCGTGATGCTCATTGTCTTCGGCATCGTTCTCGGCGTCGCCGACAAGATCGGTGAAAAACGCTACAAGCTGAACCAGCTGATCTGGCGCGACGGCATCCTCTTCGGGTTCGCCCAGGCCATGGCGCTCATCCCCGGCGTCTCGCGTTCGGGCGGCACCATCAGCGCCGGCCTGCTGCTCGGCTATACCCGCGAGGCGGCGGCGCGTTATTCCTTCCTGCTCGCCGTTCCCGCGGTTTTCGGCTCCGGCTTCTACCAGCTCTTCAAGAGCATCGGCGAGGACAACCCCGTCGGCTGGGGGCAGACGGGGCTTGCAACCCTGATCGCCTTCATCGTCGGTTATGCGGTGATTGTCGTCTTCCTCAAGCTGGTTTCCACCAAGAGCTACATGCCCTTCGTCTGGTACCGCGTGGTTATCGGCGTCATCCTGCTGGGGCTGTTGGGGACGGGCGTCATCAGCGCCGGCGGGTGAGGGAAGCCTTACTCGCCGTCATCCTCGGGCTTGACCCGAGGATCCATCGGGCGCCGTATTGTGGATCCTCGGGTCAAGCCCGAGGATGACGATGGCGAGATTTCGATTTGTAAAAGTAAGGCCCGCTCGTAAGAGCGGGCCTTTCGTCTTTCAAAGCAACGTCCCGCTCAAGATCACCAGCGCCACCGAGAAATAGATGACCAGCCCGCTGACATCCACCAGCGTGGCGACGAAGGGGGCAGACGCGCTGGCGGGGTCGAGCCGCAGGCGCTGCAGCACGAAGGGCAGCATGGAGCCGGCCAGCGAACCGAAGGTGACGATGCCGACCAGCGCTGCAAAGACCGTGGCGCCGACGAGCAGCCAGTGTTCGCCATAGTCGTAAAAGCCGGCCTGCTGCCAGACCGTGAGCCGCAGGAAGCCGATGGCGCCCAGAATGCAGCCGAGCGTCAGGCCCGTCGGGATTTCCCGGAGCAGCACCCGCCACCAGTCGGAGAGCTTCAGTTCGCCGAGCGCCAGCGCCCGGATGATGAGCGAGGTGGCCTGCGAACCGGAATTGCCGCCCGACGACATGATGAGCGGAATGAACAGCGTCAGCACCACGGCCTTTTCCAGCTCGCCCTCGAAATGCTGCATGGCGCTCGCCGTCAGCATTTCACCGAGGAAGAGCGCTGCGAGCCAGCCGGCGCGCTTGCGGATCATGTCCGGAAAGCCGATCGTCATATAGGGCTTGCCGAGCGCTTCCATACCACCGAACTTGTGGGCGTCTTCCGTGGTGTCGGCGATCATGGTGTCGATCACGTCGTCAACGGTGACGATGCCGAGAATATGCGAACGGTCATCGATGACGGGCAGCGCCAGAAGGTCGTGCTTGCGGATCAGCCGGGCGACATCCTCCTGCGACATCAGGGGGCTGGCGCAGACGATGCCTTCCTTCGATGCGACGGAGAGGATCGACGCGCCGGCTTCGCCGGTCAGCAGGCGGCGCAGCGTCACGACGGTGGAAAGCGTTCCGTCCTGTGCCAGTACATAGATGGCATAGACCGTTTCACGCGACCGCTCGACGACGCGGATGTGCGAAAGGGTCTGTTCCACCGTCCAGTCGTCTGGCACGCTGACGAATTCCGTGGTCATGATCGAGCCGGCTGTGCGCGGCGGATAACCCATCAGATGCTTGATGGAGAGCGCCGTCGTGCGGTCCAGCCGGGAAAACAGCTTGGCGCGCGGTTCTTCGGCCATTTCCGCCATGACGTCGGCGACACGGTCGTCGGACATCAGGTTGACGAAGCGGGCGGCCTGTTCGACCGGAATATCGGCGATGATGGCGGCGGCGCCATGCAGTTCCGGCCGGTCGAGAATGGCGACGGCCTTTGCCTGGGGCATGGCGAGGAGGGCGGTTGCGGCAGCGTTGACATCAAGCGTGTTGAGGTGCTCGACGCGTTCGGCAATGGTGGTGGAGGAACCGGCGTTTCCGCTACGAAGAAGACGTGCGGCCTTGCTGGCCCTCTGGGAGAGGTTGTGGAAGTTCATGATTGCTCACCTTTCCGTCGATTCGCCGATAGCGGCGAACGCGGTGGTGAGCCGACAGCGGTCGGATCAGTTCACGTTCGCCGGTCTCGGCAAAGGCAATCGACTGCTACTGTCGCTAGACATCCAATGATGCTCCGTTGAAATCCGCGCCGTGCTGATTGGCCTGCGCGTAAGGCCGTGTTGCGCCTGAAACCGAAAAGAGTCAAGCGCCTGATTGTGAAATTTCGGCAAGGTTGGTTGCAGCGTGTGCGGACCCCGGTGCTGCCGGTGAAAAACGGCGGCGTCACGCCGCCTTTTCACGCCGTTCGACGGTGACGGAAACGAGGAAAACGCCAAGCCCGAGCAGGGACAGAACCGCGCCGACATAACCCGTCGAGGCGTAACCGAAACCCATGGCGATGACGAGGCCGCCGAGCCAGGCGCCCAGCGCATTGGCGATGTTGAAGGCGGAATGGTTGGAGGCTGCGGCCAGCGTCTGCGCATCCTGCGCCACATCCATCAGCCGCGTCTGCACGGCCGGACAGGCGGCAAAACCGCAGCCGATCAGGAAGACGCAGAGGCACAGCATGAACGGGTCCTGCGCCGTCATGCCGAACACCGCCATGACCACCACGTTGAAGGCCAGCATGCCGCCAATCGTGCCGTTGAGCGAGATATCGGCAAGCCGCGAGCCGACCACATTGCCGACATTCATGCCGATGCCGAACAGCGCCAGCACCATGGAGACGGTGGAAACCGGCATCATCGCCACATCCGTCGTGGTCTTGGCGATATAGCTGAACACCGAGAACATGCCGCCGAAACCGACAGACGCGATGGCAAGCGTCAGCCACACCTGCACACGGCGGAAAGCGCCGAGTTCGCGCCACACGCTCGCACCTTCCTCCACCTTGTCCCGCGGCTGGAACAGCCAGAGCAGGGCGACGGTTAAAAGTGCGATGCCGCCGACCAGCATGAAGGCCGCACGCCATGACAGCAGCTGGCCGAAGAAGGTGGCGAGCGGCGTGCCGAGCAGGGTGGCGATGGTGAGGCCGAGCATGACGCGGCCGACGGCGCGGGCGCGTTTGTGGATCGGCGCCATCGAGGCCGCCACCAACGCAGCGACGCCGAAATAGGCGCCGTGCGGCAGGCCGGTGATGAAACGCAGCACGGTAAAGCTCAGGAAATCCGGTGCGACGGCGCTCAAGATATTGCCGGCCGCAAAAAGCCCCATCAGGCCAAGAAGCAGGGCGCGCCGCGTCATGCGCGCCGCAAGGACAGCAATGATCGGCGCGCCGATGACGACGCCGAGCGCATAGGCCGTGATCACATAACCCGCCTGCGGCACCGTCACGCCGTAGGTCGTGGCGACATCCGGCAACAGGCCCATGATGGCGAATTCACCAGTGCCGATGCCGAAGCCGCCGGCGGCCAGCGCCAGCTCGATCAGCGCGATGGCAAGCGGCGACAGGGCCACGGCAGGAGTATCCGTGTAAACGGTTTCATTCTCCGCTGCGGGGCGAATTTCGGAAATAGTCGACTGGCTCATGGTGACCTGAGAAGGGGGGAGGACCCCACAGAAAAAAGGGCAAGACCGTATGGGAGCGGTCTGCCCTGACTGGAGATGCGCGGTCATGAAAATGACCTTAAGTGATCCCTAACATGAAATGATGCGTTGCGGTAGAGCGATTCTCGGCAAAAGAGCATCTTCACGCGATGGTGTTCGGAACCCTATATGAAGCCAGGCATTTACGCGCGGTTGCCTCACAGGATCAGGTTGGAAACATGAAGCTCATCGCAATTTTCAATCGTGACGGCGGCACCTTTCGCACCACGGACATGGATGCCTATTGCGACCACGCCCGCACGGTGTTCACCCGGGCCGGACATGCGATCGATTGCCGCCTGGTCTCCGGAAAAGACATTGTCGAGGAAATGGAGCGCGCCGCCGAGGAGCCGGGTATCGAAGGCATCATTGCCGGCGGCGGTGACGGCACCATTTCGGCCGCCGCCGGCATCGCATGGAAACAGGGCATTGCGCTCGGCATCGTGCCGGCCGGCACGATGAACCTGTTTGCCCGTTCGCTGAAACTGCCGCTCGACATCCGCCAGGTGCTCGAAACTCTGGCGAATGGCGAAATCGCCAGCGTGGACATAGCCAGCGCCAACGGCCGCCTTTTCGTTCACCAGTTTTCCGCCGGCCTGCATTCGCGCATGGTGCGCTATCGCAACAATCTCGCCTTTGCCTCGCGTCTCGGCAAGATCAAGGCGAGCATCCGCGCGGCCATCAGCGTCATCCTCAATCCGCCGGTCTTCGAGGTGGAATATACCGTCAATGGCGAAACCCAGCACCGCAAGGTCTCGGCCATTTCCGTCTCCAACAATGAATTCGGCCAGAATTCGCTGCTGGTGGCGGATAATGTCTCCGGCGGCCATCTCGGTTTTTACCTCACCGATCCGCTGCGTCCCTCCGGTGTCGCAAAACTTGCCTTCGACATTCTGCGCGGCAGGCTGAAGGAAAACGCCGCCGTGACGGCCATGACCGTGACCGATGTGGAACTGCATTTCCCCAGGAAGCGCCACGATGTGCGCTGCGTCATCGACGGCGAATTGCTGCCGATGGAACGGGACGTGGCACTGGAGGTCCATGCCGGCGAGTTGAAGGTGTTGGTGGGACCGGCGTTTTTTTCATAGCGCACTGACGGCGTGCGTCTGGATCGGGTGATTGCCGCTTGTTTCTTCTGCCCGGCGGGGAGGAGAAACAACTGGCGTCCGTTCGCGCAATACCCCTGAAAACCACCAGCCTTGCCAAATCCAACCCGCCCGGCCATGTTCGGCGGGCGCGGCGGCGTGAGCGCCGTTGCCTTTATGGGAGTGCGATCTGTCATGAATGAAGTCTCCAAGCCGATGTCCAATCTCGCCGCCATCGATGCCGCCCATCACCTTCACCCCTTTTCCGACATGGGCAAGCTGAACGCCGCCGGCACCCGCATCATCGAGCGGGCCGAAGGGGTGTTTATCTACGACAGCACCGGCAAGAAATATCTCGATGCCTTTGCCGGCCTCTGGTGCGTGAATATTGGTTATGGACGCCGCGAGATTGCCGATGTCGTTCAGAGGCAGATGAACGAGCTGCCCTATTACAACGCCTTTTTCGGCACCACCACCCCGCCCGCGACGCTTCTGGCCCAGAAGATCGCGTCGCGCGCCGGGCCGAAGATGAACCATGTGTTCTTCACCAATTCCGGTTCGGAAGCCACCGATACCTGGTTCCGCATGGCGCGGGTCTACTGGAAGGCGCTCGGCCATCCGACGAAGACCAGGGTGATCGCACGGCGCAACGGTTATCATGGCTCGACAGTGGCCGGCGCCTCGCTCGGCGGCATGAAATGGATGCACGAGCAGGGCAACCTGCCGATCGAAGGCGTTGCCCACATCGGCCAGCCTTACTGGTATGCCGAAGGTGGCGATCTTTCGCCCGCCGAATTTGGCCTGAAAGTGGCCCGCGAACTGGACGCGAAGATCGATGAACTCGGCGAGGAAAACGTCGCCGCTTTCGTCGCCGAACCCATCCAGGGGGCGGGCGGTGTCATCGTGCCACCGGAAACCTACTGGCCGGAAATCGCCCGCATCTGCAAGGCGCGCAATATTCTTCTGGTGTCGGATGAGGTGATCTGCGGTTTCGGCCGCCTCGGCTCCTGGTTCGGTTACCAGCATTTCAGCGTGGAGCCGGATTTCGCCCCCGTCGCCAAGGGGCTGTCGTCCGGTTATCTGCCGATCGGCGGCGTCATCGTCTCCGATCGCGTGGCGGAGGTGATGGTGTCTGAAGTCGGTGACTTCAACCACGGTTTCACCTATTCCGGCCATCCCGTCTGCGCCGCCGCCGCGCTGGAAAACCTTCGCATCATCGAGGATGAGCAGCTGGTGGAGCGGGTGCGCGACGATATCGGCCCCTATTTCTCCGCGGGCTGGAAAAGCCTGACGGATCACGAACTGGTTGGCGAAGCTGTCAATGTCGGTCTGATGGGCGGCCTGCAGATAACGGCCGACAAGGCGACGCGCAGGCGTTTTGCCAAGCCGGACGACATCGGAACCGCCGTGCGCAACCATTGCCTGGCAAACGGCCTCGTCATGCGCGCCACGGGTGACCGCATGCTGGCCTCGCCGGCTTTGACTATCAGCCGGTCGGAAGTGGACCAGATCATAGAGACGCTGCGCAAGGGGCTCGACCACCTGCGCGATACGCGAGAGCATTTCTAGGAAAAGTGGACGCCGGTTTTCCGTTAGAGGAATGCGAAAAACGATTCCAAGGGAGGAATAAGCAAATGGCAGGACAGGAACATCATTACGCCGTGCAGGTGAAATGGACCGGCAATCGCGGCAAGGGCACGTCGGGTTACCGCGATTATGAACGCGACTACACGATTTCCACGCCGGGCAAGGCCGATATTGCCGGCTCCTCCGACCCCGCCTTCCGCGGCGATCCCGCCCGCTGGAACCCGGAAGACCTGCTGGTCGCTTCGCTCTCGGCCTGCCACAAGCTCTGGTACCTACATTTCTGCTCGGTCAACGGCATCATCGTTGAAGACTATGTCGACAATGCCGAAGGCACGCTGGTGATGGAAAAGGATGGCGCGGGGCAATTCAGCGAGGTGGTGCTGAAACCGGTTATCACCATCTCGAAGGGGGATGCCGCCCGGGCGGACGAACTGCACCATGATGCGCATGAGAAATGCTTCATCGCGCGCTCGGTGAATTTCCCGGTGCGGGTGGAGGGGACGGTGAAGGTGGTTTGATGGGCGAGTATGGTCCCAAACCCATAAGCTTGGCTGTTGACTGGATTTTCCGTCACCTGCCGTCATCCTCGGGTCAAGGCCCGAGGATGACGGAATAGAGATTTCTGGTTCATTCTCAGGAGCGCCAGATGTCATCCGTGTTCCAGCTATCCCGGATTTCATCGAGGTTGCCTTCCCAGCCAATTCCCCGCAATTCCTCAAGCGCGCGCCTCTGCCGGTTTATCCTGATAAATTCCCTCAAGGCCTTTTCAACCGCCGCTTCGGCGTGGAGAGGCCGGTTCGTTCCATGACCTCTGCGATCAATTCGTCATCAAGATCGATGGTTACCCGCATGGCAACGCCTCAAGGTGAATGAATCAACATCGACACCTTGAGGGCGAAGATGAGGGATATTATTGGAACGCCGTCTCGTAAAAGCTTCTGAGCTTGCGCGAATGCAGCGTTTCCGTCGGCATGGCGGCAAGTTTCTGCACGGCGCGGATGCCGATCTGCAGATGCTGGGCGACCTGCGTGCGATAGAACTCCGTCGCCATGCCGGGCAGCTTCAATTCGCCGTGCAGCGGCTTGTCGGAGACGCAGAGCAGGGTGCCGTAGGGCACGCGGAAGCGGAAGCCGTTGGCCGCGATGGTGGCCGATTCCATGTCGAGCGCGATGGCGCGGGACTGGGACAGGCGCTTGACGGGGCCGGCCTGGTCGCGAAGTTCCCAGTTGCGGTTGTCGATGGTGGCGACGGTGCCGGTGCGCATGATGCGCTTCAGCTCGAAGCCCTCGTAACCGGTGACTTCCGCGACAGCGCCTTCCAGCGCCAGCTGCACTTCGGCGAGTGCCGGGATCGGCACCCAGACCGGCAGATCGTCGTCAAGCACGTGGTCCTCGCGCACATAGGCATGGGCAAGAACGTAATCGCCCAGCCGCTGGCTGTTGCGCAGGCCGGCGCAATGGCCGACCATCAGCCAGGCATGCGGGCGCAGCACGGCGATATGGTCGGTGATCGTCTTGGCGTTGGAAGGGCCGACGCCGATATTGACCAGCGTAATGCCGGCATGGCCCTTTTTCTTCAGGTGATAGGCCGGCATCTGCGGCAGGCGGGCCAGCACGGCATCCGTCTCGGGCCTGTCGGATCCGGCCGGGGTGATGATATTGCCCGGCTCCACGAAGGCGGTGTAGCCTTCGCCGCCATTCTTCATCATCTGCCGCGCCCAGGCGGCAAATTCGTCGATATAGAACTGATAGTTGGTGAACAGCACGAAGTTCTGGAAATGGCTGGCGCTGGTTGCCGTATAGTGGCTGAGGCGCGCCAGCGAATAATCGATGCGCTGTGCGGTAAAGGGCGCGAGCGGCGCCGGTTCGCCCGGCACCTGGTCATATTCGCCATTGGCGATGAGATCGTCGGTATTGTTGAGATCGGGCGTATCGAACAGATCGCGCAGCGGCACGTCCGACAGCGACGAAGCCGCCGCCGCCTCGACATAGGCGCCTTCGCCGAAAGCGAAGTGCAGCGGAATGGGGGTGGCCGATTCCGAAACCGTGACCGGAACGCCGTGGTTCTTCATCAGAAGCCCCAGCTGCTCTTTCAGATAGTGCCGGAAAAGCTCCGGTCGGGTGATCGTCGTCGTATAGACGCCGGGGGCGGTGACATGGCCGTAGGACAGGCGTGAATCGACATGGCCGAAGGTGGCGGTCTCGAGGCTGACCTGCGGGTAGCAGGCGCGGTAGCGGCCGGTAATCGGCGCGCCCTTGGCAAGGTCGGTGAAGGAATTGATCAGGAACGCCGTATTGCGTTCGTAGAGCGCGCTCAAAGCCTCGACGGCCTGTTTCGGATCCGTGAATGTCTGCGGCGCGAAAGGCTCGGGGCTGATGAAGGTGAGGGGCGGAATCGTTCGTTTTTCTATTGTCATGGCCCATTATAAGAGGCCAATTTCGACAGGCAAGCGACAGAAATACGAAGAAACTGAAAAAGCGGCAGGCGTGAGGACGGTCGGCGTAAATCTCAGCCGAGCGCGCCACGCTGAAGGCTCATCAGCAGCACGAAACCGGCGCCCTTCGAGGCCGGGCGGGGATCGGCCTTATAAACCGCAAGCCCCGCGACCGGGCCGAGAAAGATCGAGGCCATCAGCACCAGCCGCAGGGCAGAGAACAGGCCGTTTGAGAAGGTGTTGGTCATCGGCCGCTCCTCAAAGTACGACGGGGCAATTGGCGGCGGGCGCCGGGCCGTGCTGGCAGGCAATTGCCGCCCCCGCATTCACCCGCTGGAAACTGCGGTTCGGATTGACGACGAGCGAAGCGAAGGACATGGCGAAGATCGCCATGAGAAACGCGAAGATTGCCAGCCGGCTTATCAGCTTTGCCATGTCCATTCCCCTTGTTGGAGTTGATGGACAGAGTTTTGCCACACTCGGACTGAACGGACCCTGAGACCCCGGTTCATATGGTGTTCAGGGATGTTAACGGGATTTCATGCCCATTCCCGCCGGATAATCTCTCCCATGATCCTGTTGTTTTCCGTGCGGGATGATTGGCGGAAAAATAAATAAAGTATACAATAAGAAGTGAATGTTTAAAAAATTTGAGTTCTACTTTAATTTGTGTTTCTCTCTGAAAATTCCATTTTATGTTTCAGGGAGACGCAAATGGCGTCTGGAAATTTTGTTCCATCGGAATCTTATGAAAGAATCAGACAAAACATATTGATGGGCCTCGGATCAGTTGAGAGGTCGCTGAGATTAAGTATCGCCATCGTCTTTTCAATGATATTGGTCCTTTCAATTTCCATTGCGATGACGAAAACTGATATAAAAATTGCGTTTTTCTTGAAATATTTCAGCGTTGCCTCGATGGTCGCGGTCGCCGCTGCCTCGCTCGGCGGCGTTCTCGGTTTTCTCTTCGGCATACCGAGACTTCTTCAGAAATATTCGACAGGCGGCGAGGATGCAGCTCTGGAGCCACGTCCGAAACGGGACACGGACCCTTTCTTCATGACCAATACAAGTCTGGAGGAGGTTTCGGATTGGCTTACCAAGATAATAATCGGCATAGGCCTGGTGCAGTTCAACACCATTATCGCTTACCTTCACACGTCCGCCATTTATGTAGCGGTCTTTATCGAAGGTAAAAAATTTGAAATTAAGGACGACAAAATTCTTCTCATAGAAGAAGGCGTGTCTTCGTCCTTCATATTCGCCATAATTGTTTCATGTCTCATATTGTCCTGCCTGTTCGTTTATCTCGAAACACGCACCCGCCTCACCCTGATGTTTCTCGGCATGGAGGCTGTTAACAATGATGCCAGCATATTCGAAACGGCGCTGAGCCGCCCGCTCGCAATCGAAGACAAAAAAGCCGTCAGCCAGACCGATCTCACCTCCACGACGCTGGTGCGGCCGGATGCGAATGACAAGCTCCTGGTGGATATTGCCCGGTCGAGGCTGCAATCTCCGACCGAGATTGCGGGCTGGGCGGCGGCCCAGTTGCGGGCGGGCCGCAATCACGCCGGCGAGATGGCATTGATCGATGCCCGGAACAACGATCCCTACAATGTCGAGATATTGCTGCGGCTGGCCGAATTCAAGCGCTACAAAGGCGATCAGGAGGGCTTTGTCGATGACATACTGGATGCCCTGCGTCTGGAGCCGCGGCGAAAAGATGTGATGACGCTGGCCCGTGCGGCCTTGCTTGAGGCCCTTTATCTGCCGCCGCCGACGGGCTTTGATAAAGCGATAACCATCGCCAATAGTCTCGAAAGCGCCCCGGATCACAAGCAGCCCCTCATTCAGCTTCGAAGAGCCGCCGCCTTCGGACAAAAATTCCGATATTTGAATGACCGGAATTCCCCCGAAGCCATCGCGGCGCGGGAAAATGCGCTCGCCTCGGTTCGAAAGGTTGTGAGGCTGGTGCGCAATCCGGACGACCCCGTGAGAAAGCTCCTGCTCAGGATCTATGACGTCAGCCAGGGGGGCAACCCGCGTGATGATGATCTCGCGGTTTTCTACGACGATCCGGAATTCAAAAAGCTTATTGTCGACAATGAATTGGGCGAATAGGGGGAGTTGCGATGGTTTATTCGGTAAAGGAAAATAGACTGCAATTGAATGGCAGTGATGTCGATTTCGTTGACACGCCTAATATGAGCGGCCAGGTGAAGCCGCTTTACCTCGTGCTGCATTATACGGCGGGAATGACGGCGGACGGGGCCATAAGCTGGTTCAAGAACCGCACTGCGCAGGCTTCCGCACATTTTGTCGTCGACCGGGATGGCTCGGTGACCCAGATGGTTCCCTTGGATCGTATTGCTTGGCACGCCGGACGCAGCTCGTGGCAAGGCGTGGAGAGCTTGAACGCATATTCTATCGGCATCGAGATCGTGAATGCGGGAAAATTGAGCCGGACGGAAAAAGGCGACTGGATGAATTGGGCCGACAATGTGGTGCCGGTTGGCGAAGTGACGGTTCTCACCCATAAACACGAAACCCATCCCAGCGGCTGGCATCTCTATACCAAAGCGCAACTGGAAAGCGTTTCCGAGATCGGATTGGCGCTGAACGAGCGGTTCAAGTTTCTGGACGTGCTCGGACATGAGGATATTTCTCCGGGACGGAAAATCGATCCCGGTCCGGCATTTCCGATGATAAGCGTTTCTTCGAAGATGATGGGGCGCAGATAGCGCCGGTGCGGCTGGCCGCACAATATATTCTACAGCGTCTTCGAGAAAAGACGCTGTAGAAAGGAGCCGGCCCATCAGGCTGCCCGGCTAAAAAGGCCTGTCGTTAAAGCCGCGTCCAGGTCTGCGATTTGCAAAGAACCTTCAGCACGCAGCCCTTCATGTTCAGCGAATTGCCGGAAACGGTGCCGGAGCCGCTATAGGTCTTGTCATTGGCGGGATCGGTGATTTCGCCAGAATAGCTGTTTCCCTTGCCGGAAAGCTTACCGATCTGTTTTCCGGCATGTTTGCCGGTCTTCAGCGTGACGCAGAAGGCGCCGCCACAGGGGCCGATCACGGCGGTTTCGCCGCTGGCCGTCTTCCAATTGCCCTCGATCGCCTCACCGGCAAAGGCAAGATTGCTGCCCATCAGCAGGGCCGCGGCCGTGGTTATGATACGCTTCATAAAATTCCTCCCGAAATTCGCGCTGGCATGTCCGAGCCGGATTGGCGCGAAGATGCGATGTTCAGATCAAACCCTCCTGGCGTACCCGGGCGCCATCTCTGGCCCGGAGCCGCCCCGCGGCGCAACGATTGCTCTTTCCCGCCGCGATATCCCGTGCCCGTTTCATCCTCATGACGGGCAGGGTGGATAGTATTTTACGTTAACGTAAAAGGAAACAGAAATTTGCAGCCGCCGCGAGGGCATTTGCAAGCGCCGGAAGACGCGGAAGAACGCAAATTCGAAAAGTGCTGTTTCGATCGTGGTGAAGGAAGGGTTTAAATCCAATTGTGAAGTTTTCGTAAAATTCGCCGCAAAGTCCTTAATTTCCGCGGCTCGCGATATTTAACAAAAACCCAATTTTACCAATCGTTTGCAGTTTGTTTGCGACGCATTAATCATGCCTTTTAAGCGCCCGTTGAAAGCCCGGTGGCATAGTGAAGTCATCAAAAGCGCAGGGAGAACCTGCCGGACGGAAGGACGAGAAAAGCCGCAGAAGACGGCGGGTCCGGACGATAGCCTCGATAAGAAGGCAATGATGAAACAGGCAGAAAGACAGGGATAAAAACAATGGCACGCTTTGAAATTCGCGATATCGAAATGGCTGCCGGTGGCGAAACCCGCGCCGACACCCTTTGCAATCTCGGCCTCGTCTATGCGACCGGCCGGGGCTGCAAGGTGGATCTGATCGCGGCGCATAAGTGGCTCAACATCGCCGCGATCCGCGGATCGGAACGAGCCGCTTCGCTGCGTGCCGATCTCGCCCGCAACATGACGAAGGCGGAGCTCGCCGAAGCGCTGCGCGCCGCCCGCGACTGGATGACGATGCACTGATTTACCCAAACATCATTGAGATTGCCGGTCCGGTTCCCTCCAGTCCCGATGGCCGGCGCAAAGGAAAGTAAACCCGAAGGGGAACGCGGCGAGGGCTCCGGAAAGAAGCTTTTGCGCTGACACATCAAACCGCGACCGGCAGGAACAAGGCCGGCGCGGTTTTCTTATGTCTGGAAGTTCCGTTGCCGGAAAATGATTCGCGGACAGGGGTTTGGGGGAGGGTGTTGAATCGCCTTCACATCACCCTGTAGCGAGGATGCAGCCGCTACGGCAGGCATGGCAGGTGCGGTTTCGAATCGCTCCCTTCCGCCGTCATGCCGGACCTGATCCGGCATCCAGCCGACGCGTGTCCACGCGGCGAGAAGAGTTTTTTCAGCCCAAGGACTTGGGCTGGCTGGATACCGGCTCGAGGCCGGTATGACGGAAGAGAGGAACTGGAATTTACCCGAGCGCCTTGAGAACCTTCGGCAACGCCTGTTCGAAAAGATCGAGCTTGTCACCCGGCCCCACGCTCACGCGAATGCAGCGGTTGAGCGGGGCAACGCCCGGCATGCGGATGAAGACGCCATGCTCCATCAGCCCGTCAACGATGGCGCGGGCATGAGCGCCGTCGCGGTGGCAATCGATGGTGACGAAATTGGTGGCGGAGGGCAGCGGTGCAAGGCCGTTGTCGCGGGCAATCGCGGAAATACGATCGCGGGCATCGGAAATCCTGCCAATCACCTCGTGGAGATAGGCCTGATCCTTGAGTGCCGCGAGAGCGCCGGCGACCGAAATGCGGGCCATGCCGAAATGGTTGCGGATCTTGTCGAAGGCTTCGACATTGCCGAGCGTGCCGAGGGCATAACCCACGCGCGCGCCGGCGAGTCCATAGGCTTTCGAGAAGGTGCGCATGCGCAGGATGTTCGGCTGGCCGATCAGCGCGTCGATGGCCGGAACGGCGCTGGCGGGCGCGGTCTCGCAATAGGCTTCGTCGAGAATGAGCAGGCAGGTTTCCGGCAGGGCGCGGGCAAAGGCGACGACCTCGCTCGCATCCCACCAGCTCCCCATCGGATTGTCGGGATTGGCGAAATAGACGAGCGGCGCGTTTTCCCGGATGACGAGATCGAGAAGGCCGTCAAGGTCCTCGTGATCATCGACATAGGGCGTGGTGACAAGTCTGCCGCCAAAACCGTTCACATGGTAATTGAAGGTGGGATAACCGCCGAAGGAGGTGACCACCGGCGTGCCTGGCTCGATGATCAGTCGGGCGATCTCGCCCAGCAGGCCATCAACGCCGCTGCCGATAGCAATATTGCCGCGCGAAACGCCGTGATGGATGGCGAGCGCTTCCTTCAGTTCGAAATTTTCCGGATCGCTGTACATCCAGGTCTGCGCCGCCGCATCGCGCATGGCCAGCAGCACGGAAGGGGCGGGGCCGAAGCCGCTTTCATTGGCGCCGATGCGCGCTTCCACCTTCAGCCCGCGATTCCGCTCGATGGCCTCCGGGCCGACGAATGGAACGGTTGAGGGAAGCGAGACGGCAAGCGGCGTGAGGCGTGAAAATGCGGACATTGGCTGAAAGTTCCGGTACCTGTGTTTGAAAACCCGGCTCACAATAGGTGCAAAAACACCGGACGCAAGCCGCGCCAGCCGGCCGGATGACTGTTTTGGAACAGATTTTCCGCTGCCCCGTCATTCGGAGGAAAAGCGGCCGGCCCGGCGCCGCGGCCTGACATAACCGCGTCAGGCGCTGGTTTCGAAACTCAGCCGGCGCACATGGTGCAGGAATTCCGCATCGATCAGCATATTGAAGCCGATCGTCACCTTTTCTTCCTCCCGGCGGATCAGCGTGCAGCCGATCTCATCGCGGATGCCCAGAATTTCCAGATAGAAATTGGCCGGCATTTCCAGATCCGGGCTGACATCCAGTTCCGCGCCGTAAAGGGAAATGCTGCGCACCAGGCAGCGCATGGTGTCGGCGGCGCTGAGATGATGCCCGATGAAGGTGATCTTGCCGGGTCGGTCGATCTGAAATTTCTCGTACATCTCGTCCTGGGGGACGTTCTGACGGGGATCCATATGCAAAGCCATGACAACCTCCCGGATTGCCTCTCCTGGTGCTGAGTCTAACGCGCCTTCCTTGCCAGCTCATGAAGGAAATTCGCGCAATTGTCCGTTTTCCGTCTCGACATGGGCCATTGCCGCCTTGGCAAGCCGATGTTTCCTTTAACGGAAATGCACGCGGCGTGGTCCGGTTGCAGGCGTATCGCAGCCTGTGCTGATAATCTGTCATGCTTGCACCGGGCTGGCGTCGCGGCGCTGTTGACGCAGGCCGTACTTGGCGTTACGCCTGATCCGGCAATATGGCTTCGCAATGCTCGGCTGGACGGCCCCTTGTGATTCGATCTGGGAGTGGACTGTGACGGGAAGGCTGGTAATCGTCGGGGCGGGGCAGGCCGCTTTCGCGCTGGCGGCAAAGCTCCGGGCGCTGAAGGACGAGCGTCCGATCAGCATCATCGGCTCCGAGGATGCCTATCCCTATCAGCGGCCGCCGCTTTCCAAAAAATATCTTCTCGGCGAGATGAGTTTTGACCGGCTGCTGTTCCGGCCGCAGGAATGGTACGCGGAAAACAATGTCGATATCCGGCTTTCCACCTGGGTGGAAGAGATCGACCGCAAGGCCAGAACGATTCGCATGCAGGATGGCAGCACGCTTGTCTATGACAAGCTGGTGTTGGCGACCGGGGCGGAACCGCGTCCGCTGCCGGCCAGCATCGGCGGCGATCTGGACGGCGTCTTGACCGTTCGCGACAGGCGCGACGCCGACCGGCTAACGGTGGAGATGAAGCCCGGCCGCAGGCTGCTGGTGATCGGTGGCGGTTATATCGGCCTTGAAGCGGCCGCCGTTGCCCGCAAGCTCGGTCTTGAGGTGACGCTGATCGAAATGGCCGACCGTATTCTGCAGCGCGTGGCGGCGAAGGAAACAGCCGACATCATGCGCGGCATCCATCAGGCGAACGGCGTTTCGATCCGCGAAAAGACCGGCCTCGTGCGCCTTGTCGGCATGGATGGCCGTGTGGCCGCCGCCGAGCTCTCCGATGGTTCGACGCTCGATGTCGATTTTGTCATCGTCGGGATCGGCGTGACGCCGAATGACCGCCTTGCCCGCGAATCGGGCCTCGATGTCGGCAACGGCATCGTGGTGGACAGCCATACCCGCAGCTCGGACAAGGACATTCATGCGGTGGGCGATTGCGCCTTGTTGCCATGGCGCGGCCAGTATGTGCGTCTCGAATCGGTACAGAATGCCGTCGATCAGGCCGAGGCCGCCGCTGCGGTTCTGGCCGGGTTCGAAGCCGCCTATGACGCGAAGCCCTGGTTCTGGTCGGATCAATATGAGGTGAAGCTGCAGATCGCCGGCTTCAATCTCGGTTACGACGAAACGGTGTTGCGGCCCGGCGCCCGTGAAGGCAGCTGGTCCGTCTGGTATTTCCGTGACGGGCGTTTCGTGGCGGTGGATGCCGTCAATGACGCCAAGGCCTATGTTGCGGGCAAGAAACTGCTCGACACCGGCGCGGAGCCGGATCGCGCCATCCTGGCGGATGCTTCCGCCGATCTGAAATTGCTGCTCTCCTGAGGACCCCATGCCCGCTCCCGAAAACCGTTTCAAGACCGCCATTCATGCCGGCAAACCGCAGATCGGCCTCTGGCTCGACATGGGGGAGGCCATCACGGCGGAAATTGCCGGAACGGCGGGGTTCGACTGGCTGGTGATCGACGGCGAGCACGGTCCGAACGATCTGCGCAGCATCATCGATCAGCTGCGCGCGCTTGCCACGTCGCCGGCAGAGCCGGTGGTGCGCGTGCCGGTGGGTGAAAGCTGGATGATCAAGCAGCTGCTCGATGCGGGTGCACGCACGCTTCTCGTACCGATGGTCGATTCGGCCGATCAGGCCAGAGATCTGGTCAGCGCCATGCATTATCCGCCATTCGGCATTCGCGGCATGGGGGCGGCCGTCGCCCGTGCGTCGGCTTTCAACACGATCACCGATTACGCCGATAGCGCTTCGGACAGCGTCTGCCTTCTGGTGCAGGCCGAAACGCGGGCGGCGATCGAGGATCTCGACAATATCCTCGCGGTGGAAGGTGTGGACGGCATCTTCATCGGCCCGGCGGATCTGGCGGCGGATATGGGGTATCTCGGCAGGATCGACGAGCCGGCCGTGCAGGCCGTGATCGAGGCGGCGATCGTCAGGATCGTTGCGGCGGGCAAGGCCGCCGGCATTCTGACCTTCAACGAAACCTATAATCGCCGTTATCTCGAACTCGGCGCGTCCTTCGTGGCGGTGGGCGCCGATGTCACGGAATTCGCCAATGCTCTGCGCACCCTGTCGGGCCGCTACAAGGGCGGTGTATCCGCGCCGTCCCGATCGGGATATTGATCAGTCGTCATTGCTGGCATTGAGCTTTTCCGGCGGGATGCCTTCTTCGCCGGAGGCGAGATAACCGCTATTGATCAGGGCCGCACGGACGATGCGCTGGATCGCCTCATCCCTGTCGATACCGTGATCTCTTGCAAAATCCGACAAAGCCTCTTCAAGATCGTCGCTGAATCGCATGTCCGCCCCCCAATTCGTGTTGTCCTGAAATCAATGCAAAAAAGGCAAGGCGGAAACGCGCCGCCTTGCCCCGATCATGGATGTCCGCAGCGATCAGCGCCAGCGATAAAGGCTGCTGTTCGACGAACTCTGCTGTGTCCCCGCACCGACGGCATAACCGATCGCAAAACCGAGTGCGCCGACGATCGTCAGCAGCGACGTAGCGGTGCCGGGATTTTCCTTGACGGCCTCAACCACATTCTGGCCCTGGGCGCGCACGTTATGCGCCGCCTTGCGAACCCGGCCGCGCGCCTCGTCCAGAAATTCCGACGCGTCCTCGCCGACGCCTTCGGCGCGGGCTGAGACGGATTTGGACAGGGAAGCGATTTGCGAGCGCAGCTCGGCAATCTGGTTTTCGATCGTGTCTTCGACAACATTCAGTTTGGTCTGAGCCATTAGAACACCTCTTTTGTTACCGAGGCGAAAACGTGCCGGCCTTAAAGAAGTTCCCGAATGACCCGTAAAGTTTCGCCGGAGGATGTTCGACCAACAGGTTTTTCCGCTTCTTGGCGAAAAAGCCTTGCAATCATTTTTTTTACGCAATAATCAGGCCGCACCGGAGAGGTGGCCGAGTGGTCGAAGGCGCTCCCCTGCTAAGGGAGTATACGTCAAAAGCGTATCGTGGGTTCGAATCCCATCCTCTCCGCCACTTCAGCGCTAGGCGCCAATCAATATATCCCCTGAAATCATCATTTCGACGTCTGCCGCGGGATCGATCGTCTTGGCCGTTTGCTCCCGCCTGCGAGGGAAATCGGGAGCTTGCCTATGGGCAAATCCGTTTGGCGGATCACCCGCCGGCGCGAGTGCGCCGAATCGTTGCCATGTGAATCGGCGTCTTGCTGCGCGGGTTTGTCTTTGCGCAGGCCGCCGCCATGCTATGGGAAGGGTGTCCGGCAAGCAAAAATTTCTGCCCGCGTAGGCCTGCAGGGTACGATGTCGCCGAAAAAGGCGGTAGTTTAGAAAGACCTTGTTAACCGCGCTAACTAACGGATTTTCAAGCAATTTCTTAACGCATGGTAAAGTCGACTTCCGGCCGGTTGTGCGCTGTGTGTTGTTTCCGCAACAAACCGAAATGAAGCATATACGTAAATGCGGTTTATCGGATGTTGGCGATTGCAAGCGGCGAAAGCTTTTGTATTTTCACGACCAGAAGCGAGGCGGTGGATCGTTTGGCTTCTAAAAACACGGGAATGGGGCAGGGAATGCTGTCCTTCAGCGAAAGTACCCAGACCCTTTTAAAAACTTTGACTGGAGGTCAACCATGAACATCAAGAGCCTTCTGATCGGCTCCGCTGCGGCTCTCGCAGCAGTATCCGGCGCCCAGGCTGCTGACGCTATCGTCGCTGCCGAGCCCGAGCCCCTGGAATACGTTCGCGTTTGCGACGCTTTCGGCACCGGCTTCTTCTACATCCCCGGCACCGAAACCTGCCTGAAGTTCGACGGTTACATCCGTTTCCAGACCGACTTCGGTCGCGACAAGTCCGGCACGTCTGACTGGAACTCGTTCACGCGCGCCCAGTTCAACATCGACACCCGCACCGACACCGAGCTCGGCGCTCTGCGCGGCTACATCGGTCTGCGTGGCGATGCCAACAACGACTCCAGCCGTGGCGTCAACGTTGACCAGGCTTTCATTGAACTCGGCGGCCTGAAGGTCGGTTACTACTACAACTGGTGGGATGACGGTCTCTCTGGCGAAACGGATATCCTGTCTTCGAACAAGACCCGTCTGAACGCTGTTCGTTACACCTACGATGCTGGCTCGTTCTACGTTGGCGTTGCAGTTGAAGAACTCGAAGCTCTTCGCAGCACGTCCAACCTCACCGGCCTTGTTAAGGGCGGTTCGTTCGAAGGCCCGAACAACGTCGGTATCAGCGGTATCATCGGCGCCAAGTTCGGCGGCGTAAACGCCAACCTGCTCGGCGGCTACGACACGGACCAGGAAAATGGTGCAATCCGTGCAATCATCACGGCTGACATCGGTCCGGGCACCTTCGGCCTCTCCGGCGTTTGGGCTTCTGGCGCAAACAACTACTACGAAGAGTCTGAGTGGGCAGTTGCTGCTGAATACGCAATCAAGGCAACTGACAAGCTGACCATCACCCCCGGCGCTCAGTACCTCGGCACGATCGATATCGGCGCTAACAACGACTTCGTTGGCGATCGCGATGCATGGCGCGCTGGCCTGACGGTTGACTACAAGATCACCCAGGGTCTCTCTGCCAAGGTTGCTGCGAACTACCAGGACGTAGACGGCCCGAACGGCGACAGCTGGACCGGTTTCGTTCGCCTTCAGCGTTCGTTCTAATCTGATCTGACATTGTCAGTGATGGAAACCCCGGCAGAAATGCCGGGTTTTTTTGTTTGAATACGTGTTGGGCGATCAGAAGAAGTGGTCCTCAACGGCGGGATGGCGGGACGCAGTCATCCGCGACGCCTTGATATTTGTGTGGTCCTGTCTTGTGAAGACGCGGCCGTCGCAATGCTGCTATCGTCAAATCCAGCGTTTGAAATTTATCGAACTGCCCGAATCAATCGCCTTGCAACAAATGATTCTCGCGGGTTGACACAAGCGCGGGCTTCAGGCTGTCCCATCGCCTTTTGGACAATTTCACGTGGTCCCCTTGTGGCGGAAACCTGGCAACTGAATGAGTTTTGTTTCTGCGGTTCTGCAGGCCTTTCGGTTAAGCTGCTGAAAAACATTGATTATTAATCATTTCTTAATAAATGCCACCCGGTCGGTTAGAATTGTAGCTATTTCGCAACAATGGAAAACTAAGGACACCTTACTGTCTTGCTTCTGTCATGATTACGATTGCCTGCCCGTCCGGTTTTGGGTCTAATCAGCTTCATAAGCGGCACGCATTGATTTGTGTTTTCCCACTCGCTGCTTAGAAGATTAAGCGTTTGACTGGAGGTCAACCATGAACATCAAGAGCCTTCTGATCGGCTCCGCTGCAGCTCTCGCAGCAGTATCCGGCGCACAGGCCGCTGACGCAATCGTCGCTGCCGAGCCCGAGCCCCTGGAATACGTTCGCGTCTGCGACGCCTTCGGCACCGGCTTCTTCTACATTCCCGGCACCGAAACCTGCCTGAAGTTCGATGGTTACATCCGTTTCCAGACCAACTTCGGTCGTAACCAGTCCGGCACCTCTGACTGGGATTCGTTCACCCGCGCCCAGTTCAACATCGACACCCGTACCGACACCGAGCTCGGCGCTCTGCGCGGCTACATCGGTCTGCGTGGCGATGCTGACAACGACTCCAACCGTGGCGTCAACGTCGACCAGGCATTCATCGAACTCGGCGGCCTGAAGGTCGGTTACATGTACACCTGGTGGGATGACGATCTCTCCGGCGAAACCGACATTCTCTCGTCCAACACGACCCGTGCTAACGCCCTGCGTTACACCTACGACGCCGGCTCCTTCTACGCTGGTATCGCCGTTGAAGAGCTGGATTCTGGTCGCGATGTTTCCAACCTGACTGGCGACGTAAAGGGCGGTTCGTTCGAAGGCCCGAACAACGTTGGTATCAGCGGCATCATCGGCGTCAAATTCGGTGCGATCACCGCTAACCTGCTCGGCTCCTACGACACCGACCAGGAAAATGGTGCAATCCGCGCTATCGTATACGCTGACATCGGCCCGGGTACTCTCGGTCTCTCCGGTGTTTGGGCTTCCGGCGCAAACTACTACTACGAAGAATCCGAGTGGGCAGTTGCTGCTGAATACGCCATCAAGGCAACTGACAAGCTGACCATCACCCCGGCTGCTCAGTACTTCGGCACCATCGATATCGCTCCGGACGGCGACTTCACCGGCGACCGCGATGCATGGCGCGCTGGCCTGACGGTTGACTACAAGATCACCCAGGGTCTGGATGCCAAGGTTACCGCCAACTACCAGGACATCGATGGTCCGGATGGCGACAGCTGGACCGGTTTCGTTCGCCTTCAGCGTTCGTTCTAATCTGATCTGACATTGTCAGTGATGGAAACCCCGGCAGAAATGCCGGGGTTTTTCGTTTGAGCGCTGTACCGGGCGCGCTTATGTGCCGTGCGGGCGCCCGGCGCCAATCCTTGGGATCGTCAGGCGGATCCAATCGCCTCGCAAAGGCCGACGGCGTGCAGAGTTCGGGGCAGGCCCGAACATGAGGAAACAGGAATTTCAGGATTTGCCGCGGTCCGAAGCGCCGGTCGGCGATTGCCGATGGCCTTCACGATTGCCCGCCGGTCTGCCGGGTGTTTATCCCGCCCGGCCATGGCGCAGGTCATCGACAATATCGGCCTGCTGCCCCAGCCTGGTCTTGTAGACCTGATAATTCTCCATCACCCGCTGCACGTAGTTGCGCGTTTCGGGGAAGGGGATACGCTCGATCCAGTCGACCACCTCGTCGATCGGCTTGCCGCGCGGGTCGCCATAACGGGAGATCCATTCCGGCACGCGCTTCGGCCCGGCATTATAGGCGATGAAGGTGAGAATATAGGAGCCGCCGAAACTGTCGATCTGCTCGCCGAGATAATGGGCGCCGAGCGTTGCGTTATAGCCCGCGTCGCTGGTCAGCATCGCCTGGGTGTAGGGCAGGCCGTGGCGGCCGGCCACCCCCTTGGCGGTTCCCGGCAGCAATTGCAGCAGTCCGCGGGCATTGGCGGAGGAAATGGCGGCGGGGTTGAAGGCGCTTTCCTGCCGCGCAATGGCATAGGCAAGCGCCTTGCCGGAGCCGGCAATATTGGCGCTGGCGGGAATGACGCCGAGCGGATAGGCAAGTGCCGCCGCATCGATGCCGCGGCTGAAGGCCGTCTTGCCGATCTGCAGGGATACCTGATGGTTGCCGTTGCCTTCGGCCCGCGCCGCGAGAATTGCAAGCTCGCCGGGACTGTCGAGCTGGTCAGCCAGCGAGCGGTAAAGACTGTCGGCGCGCCAGCCGTAACCTGCCGCCTCCAGCCGGTCGATGGCGCGCACGGCTTCGCGGCCGGCGAAGCGTTCACGGTCGCCGGCGCTCGGGCTCGGATAGGTGACGTTCAGGGTTTTGGTGCCGATTCGCGCGGCGGCCAGCTGGCCATAAAATGTGCCGGGATGGGCCGCGGCCCTAGTGAAGAAATCACGGGCATTGCCCGGCCCGCCGGCTTCCGCCGCCCGTCCGAGCCAATAATAGGCGCGAGAGGCCGAAAGTGGCCGGTTCGAGGTCTGCAGCAGCGTGTTGAAGTGACGCGAGGCTGCCGCCGGGTCCCGCAGCGCTCTCAGCGCATACCAGCCGGCATGAAATTCCGCATCGGCAATATCGACGGCCGACGTCGCCGAATGATTGGCGACGATGCGATAGGCCTCGGCAAAATCGCCGAGATCGGCAAGGCCGCGGGCGACGATGCGGCGCTCGTTCCACCATTCGCCGGGATTGACGAGCCTGGCCGCGTCTTTCGGCGCCTGCCGCAGCAGCACGGCGGCTTCCGGATATTTCTGCTGGTTGCGCAGGTTTTCGATGCGCGCAAAGAGATAGGTCGGGTCGTTGCGCCAGGAGGCGTCGACCTTGCCCAGCAATGCGCCGGCATTGGCGGACCGCTGCAGCACCGCCGCCCAGGCATTATAAAGCGACTGCGCCTTGCCGAGATCGCCAAACCGCTTCGCCTGGCTGATGCGGCTGCGATACATCAAATAATCCATGCGCGCCTTGTGATCGGCAGGCGTCAGATAGGTGGGGAACTCGGCAAGCACACGGTCTTCCATGTCCTTGTCCATGCCTTCGCTGACCCAGAGCTGGCGGATGAGGTTCTGGGATTCGGCCGTTTTGCCGGAGGAGGCGAGCGCCTTGGCGAGAACCACGGTGCCTTCAGCCGTTTCCGGCCGGCTGCTGCCGAAGGCGGCAAGCACCTGCGACGCCGGCGGATCTTCGTGGTAAAGCGCCTTTTCGGAATTGGCGCGCAGCGTCGCTGCACCCGGCCAGCCGGAGAGCTCGCGCTGGGCTGCGGCGATTTCGGCGGAAGCGACATCCTTCTGACCGGAAACGGCGATGGCCCAGGTGAGAATATGCCGGTCGAGGCTGCCGGTCGGCATGGCGTTGCGCAGCGCGATCGCCCGCGCCGCATCGCGGCTGGAAAGCGCGTCGAGGCCCGCCTTCAGCTGGCTGGTATCGTCGGGACGGTTAAGGCGCGGAATGGCGCCGGTGATTTCGGGCGAGGCCGGCATGAAGGCGGGCACGGTCGGTGCATCCGGTTTGACATAGGGAAGCGGCACCGCACCTTCCGGCAGCGGCCCGGCCAGCGCGTTCCACACGGTTGCGGCAAGACCCGCCGCCATCAATCCCCAGACTGTCTTTTTCATGCCGTTCTTCATCGCGTAACGGAGTTGCCGACTTTCTTGCTTGTAATATTGCTACATTGCAGCGGGATTGCCGAAAACGGTCTGATCTCCCGCCTGGAAATCTTGGGATTTCAGGCTTAATGAAATCTTAATTGCCGCCCCGCAATTCAATCAACTTTTATTCACCGGCCCTTGAGCGACGTCTCTTTTCGGTACGGGCCTTTTGTGCCTGCCGATCAGGACCCTGCGACTGTCACACTTCCGACAATTTCGGACAAAATACGCTGCCTTTGCGCTTGTCGGCGCCAAGGGCTGGCACTAATGTGTGCCGGTTTTAACCATCGAATGCGGCCGAAGCATGAACCGGCTCGGCGCCAGGAGCTTTGCATGTTCAAGGGATCAATTCCCGCCCTCATTACCCCGTTCACGGACAATGGCGCCGTGGACGAACAGGCCTTTGCCGCCCATGTGGAATGGCAGATCGCCGAAGGCAGCAACGGCCTTGTGCCCGTGGGTACGACGGGGGAATCCCCGACGCTCTCCCACGATGAGCACAAACGGGTCGTTGAGCTGTGCATCGAGGTTGCGGCGAAACGGGTTCCGGTGATCGCGGGCGCAGGCTCCAACAATACCGATGAGGCGATCGAGCTTGCGCTGCACGCGCAGGAAGCCGGTGCGGATGCGCTGCTGGTGGTCACGCCCTATTACAACAAGCCGACGCAGAAGGGCCTGTTTGCCCATTTCTCCGCTGTCGCCGAAGCGGTGAAGCTGCCGATCGTCATCTACAACATCCCGCCGCGCTCGGTGGTGGATATGTCGCCGGAAACCATGGGCGCACTGGTCAAGGCGCATAAGAACATTGTCGGCGTCAAGGATGCCACCGGCAAGCTCGACCGCGTCTCCGAACAGCGCATTTCCTGCGGCAGGGAATTCATCCAGCTTTCGGGTGAGGATGGCACGGCGCTCGGCTTCAACGCCCATGGCGGCGTCGGCTGCATCTCGGTCACCGCCAATGTCGCCCCGCGCCTCTGTTCGGAATTCCAGGCGGCGATGCTCGCCGGCGACTACGCCAAGGCGCTGGACTATCAGGATCGCCTGATGCCGCTGCACAAGGCGATCTTCATGGAACCCGGCGTCTGCGGCACGAAATACGCCCTGTCGAAGACGCGCGGCGGCAACCGCCGGGTCCGCTCGCCCTTGATGAGCACGCTGGAACCGGCGACGGAAGCGGCCATCGACGCGGCGCTGAAGCATGCCGGCCTGATGAACTGAGACACGTCCTAAAAGCCTGAAGGCGCGCCATGGACCGCTTCGAAACAGAAGCCGTTCGGCGCGCCTTTTCTTTTTGCGGCGACAACATTAAATAGAGGTTCGAAAACCGCTCTCGGCGGTAAGCCGAAGGCGCAATAAGAAAAACAAGGGATTGAAATATCATGGCCCCCAAAGGCAGCCAGCGCGTGGTGAACAAGATCGTTGCGGAAAACCGCAAGGCTCGCTTCAACTACGAAATCATCGACACCTATGAGGCAGGGCTCGTGCTGACCGGCACCGAGGTCAAGTCGCTGCGCGAAGGCAAGGCGAATATCGCCGAATCCTACGCGTCGGACGAGGGCGATGAAATCTGGCTCATCAATTCCCACCTGCCGGAATATCTGCAGGCCAACCGCTTCAACCACGAGCCGCGCCGCCGCCGCAAGCTGCTTTTGAGCAAGCGCGAGATCAACCGCCTGCGCGCCGGCATCAACCGCGAAGGCATGACGCTGGTGCCGCTGAAGATCTACTTCAACGACAGGGGCCGCGCGAAGCTGGAACTGGCGCTCGCCAAGGGCAAGAAGCTGCACGACAAGCGCGAGACCGAGAAGGAACGCGACTGGAACCGGCAGAAGTCGCGGTTGCTGAAGGGTGGCAACGCGTAAAGCCTCCTCCCTCATTCCTGTGCTTGTCACAGGAATCCAGTCAGCCCAAGTCCTTGGGCTGAAAGGACTCTCCTCGTCGCGCAGACGCGCGTCGGCTGGATTCCTGTGACAAGCACAGGAATGAGGAGAGGGAGGTGCCTGATGCCCCTCAAGCCGCCCGATACGTCCGCTCCACATGCGCCCTTGAAGCCGAGACGCTGAACCGGCTGACAAGTGCGGCCAGATTGGCGCTGACATCGCTCAGATTATGCGTCGCCGCATTGGTTTCTTCCACCATGGCCGCATTCTTCTGGGTCAGATTGTCCATGCTGTTGATGGCGGCGCTGATTTCCTGAATGCCGACCGATTGCTCCTGCGCCGCCTTGGTCAGCGACACGATATGTTCCTGAATATGATCAACCTTGTTGCCGATCGTATTCAGGGATTCGCCCGTCTTGTTGACCAATGAAACGCCATGCATCACATCCTCGGAAGATTTGGCGATCAGCGTCTTGATTTCCTTGGCGGCGGTGGCGGAGCGCTGCGCGAGTTCACGCACTTCCTGGGCGACGACGGCAAAACCCTTGCCGGCCTCACCGGCGCGCGCGGCCTCCACGCCGGCATTCAGCGCCAGAAGATTGGTCTGGAACGAGATCTCGTCGATCACGGAAATGATCTGGGTGATCTTCTGCGACGATTCCTCGATGGCGCCCATCGCTTTCACCGCATCCGTCACCACATCGCGCGAGCGTGCGGCTTCGACGGCGGAGCTTTCGACGATGGCCTTGGCCTCCTCGGAGCGCTGCGCCGAGAGTTTGGAAATGGTGGTGATTTCCTCGACGGCGGCGGCGGTTTCCTCCAGCGCCGCGGCCTGCTGTTCCGTGCGGCGGGCCATGTCGTCGGTCGCAGACGTCAGTTCGCGTGTATTGCCGGAAATCTTGTTTGCCTCTTCGACGATCTGCGAAAATGCACCGGAGAGATTGCCGACCGCGGCGTTGAAATTGGCGACAAGCCCTTCGAATTGCGGCGCGGTCTTTTCGCCGATGCTGGAGGTGAGGTCGCCATTCGCCAGCCGGTCAAGCGCGCTGTTGAGCAATGCGAGAACATGCTCCTGTTCCTTCTTCATCTGCGCCTGCTCGGCTTCCACCTTCTGTCGCTCGGCAGCAAGCACCTCAAGGTAGACGGAGATGGAATAGTCCATGTCGAGAAGGGCGGCCTTGATGGTGGCCGATAACCCGTCCTTCACCTTCCTGGCCTTCTTTTCCATGAAAAGGCCCTTTAATTCGGACTCGATCACGGCCTTGACGATGCCGTCGAGCATCAGCGCATAACCGCCGATGTACCAGCGCGGCTCCAGCCCCAGTCGCGCATGCGTGCGGCCGATGGCGGTCACGGCGTCGGTGTAATCCCCGTTGAACGCGCCAGAGGCGATCCTTTCCCAATGTTTGAGCTGCATGCTCTTGGCATGCTGGACATGCGCATCGCTTGCGAAGAATTTCACCGTTTCCGGCACAGAACGGACCTTTGCATAAAAACGGTCGAGAGACGCGTCGAGGGACCCGGTAATGACACCCTTCATGTCTGAAAGATTTTGCCGCTGCTCGTGGCCAAGCCCCAGAAAATTCAGTCTTTCATCGAGTTGTTGAGTGGTTTTCGCTTGGCCGTTCATGTCTGATCATCCTGATTTGACACCCCTAATCAAGTCCCCGGTGCCGTTGCGTGATTTAGACACGTCTAAAATTAACCAAGATATAATTTCGAATGGCCGGATTTGATGTTTGTTAATTTAAACGGCGATTTTCCGGCGGCGGAATGGCGTGTGCCCAAACAAAAACGCGCCCGTCTTCGGACGGACGCGTTCCTGCAATGTCAATGGTGCAAAAGCCGGATCAGATCGTTTCCGGGCTTTCGGCGTGCCGGGCAGGGCGCTCGTTCGGGTCGCGCCCGATCTCGGCCTTCAGCGTCATCAGATCGATGAAGTGGTCGGCCTGCCGGCGCAGGTCGTCGGCGATCATGGCGGGCTGCGTGGCCATGGTGGAGACCACGGACACCTTGCGGCCCTTGCGCTGCAGCGCGTCCACCAGCGTGGTGAAATCGCCGTCGCCGGAGAACAGCACCAGATGATCGACCGTCTCGGACTGTTCCATGGCATCGACCGCGAGTTCGATATCCATGTTGCCCTTGATCTTGCGGCGGCCGAGCGCGTCGGTGAATTCCTTCGCCGGCTTCGTCACGACCTTGTAACCGTTATAATCCAGCCAGTCGATCAGCGGCCGGATCGAGGAATATTCCTGATCCTCGATCAATGCGGTGTAATAATAGGCGCGCAGCAGGTATCCACGCTTTTGAAACGCCTTCAGGAGCTTGCGGTAGTCGATATCGAATCCCAGGCTTTTCGATGCTGCATAAAGATTGGCTCCGTCTATGAAGAGCGCAATTTTCTCCCGTGGATCGAACATTCCATCCCATTCCTTTTTTTTGGAAAGGCCATTATCTGGCTTTTATATCCGGTCGATAACGCTAAAAATCATGTCGTATCAACGAGCTTTGCGTATCGCCGTTGCGTTTTAAGTAAGCTACCTTCCCCCGTATTCCAAGACAATTCTTCTAGACATTTTGTTCATCAGACGCCAAACATGGGCAATAAGGTGCCAAAAGACGCCAAAGACAGGAAAAACTTGAATTCCGCGGCCAATGGCTGTATCGGAAGCTGGAAGGCTTCGTCGCGAGAAATCCCAAGCGTTTTTCGCAGGGCACGAAGCGCAGATTCAATAGGTTAGAGCATCCCTTGTGCATCCTGAAGAAAGCACGGCGCTCTGATCCACGAACATTACGACCCGCAAAGGACAGGCAATGGCCCGCGTCACAGTTGAAGATTGCATTGATAAAGTAGACAACCGTTTCGAGCTGGTGCTTCTCGCCAGCCACCGTGCGCGCCAGATTTCCCAGGGCTCTTCCATCACGGTTGATCGCGACAACGACAAGAACCCGGTTGTGGCGCTGCGCGAAATCGCCGACGAGACCCTGTCTCCCGACGATCTGAAGGAAGATCTCATCCACTCGCTGCAGAAGCATGTGGAAGTGGACGAGCCCGAGCCCGATCCGGTCACGCTTGCCGCCTCCGCCATTGCCGAAGGCGAAGACGACGACCAGCCGGAAACCGTCACTTTCGACCAGATGTCGGAAGAAGAACTGCTGGCCGGTATCGAAGGCCTTGTGCCGCCGGAAAAAAATGACGATTATTGATCTGACTTTATGACGCCATTGGCGGGCGGTGGTTACCGTCTGTCAATAGTTGCCGTCATAATCTGATCCCTATTGATGCAGCATTGTGCGCCGACCCTCAGGTTGGCGCGCTTTCTTTTTGTGGAATATCGCATGATGCGGCAATACGAACTCGTCGAGCGGGTTCAAAAATATAAACCGGATGCGAATGAGGCCCTGCTGAACAAGGCCTATGTTTACGCGATGCAGAAACATGGCCAGCAGAAGCGGGCCAATGGCGACCCCTATATTTCGCATCCGCTGGAAGTTGCCGCGATCCTCACCGAAATGCATCTCGACGAATCGACCATCGCAGTGGCGCTGCTGCACGATACGATCGAGGACACCACCGCCACACGCGCTGAAATCGATGAGCTTTTCGGCGAGGATATCGGCCGGCTGGTGGAGGGGCTGACCAAGCTCAAGAAGCTCGATCTCGTTACCCGCAAGGCGAAACAGGCGGAAAACCTGCGCAAGCTGCTGCTCGCCATTTCCGACGACGTGCGCGTTCTCCTGGTGAAGCTCGCCGACCGCCTGCACAATATGCGCACCATGGAATATATGCCGGCCGACAAGCGCAGCCGCATTTCCGAGGAGACCATGGAAATCTATGCGCCGCTCGCCGGCCGCATGGGCATGCAGGACATGCGTGACGAGCTGGAGGACCTGTCCTTCCGTTATCTCAATCCGGAAGCCTATGAGACGGTGACCAACCGCCTGCAGGAACTGGAAACGCGCAATGAGGGCCTGATCAAGAAGATCGAGGACGAGCTGCGCGAGCTTCTCGTGGCCAACGGCCTCATCGGCGCCGGCGTCAAGGGGCGCCAGAAGAAGCCCTATTCGGTGTTCCGCAAGATGCAGTCGAAGTCGCTCTCCTTCGAGCAGCTGTCCGACGTCTATGGTTTTCGTATTCTGGTGGACGACATTCCCTCCTGCTACCGGGCGCTCGGCATCGTGCACACCCGCTGGCGCGTGGTGCCCGGCCGTTTCAAGGACTATATCTCCACCCCGAAGCAGAACGATTACCGCTCCATCCACACCACCATCGTCGGCCCGTCGCGCCAGCGTATCGAACTGCAGATCCGCACCAAGCGCATGCACGAGATCGCCGAATTCGGCATTGCCGCCCATGCGCTCTACAAGGATGGCGAGAACGGCGAGGGCGATCTGCTCTCGCCGGAATCGAACGCCTATTCCTGGCTGCGCCACACCATCGAATCGCTGGCCGAAGGCGACAGCCCGGAAGAATTCCTCGAGCACACCAAGCTCGAGCTTTTCCAGGACCAGGTGTTCTGCTTCACGCCCAAGGGCAAGCTGATTGCCCTGCCGCGCGGTGCGACCCCCATCGATTTCGCCTATGCGGTGCACACCAATATCGGCGACACCACGGTCGGGGCCAAGATCAACGGGCGGATCATGCCGCTTGTCACCCGTCTGAACAATGGCGACGAGGTGGAGATCATCCGCTCCGGCGTGCAGGTGCCGCCGGCCGCATGGGAAGAGGTGGTGGTGACGGGCAAGGCCCGCTCGGCCATTCGTCGCGCCACCCGCATGGCCATCCGCAAGCAATATTCCGGCCTCGGTTATCGCATTCTGGAGCGTACCTTCGAGCGCGCCGGCAAGGCCTTCTCGCGCGAAGCTTTGAAGCCCGTGCTGCATCGCCTGGCGCAGAAGGATGTGGAAGACGCCATCGCCGCCGTCGGCCGCGGTGAGGTCTCCTCGCTCGATGTGCTGCGTGCGGTCTTCCCGGATTATCAGGACGAGCGCGTGACGGTGAAGATGACCGGCGACGACGGCTGGTTCAACATGCGCAGCGCCTCCGGCATGGTCTTCAAGATTCCCGGCAAGTCGCGCTCCGTTCTGGAAGACGACGGCGCGGCCGAGATGCTGGACGGACCCGATCCGCTGCCCATCCGTGGCCTTTCCGGCAATGTCGACGTGCATTTCGGCGCCGCCGGCGCCGTTCCGGGAGATCGCATCGTCGGCATCATGGAAAAAGGCAAGGGCATCACCATCTATCCTATTCAGGCGCCGGCGCTGCAGCGCTTCGACGACGAGCCGGAACGCTGGATCGATGTGCGCTGGGACCTCGATGAGGCCAACAAGTCGCGCTTCATGGCGCGGGTGATGATCAATGCGTTGAACGAGCCGGGCACGCTCGCCTCCGTGGCGCAGTCGATCGCGACGCTGGACGTCAACATCCGCGGGCTCAACATGGTCCGCATCGGCACGGATTTCTCCGAGCTGGCGCTGGATGTCGAAGTCTGGGATCTCAGGCAGCTGAACCAGTTGCTGTCGCAGCTCAAGGACCTCGATTGCGTGTCCACGGTCACACGTGCCTTCGATTGAGGCATTTTTGATCCTTTGCAGATATCGAAAGGCCGTTGTTATGCGTTGAATGCATGGCAGCGGCCTTTTCCTGTCTCTGGTGGTCAATGTGGTTTGCGACTATTTTCTTCTCAGAAATCGAAGAGAAGGAAACGCGGCGTGCCGGTGGACAAACACCGATGAGAAACGCCGGTTCCAAACCGAAAGGACCGAAAATCATGTTTACTCCGCTTCGCAAGATCGCCCGCGCCGTTCGTGGCAAGACCACCCAGGAACGCGAATTCGAATATCTCAGCGGCTCGGTATCGAATGTCGACCTCGAGTTCCGCCAGCGCGAAATCGACCGCGGCCTGTTCCGCCGGTAATGCACTCAGCGCATGGCAGACCTTCGCCATGCGTATGAGACTTGGAGGGTGCGCGGCTGTTGTTGCCACGCTCGTCCCTGTATCTTGCAAAACTATGTGAATGCGCGCTTCAAGCGGTTGTCCCAAACTGGTTGACCAATACGCCGCAAAAAATCCCGGTTCAGTCCCCTGTCGCAATAGACGACACTAAATTGGGGCTGATATCGAAGGCTAGATACTCACTGTATTCGTGACATCCGGCGTCCGTCATGCCGGACTTGATCCGGCATCCAGCCAGCCCAAGTCCTTGGGCTGGAAAGAGTCCTCTCGCCGCGCAGACGCACGTCGGCTGGATTCCGGCTCAAGGCCGGAATGACGGAAGCGGAGAATACACCTGCAAAAGAACCCTGCGTCGTCTATGATGCTCTTGGCGCGGCCCGGGCGATGAAATAAACTGTCCCCATGCCGTTTCGCCGCCGTGAACCCGTTGGTTTTTCAGAAAAGATTCGTGACCTGTTCTGGCCGCGCACGGGTTTTTCCCGTTCGCTGCGCTATATGAAGCTGCGTCTGCTCAGGCTTTCCGCCTCTCCGCATTCGGTCGCCGCTGGTGTCGCCATCGGTATCGGTGTGGCCTGGACGCCGTTTCTCGGCGTGCACATCATCATCGCCATGGCGCTCGGTTTCCTCATGCGCGTCAATCTCGTCGCGGCCGCGCTCGGCACCACCTTCGCCAATCCGCTGACATTTCCCTTCATCTGGGCATCCACCTGGGAGCTTGGGCATTTCGTCCTCGGCCGGCAGAAGACGGCAAGCGCCGCCCATGTGGATTTCGTGGCGCTGTTCAGCCACCTCGAATTCCGGCAGATATGGACACCCGTGCTCGAACCGATGATCGTCGGGGCGGCTCTTCCCGCCGCAATCAGCGCGGTCATCGCCTATATTGCCGTTTATGGCCTCATCAGCGGTTTCCGCCGGCGCAAGATGGAAAACCTCGCTCACCGCGCCGCCAACCGCAACGCGTCTCTGGAGATGTTGAAATGATCATTGGATTGGGCAGCGACCTGATCGACATTCGCCGCGTCGAAAAATCGATCGAGCGTTTTGGCGATCGCTTCACCCATCGCTGTTTCACCGATATCGAGCGCGCCAAATCCGACGGCCGCAAGAACCGCGCCGCTTCCTATGCCAAGCGTTTTGCCGCCAAGGAGGCCTGTTCCAAGGCGCTTGGAACCGGCCTGGCGAACGGCGTCTTCTGGAAGGATATGGGCGTCGTCAATCTGCCGGGCGGCAAGCCGACCATGGTGCTGACCAACGGGGCGGGGGAAAGGCTGGCGGCCATGCTACCCGCCGGCCACCGCGCCAATATCCACCTGACGATCACCGATGACTATCCTTATGCTCAGGCATTTGTGATTATCGAGGCGCTGCCTGTGAACGGTTAGGGCCTGGGGCCGCCGCATTGGCGGTCTATTTGCGGGCATGTGACAGAAGCGCTTCCCTTCGGGCTGGAAAGGTTCTAGAGAAGTCGCAGAAATATGAAAGCGTTGCCGGCTGCGTGAAACAGCTTCACCCGCCGCGGGCGCGACGAAACAACGGCCTGGTGCTCCCTTGTGATCGGAGACGCCGGGAAACAGTCAGGTAGGTCTTTAAGTGTCCGAAAAAGCTGAAAAGAAGCAGAACGCCCTTTGGGAGAACGTCAAGGTCATCATTCAGGCGCTGCTGCTGGCCATGGTCATCCGCACCGTGCTGTTTCAGCCCTTCACCATCCCGTCCGGCTCGATGATGCCGACGCTTCTGGTCGGCGACTATCTTTTCGTCAACAAGTTCTCCTACGGCTATTCGAAATATTCGCTGCCTTTCTCGCCGAACCTGTTTTCGGGCCGTATCCTCGAATTCAGCAAGCCGAAGCGCGGCGATGTCGTGGTCTTCCGCCTGCCGCCCAATCCTGAAGTGGATTACATCAAGCGCCTCGTCGGCCTGCCCGGTGATCGCATCCAGGTGACCAACGGCGTGCTGTTCATCAATGGCCAGCCGGTGCCGAAGCAGCCCGATGGCACCTTCACTTCCGATTACCGTGCCGATCCGGGCGCCAATGTGCCGGTCTTCCGCGAAACGCTCGACAATGGCGTCACCTACGACACACTTGACCAGTCGCCCGACTCGCGCGGCGACAACACCCGGGAATTCCTGGTGCCGGAAGGCCATTATTTCATGATGGGCGACAACAGAGACAATTCGCTCGACAGCCGCTTCGATGTCGGTTTCGTGCCGGAGGAAAACCTGATCGGCCGCGCCAGCGTCATCTTCTTCTCGCTGGGCAACGACACGCCGTTCAGCCGCATTTGGGAATGGCCGGCCAACATGCGTTGGGACCGCCTCTTCAAGGTCGTGGAATGAGCAAGACCAAGCCGCTTTCGGCGGACGAGATTTCGCGTCTGGAAGCGTTGATCGGATATGAGTTCAAGGAAAAGGCCCGCCTGGACCGGGCCTTGACCCATGCCAGCGCGCGGTCGGCCGCAGCCGGCAATTACGAGCGGCTGGAATTTCTGGGCGACCGCGTTCTTGGCCTCTGCGTCGCCGAACTGCTGTTCTCCACCTTCCGCAACGCCACCGAGGGCGAATTGTCGGTGCGTCTCAACCAGCTTGTCAGCGCCGAGTCCTGCGCGTCGATCGGTGATGAGATGAGCCTGCACAATTTCATCCGCACCGGGGCGGACGTGAAGAAACTGACCGGCAAGGCGATGCTCAACGTGCGCGCCGATGTCGTCGAAAGCCTGATCGCCACCATCTATCTCGATGGCGGGCTGGAAGCGGCGCGCAAATTCATTCTGAAATATTGGCAGGGCCGCGCAACCAGCGTGGATGCCGGGCGACGCGACGCCAAGACGGAATTGCAGGAATGGGCGCATGCCAGATTTGCGACCACGCCCTCTTACCGGGTTGACGATCGCTCCGGACCGGATCACGATCCCCGCTTTACGGTGACTGTCGAAATTCCCGGCGTGAAGCCGGAAACCGGCGTCGAGCGCTCCAAGCGCGCGGCCGAGCAGGTGGCGGCAACACGGTTGCTGGAACGCGAAGGCGTCTGGCAGAAATCCTCCACCTGAAACTGAGTACCCGCGCGGGTGCTGAAATCGAGCGCATGGCGGACCCTCTGGCCGCATGTTGAATACCTCTGACCTTGAATGGATATCATGACCGATCACGAAAACCCCACCATTGCCGGTGAAGACAACGCCCTTCCGACCCGCTCCGGCTTCGTCGCCCTCATCGGCCCGACCAATGCCGGCAAGTCGACGCTGGTGAACCGGCTGGTTGGCGCCAAGGTTTCGATCGTCAGCCACAAGGTGCAGACGACACGCGCGGTGATGCGCGGCATCGCCATTCACGACAATGCCCAGATCGTTTTCATGGATACGCCCGGCATCTTCAAGCCGCGCCGCCGGCTTGACCGCGCCATGGTCACCTCCGCCTGGGGCGGCGCGAAGGATGCCGATCTCATCCTGCTGCTGATCGACAGCGAACGCGGCCTCAAGGGCGATGCCGAAACCATTCTCGAAGGCCTGAAGGACGTTCCGCAGAAGAAGATCCTCTGCCTCAACAAGATCGACCAGGTGAAGCGCGAAGACCTGCTGAAGCTTGCCGCCGCCGCCAATGAAACGGTTGCCTTCGACCGCACCTTCATGATCTCGGCCACCAATGGTTCGGGCTGCGAAGACCTGATGAATTATCTGGCCGCCGAACTGCCGGAAGGCCCGTGGTATTATCCGGAAGACCAGATTTCCGATCTGCCGATGCGCCAGCTCGCCGCCGAAATCACCCGCGAAAAACTGTTCCTGCGCCTGCATCAGGAACTGCCCTATGCCTCGCATGTCGAGACCGAAAAGTGGGAAGAACGCAAGGACGGCTCGGTGCGCATCGAGCAGGTGATCTATGTCGAGCGCGACAGCCAGAAGAAGATCGCGCTCGGCAAGAACGGCGATGCGATCAAGGCCATCTCCACCGCCTCGCGCAAGGAACTGTCGGAAATCCTCGAACAGCCGGTGCATCTCTTCCTGTTCGTCAAGGTGCGCGAGAACTGGGGCGACGACCCGGAGCGCTTCCGTGAAATGGGGCTGGAATTTCCGCGGGGGTGAACGCATCCGGTTCAGCCCTCATTCCTATGACAAGCACAGGAATGAGGCAGGAGCGTAAGGCGGCTTCACGAATCTTCACCCCTCATCGGGAACCGAATACGTCCGGGCGGGTTGTTCCAAAACAATTGGGCGCAACCTTTTTCGATGACGGATATTCATGTCGCCAAAAAAACCGAACGGAATTTCCACCACCCCGTGCCAGCAATGTCCCCTGCGCGACCTGCCGCATTTCCGGGACTTCTCCTCTTCCGAACTCGATTTCGTTTCGCGTTTCAAGACGGGAGAACTGGCGGTGGAGAGCGGTTCGGTCATCCTGATGGAAGGCTCGCACAGCGCCCATCTCTACACCGTGCTGCACGGTTGGGCATTTCGTTACAAGACGCTGGAGGATGGCCGGCGGCAGATCCTGAATTATGTCATGCCGGGCGATCTCGTTGGTCTCCAGGGCACGGTGATGGGGGAAATGCAGCATTCGGTGGAGGCACTGTCACCGGTGACCCTGTGTGTTTTCGAGCGGTCGCGCCTCAACAACCTCTTTACCGATCATCCGACGCTGGCCTATGACCTGACCTGGATCGCGGCAAGCGAAGAGCGCATGCTCGACAGCCATCTTCTCAGCATCGGCCGGCGCACCGCGCTGGAGCGCGCAGCCTATCTTATTGCCTTTCTTTATCGCAAGGCGAAGGCGGTCAATCTCATCCCCGGCGAAACGCCGATCCCCGTCACCCAGCAGCATGTGGCCGATACGCTTGGCCTTTCCATCGTTCACACCAACAAGACCTTGAGAAAGCTGGTCGATCGCGGCCTCATCCGCTGGACGGACAAGGGCTGTCTTGTGCTGGACGATGCCGGGCTGAGCCACGTTGCGGAATGGGAAAGCGATGAGAAGCGGCAGAGACCCTTCATCTGATCTTCCCGTGACATGTCTTTTTTAAATGACGGTGGGGTCGTAATTTGCGACTCCTGTCTTGATATCCCAATGGGGATCATATCGGAGATCGCGGCTTCGAGCCTGGCGGCTCTCTCATTTAGGAAGAAGAAAACATATGGTGCCACAACGGGTTATCATCGTTGAGGATGAATATCTGGTGGCGCTTGATGTCGAAGCGGTTCTCCAGTCCATGGGGGTGGAAACCATTGTCATCGCCACCACGCTTGCGCAGGCACGACAGGCCGTCGAACAGGCGGGTGCGGATTGCGCGCTTCTCGATGTCAGCCTCTCCGATGGCAAGAGTTACGATTTCGCCCGTGAGCTGCGCGCGGCGGGCATTCCCTTCGGTTTCGTCAGCGGTTACGGCGATACGACCGGTTTTCCCGACGATCTGACGCATGCTCCCTTGCTCGGCAAACCGTTCGGCGAAAATGAGATCATCGATTTTGTCAGCGGTCTTCTCGATACAGCCGATGACACCGTAAAAGAATAACGCTTTGGCGCCGGATCGGTTATGATCGGGCTTGAATCGAAATTCGGACAGGTTTCATGCAGTGGCAGGATGAGGCGATCATTCTCGGCGTCAAACGCCATGGCGAGACGAGCGTCATCGCCGAGGTGATGACCCGTTCGCGAGGCCGGCATCTCGGCATGGTGCGCTCCGGCCGCTCCCGCAGCATGCAGCCGGTGCTGCAGGCGGGCAACCGTGTGGATGTCGTCTGGCGGGCACGTCTTGACGACCACCTCGGCGAATTCCGCATCGAACCTCTGCAATTGCGCGCAGCACAGCTGATGGAAACGGCGACTGCCGTTTACGGCGTCCAGGCCATGGGCGCTCTTCTCAGGCTTCTGCCGGAGCGTGATCCGCATCCGCATCTTTATCAGGCGCTCGACGTCATCCTCGACAATCTCCACGATCCGGCCGATGCCGGGGAATTGTTCGTGCGGTTCGAACTGGCGGTGCTGAACGATCTCGGTTTCGGGCTCGATCTCACCGAATGCGCGGCAACGGGGCTGCGCACTGATCTCATCTATGTCTCGCCGAAAACGGGCAGGGCGGTCTGCCGCACGGCAGGCGCGCCCTATGCGGCCCGGATGCTTGCGCTGCCCGCTTTCTTGAGCGAAGGCCAGTCAAAGGCTGCCGATCCCGAAAGCCTGGCGGCCGCCTTCCGCCTGACGGCCCACTTCCTCAACCGGCACGTCTACGATCCGCGCGGTCTCACCGAAAACGCCGCCCGCGACGGTTTCGTGCAGGCGGCGCTGAAGGCGCTGCAGCGCAGGGCATCGCCGCCCGCGCTCGATGAGGCCGTGTGATCGCCAGCCCCTGGCCGATCGCTTTATTGGGCGAAAGCAGGCCGGGGTGCGGGGCGCTCCTGAATGGGCCAATGCACGATGGCCGCAAAAATTCCCATGCCGACGCCCAGCCACCAGACAAGATCATAGGAACCGAGCCGGTCATAAAGGAAGCCGCCGAGCCAGACGCCGAGGAACGAGCCGATCTGGTGCGACAGGAACACGACGCCGCCGAGCATGCCGAGATGGCGTGTGCCGAACATGATCGCCACCAGCGCATTGGTGGGCGGCACGGTGGAAAGCCAGAGGATGCCCATGACGGCAGCGAAGAGAATGACCGAAAGCGGTGATTGCGGCAAAAGCAGGAACGCCGTGACGGCGACCGAGCGGGCGACGTAGATATAGGCGAGCAGATAGGGTTTCGAATAACGCTGGGCGATGATGCCGGCGGCAAGCGACCCGATGATGTTGAAGAAGCCGATCAGCGCCATGGCGATGACGGCGTAGCGCGGTTCGATGCCGATATCGCCGAGATAGGCCGGGAAATGTGCGGTGATGAAGGCCACCTGAAACCCGCAGACGAAAAAGCCGGTGGTCAACAGGAGGTAGCTTTTATGGCCGAGCGCCTCTTTCAGCGCTTCGCCCGCCGTCTGCTGGAACTGCGCCTGCGACTGGCTGCCGGAAGAGGAATTGCCGCGCATGGGAAAGGCAAGCAACGGCACCAGCATCATCATCACGGCAAGCCAGACGAGGCTGTCCGACCAGCCATAGGCGGAAATCAGCCCCTGGCTGATCGGCGCGAACAAAAACATGCCGGCCGAGCCCGCCGCCGTGCCGATGCCGAAGGCGAGCGAGCGCTGCTGCGGCGTCACATGCCGCGCAAAGGCCGAAAGGATGACGCTGAAGGAACCGGCGGCGATGCCGAGCCCGACCAGCACGCCGCCGCCGAAATGCAGCCAGAAGGGCGAAGTGCCGAAGGACATGCAGATAAGGCCGGCGGCATAAAGCAGGCCTGACAGCACGAGCACGCGGCCCGTGCCGTATTTATCCGCCATCGCACCGAAAAAGGGCTGGCCAAGGCCCCAGAACAGGTTCTGCAAGGCCATGGCGAGACCGAAGGTGGAGCGGTCCCAGCCGGTATCGGCCAGCATCGGCAGCTGGAAAAAGCCCATGGCCGAACGGGGGCCGAAGGTCATGACCGCAATCAGCGACCCTGCGGCGATAATAAGCCAGGGCATGGTCTGGCGTGTGGCTTGCGACATGAAATTCTCCTGCTGCAGCATGCGCGTGACGATGGCGCAAATCTTTCTGCAGATTCCCTCTGATGGGGATGAATATTAGCTTTTGTCAGCCGTCCCCACTAGCGACTTTTCTTGACCCCCAATATTCATGGGATTGATGGGACGCCCCCCGCATATCGTTTTCGGGGAGACCGGAGAGAGGACGATGAAGCAGAATATTTACGACGATCCCGGGTTTTTCGAGCGCTACAGCGCCATGCCGCGTTCCGTCGAAGGGTTGCGACAGGCCGGCGAGTGGCACGAACTGCGCGGCATGCTGCCGCCGTTGCAGGGTCGCAGCCTTCTCGATCTCGGCTGCGGTTTCGGCTGGCATTGCCGTTACGCGGCGGAGCAGGGGGCGGCCCATGTCGTCGGCGTCGATCTTTCGCAGAACATGCTGCGCCGTGCCGCCGAAATCAATGGCGGCCCGGGCATAGACTATCGCCGGGCGGCGATCGAGGACATTGAGTTTGCGCCGGAAAGTTTCGATGTGGTGCTGAGTTCTCTCGCCCTGCATTATGTCCGCGATCTCGACCTGGCATTCGCGAAAGTTTCCGCCGTCCTGAAATCCAGCGGCGATTTCGTCTTTTCCATCGAACATCCCGTTTTCACGGCGCTGGAAAAACAGGACTGGTTTTATGGCGAGGATGGCGAAATCCTGCACTGGCCGCTCGATAATTATCAAAGCGAGGGCGTGCGCCACTCCAACTGGATGGCGGACGATGTGGTCAAATATCATCGCACGGTGTCTGGCATTCTCAACTGCCTGCTGTCTGCCGGTTTTGCCCTGACGCATTTGGCGGAACCGCGGCCTGATCCGGCTCTGATGGCTGAGCGGCCGGAACTGAAGCACGAGGATCGCCGGCCGATCTTTCTGATCGTCGGGGCGAAGAAGCCGTGAGGCGATGACCCCTCCGTCTCCTCATCCCTGTGCTTGTCACAGGGATCCAGCCAGCCCAAGTCCTTGGGCTGAAAGGACTCTTTCGCCGCGCGGACACGCGTCGGCTGGATTCCTGTGACAAGCACAGGAATGAGGGAGAGAGGGTGCGCCAGCCTATAAAAACATTGCACCGTGGCTATGAAGTTCGGTTTGACCGAACCGCCGGCCTACCGCCGCTTGATCGCCCAGCCTTCCGGCCGTTCCTCGACCACGCTTGCCACGTCGCCGACGGACAACCTGCCTTTCCCGCGCGGCGTCACGTTCCAGCCGAACAGCGGGCCGGGCACGCGCCGGTCGCCGGACATGCGGATGCGGCCCATGGCTTTCATGGGGGAGGGCACGTCGCGGGAACCGGTCGTCTGGTCCTGCGTGGTCATGATGCAGCGGGCGCAGGGCTTGACCAGATCGAAACGAATGCCGCCGATCTCGATGGCCGCCCAGCGGTCCTCCGCCCATGGCTCGTCCGTGTTGAGCACGATATTCGGCCGGAACCGCTCCATGCCGACGGCGTCTTCGCCATTGGCGCGCATATTGTCGTTCAGCGCGGCAAGCGAGGCGGTGGTGGTGACGAGGATCTGGTAGCCGTCCGCAAAGGTGACGGGGGTTTCGTTGCCGGTCCATTCAAGGCTTGCAATGCGTTTCGAGGTATCGTCGAAGAACACCAGCCTGACCTCGCGTTCGAACCATGCCGAGAGCGTATCGTTGGTCTCGTCATCGGCGATATTGGCGCTGACGATCGATTTCCACACCGCCACATCCATGCGCTGGCCGGACGGTCTGGCGAAAATCTCGCCGTCCTTGTCCCGCGAAAGCGCCATGCCGCCATCCTCATGCCGCGCCAGCACCGTGGCGATGGCGGGCAATTCGCGCTGGGTGATGAAATGGCCGGAAGGATCGGTCAACATGGCCCGGCGGTCCCCCGGCAGGCCTTCGGCGGAAATGGCGCTTCCGGAGAGGGAAATGCCGCGCGCGCTTTTCAGCGGATAGATGTTGAGTTCGGTCACACGCATCTTGCTTTCCTCAAATCTCGTCGAGAAACAGGTCGAGAACCTGCTTCAGCCGCTGATGACGGGCCTTGGCCATCTGCCGACCCGTCTCGGTGCGAAAGCCGTCCGCCAGTTTGAACAGCTTGGTTTCGAAATGGTCGATCGCAAAGGCACGGTCGTCAAGCGGCCGGTCCTTCGCCAGCGGATCGGCCGGGTCGTAAAGCGCCGAGCCCATGCGTCCGGCAATATAAAAGCAGCGCGCCGCCCCCACCATGCCGATGGCATCCAGCCGGTCGGCATCCTGAAGGATTTTCGCCTCCAGCGTCCGCGGCTCGATATTGGCGGAAAAGCTGTGGGTGGTGATGGCATGCGCGGCGGCGTCGATGTCTTTCTGCTGCCAGCCGAGTCCGGCCAGAATGCCGCTTGCCTTTTCCGCCGCAAGCCTGGAGGCTTGCGCGCGCAGCGGCGAGTTCTTCTCCACCGCCACGCAATCATGCAAAAGCACGCTGGCCGCCAGCACGGTGCCATCACCGCCTTCACCCGCCTGGATGCGCATGGCGTTGCGGAAGACGCGGTGAATATGGGCCAGATCATGCGAGCCGTCGCCGGTATCGGCAGCATGTGGTATCAGCTCCTGCGCAAGCGCCACATGGGGCGCGAAAGCCTCGGCCGCGATCATGCCTGCGGCTTCCGGGTCAGGATTTTCTGGTAGAACAGGCCGATGCCGATCAGCACCGCGCCAAGCCCGATGAAGGACAGGGCTCTCAGCACGCCTTCGAGGTTGCTCATGTCGATCAGGAAAGCCTTGGCAACCGAAATCAGCACGAAGGCGGCCGATGCCAGACGCAGGCTGCGGGCATTGAACCGCGAACCGAGCACGAGCAGCAGCACGCCGATCAGCAGCCAGACCACCGAATAGCTGTAGGTCTCGCCCTGCATGAAGCCCTTCCAGTCGGCGATGTTCTCGCCCTGCCAGAAGCGCCGCACGGAAAGCGTGGCCCAGGCAAAACCGAGTGCCGCACCCGCCACCGCCAGCATGCTGACATAGGGCGGGGGACGTTTCCCCCGCGCATAATAGGCAAGGCCGCCATAAGCGAGCGCCGGCAACAGGTAACCGATCAGCAGCAGGTTGAGGACCGGGATACGGCCGGTATTTTCACCGGTGAAATAGGGGTTGAGCGTGAAGAAATGCATCGTCAGCACGTTGATGACGGCGATCACGCCGGCGATCATCGAACCGTAACGGAAGACGGGGCTGGGGCTCTTGAGATCCAGCGTCATCAAGACGCCCGAAAAACCGATGGTCAGCAGCGTGTAGATCGACTGTTCGCCGAGCGTCGGTACGCTGTTATCAAGCGTGCCGCCATTCATCGCGTGGCGGATGAGGATGGCCACAGCCAGAAGCCCCATGACGCTGGCAATGGCCTGCAGGAAGTTCTTCGCCCTCACACCCGGCCAGTCGCGCAGCAGCCAGGCCGAGGCGACGGCCAGCAATGCGGGAATGCCGTAACCGGGCAGAAGCGCGTTGAAGACCGGCATGCGCCCAAGATTTTGCGGCCCGACAATGGTGGGTTCCCAGGCGATGCGGCCGAGAACGGCAACGCTTGCCACCGCCATGATCCAGGGCAGCACCTCCCAGTTGCGGTAACGGCTGGCCAGCACATAGGCAAAGCCGATGACGGACAACAGCACGGTTGTCGCGAGCCCTTCCGTCAGCGTGTGCAGGCTGAGCGCGAAGGCGGCGAAGGAACCGAGCACGAGGATGTTGAGCGGCTTGCGATAGGCCGCGTTGTCCCGCCGGTGCAGCCACTCGGCACCGGCAATCAGCACCAGGCCGAGGCCGAAACCATAGGCGGCGTGCAGCCAGTCGCGACCGAGATTGCCATATTCGACGAAGCTTGCCGTTGCCAGCCAGACCGGGAACAGTGCGGCAATACCCGCCCAGAGCTGGGCGAAATCCACATCGTCAGCGCCCTTGCGTTTCAGGAAGGAGAAGGCGCACAGCACGAGGACGGCGCCGAGGCCGAGCGCCATGGCGATTTCAGCGGTATAGCCCGTTCCGACGGGCGGCAGAGCGATCCCGGTATCGTTTATGACGCCAATGAAATCGATGCCCTGACCTGACATCAGCGCAACCGCCGTCTGCGCGCCAAGCGCGGCGATGAAGGCCGGCCACACCGCATAGTGGCGGACGGCGCCAAGGGCCGCGAGCGCTGCGATGAGCGCCGAGACGACCAGCGCCGGGTGGGTGTCGATGCCGCCACTGGCGAACAGGAAGGCGATGGCCGGCAGGATGACCGCCATCGATACGGTGAGATTGATGGCGAGCGACGGGCGCAGCAGAAGCCGCATGATACGGACGGCGCGCCGCCCGGGAGCTGCGGTTTCGGCAGCGTCGGCAGGCGGTGCGTCAAGCGGCTTTCCGGGCCACAGGAAGATCGTGCCGGCCAGCATGACGAGCAATGCAAGCGTCGGCGGTTCGGCATTGATCGTGTCGGAGAAGCCGATATAGCCGAGCGCCCAGAGGCCGAGGCCGGCATTGGCAAGTGACGGAACAACGGTCCAGCCCTGCCGGCGCGCCGCCGCGGCCGTCGCCAGCCAGGAGACGGTCAGGAAGACGAAGAGCGCCCAGATGTTCGGCGTATCGGTGGAAACCAGCGCTGGCGTCAGCATCGAGCCGAGCAGGCCGAGACCGGCCAGCGCCTGCCCGTGCAGCAAAGACAGGCCGATGGTGGCGAAGGCGACGAGCCCCAGCAGGATGAAAGCCGTGCCCGGGCCGATATAGTCGTAAATGCCATAGGCCGCATAAACCACGCCGAACAGCGTCAATGCGCCGGCCGCCGTCAGCACGCCCGGTATCATGGCGTTGGAATAGGCCGCGGCGATGCCCGGCACCGCCTTGCGGCGGATCGCCTCGCCGGCAAGGGCGAGAAGCAGGCCGAAAACGGCGGCGAGCGACAACCGGACCGCCGGGCTGAGCAGCCCTGCCTCGATGGAATATTTGACGAGGAAAATGCCGCCCAGCGCCAGCGCCAACCCGCCGGCCCACACCGCCCAGCGCGCGCCAAGCTGGCTTTCGAAGCTTTCCTTTGCCGGCCGTTCGGAGACGGCCTGAGCGGCTGGCGCGGGCTGCGCTTCCTCGCGCACGACCTCTTCCGATGCCGCCAAGGCGGTGTCTTCTTGGTGCTCGGACGTGTATTCAGCCGGGGACGCTGCTGCTTGCGGCGCGGCGTCACTTTCCTGTTCCGCTGCGAAATCCGGTTCTCCCGTGGCCTCCGCATTCTGCGCCTGCGCCGGGGATATGGCGGGAGCCGTCACGCCTGCGGCCATCAGCCGTTTGAGGCTGAGAACTTCCCGTTCCAGAGCCTTGATTCGGCTTGAATTGCGGATGCTCGTGACCAGCGTGTAGATGAAGGCCGCGATGAGGGCGAGGATAAACAGCGGGATGTCCAAACGGGCTCTCCAATTATGAAGCTGTTTTTAAAGCCCTTTTGGCGAGTTTATGCAAGGCCCGGTTGATGAAGGTGTGGGTAACGGGGAGAGCGGGCGAGTGCCGCATATTTCTTCTTCCCCGCCGGAGAGAAGAACGCAAGGCGCACCCGACCGGCTCATATGTATTTATCGCGAATCAGGAAACATCGGCCAGCCAGCGTCGCGCGGCTTCGATATCGGCGAGCCCGAGCTCGTGCCCGTCCTCGACCGTTTCCATCTCGGTCCTTGCACCGCCCGCCGCAAGCTTTCCCTGCAATTCGCTCGCCTTGTCGCGATATTTGTCGCGCTCGCCCGCCACCAGCAGGAAATTGCGGCCGGACAGATCGGTCTGCGGCCATGTTTCCAGAACCGGTGTCGGACGGAAGAGCAGGGCGTCGCCGGCAAGCTGCGGATGTAGCACGGCGAAGGCCGCATAAAAGTTCGCGCCATTGGAATGGCCGATAAACCGCAGCTTCGAACGATCGAGACCATAGGAGCGTATCGCTCCTTCCACAAAGGCGGCAAAGGCTTCCGCTTCCGAGACGATATCCTTCTGGTCGAAGCTGAAATCGGGGAACCGGCGGAACCAGCGGGCGATCTCTTCTTCCGTGCTGCGGCCGCGCACGCCAAGAAGCGTGGCGCCGGGCGCCGCCCGGTGCGCCAGCGGCATCAGGCTGGTTTCGCTGCCGCCGGAACCGTGCAGCAGGATGACGGTGCTGCCGTCCGGCTCCTGCGGCGTGTAGAAACGGTGCACGAAGGGCAGGTCGCGATAAACGATCCGCTCTTCGCCCGGCATCGCAAATTGCGGCAGGGCGACCCGCACATCCGCCTCGTCCTTCATGAACAGCGGTGGAATGAACAGTTCCGTGCCCAGTGTCTCCAGCGGTTCGTCCACCGTCATGCCGGGGCCGTCGGTCGCCATTTCAATCAGCACGCCGCCCGGTTCGCGGACGTAGAGCGAGTGGAAATATTTCCGGTCATGGGCGTTGGTGGTGCTGGAATTCAGCGATTTCAGCTCCGTCAGAACAGCGTTCAGCTCCTCCATATCCTCTGCGCGGAAGGCGATGTGATCGACCGTGCCGGTGCCGGGCGCGCTGGACCAGAAACCGGTCGCGTCGCGCACGTCGATAATGTCGCCGCTTGCGGAAACGAGGCGGCGGATCGCACCCGCCTGGCTTTCCTGCCGGTAGCCGAAATGTTTCTCCAGAAACGCCACGGTTTCCTCGGGCACTTCGCTCAGCACGGTTGCGCCATAGATCCGGCGAATGGCGTCTTCCGCGGCAATATCGGCCGTCACATGCGGCGTGGCATCGGCAAAGGCATGGGTGCCGACCAGCTTGACGATCAGGCCGTCCGGGTCTTTCAGCCGGATCACCGGAGCGCCGAATTCCTCGGCGGGACCTTCGGCGCGGATGCCGAATTTCAGCGCCCGCGTCAGCCAGGAGCCGATCGCGGCAGGATCGATCGCCAGCGAAATCTCCAGCGTCTGGCCGTAACCGACACGCCCCTGGCCGCCGTCTTCCCAGACGAGAAATGTCAGAAGCGAGCCGGGAGAGGCGATATCGTCGCCATAAAGCAGATGCAGCTGCATGGCGTCCTCAAAACCGGCGGTCCGCTTCGCCAGCCTCAAACCGAGGAAGCCGGCGTAAAAATCCACATTCGCCTGCACCTTGCGGGTGATCATGGTGATGTGGTGTATGCCCAGTGCAGAATTCATCTTGCCGTCCCGCCGTTTCGCTGCCGTTCGTGGCTCTATTTGTCCCACGCTGCCCTTGATCCGCAACCCCGGCAAATGAGAACGATGTGTTCTCTGTGTGAACGATATTGCCCTGCCTTCGTTGCACGCGTGATGGGCAGAATCGCTGCCTTTTTGCCTCTGTAGCGGTCATTGATGCATAGAAAATAAGCATACAAAATAATGGCTATTTTGTATGCAATTTTATCTTGCCTTGCGGGTTGGAATTGGGTCTTATGCAACCAATCCAGCAAAACCATCAGGGGGAATAGATGATTTTAACGCGCAGGTTGTTGTCGAGGGCGCTGGCAATTGCCGCCATCGGCGTGGTTGCAGGCTTTTCGCTGCCGGTAACGGGCGCCCATGCCGAAACGCCGGTGAAATTCACGCTCGACTGGAAATTCGAAGGCCCCGCCGCCGGCTTCCTGCTGGCGCTCGACAAGGGGTATTTCAAGGCCGAAGGCCTCGACGTCACCATCGACAGCGGCAATGGCTCGGTGGAAGCCATTCCGCGCGTCGCGACCGGCGCCTATCAGATGGGTTTCGGCGACATCAACTCGGTGATGAAGTTCCTCGACGAGGATCCGAGCCAGAAGATCAAGGCTGTTTACATGGTCTATGAGCGCCCGACATTTGCCGTGGTCGGCCGCAAGTCGCTCGGCGTCACCGGCGACCCGAAGTCGCTGGAAGGCAAGAAACTCGGCGCGCCGCCGCCGGATGGCGCCTTTGCGCAATGGCCGGCCTTCAAGCAGGTCGCGGGTCTCGATGACAGCAAGATCAAGATCGAATCGATCGGTTTTCCGGTGCGTGAGCCGATGCTGGCCAAGGGCGACGTCGACGCCGTTTTCGGCTTTGCCTTTTCGGTGATCCTCAACCTCAAGAAACAGGGCATCGCCGATGACGACATCTCGACCATCCTGATGGCCGAGCACGGCTTGAATCTCTATGGCAATGCGGTACTGGTAAACACTGATTTCGCAGAGAAAAACCCGGATGCCGTGAAGGGCTTCCTGAAGGCGCTGGCCAAGGGCTTCGCCGATTCCGTCAAGACCCCGGAAGAGGGCGTGGCGGCGGTTCTGAAGCGTAACGAGACGCTCGACAGCGCCATCGAGCTTGAACGCCTCAACATGGCCAACAGCATGAATATCAAGACGCCCTATGTGGTGGAAAACGGCATGGGCGGGATCGATCCGGCCCGGCTGGCAGCCTCCATCGAAACGCTGAAGGTGTCCCTCGGCCTGAAGGGCAACGTCAAGGCGGAGCAGGTGTTTGATGCGACCTATCTGCCGGCCAAGGAAGAGCGCCTGCTTCCCTGATGTCTGAGGAATAACCAGCGGGTGCGGCGAATTTCTTCTCCCCCGGCGGGGAGAAGTCCGCGGCAGCGGGATGAGGGGCAAGCGTTCGGTTTCTCGCTGACGTCGCCCCCTTATCCGACCCTGTGGGCCACCTTCTCCCCGGCGGGGAGAAGAAACAAGCGGCGACGGTTCGGGCTGCCACGGCCCATCACCTAACTGAAAACGGGAACTGCGATGTCACATCTCGTGGAAATAGACAATGTCGACATGCGTTATGGCGGGTCGGCCGGCACGCTGGCCGTATCCGGCCTCAATCTCACAGTCGACAAGGGTGAATTCGCAGCCGTCGTCGGTCCCTCCGGCTGCGGCAAGTCCACCCTGATGAAGCTGGTGACGGGGCTGCATATTCCGCAAAAGGGCAATGTCATCGTGGCCGGGCGGCAGGTCACGGAGCCGGTCTCGATCGTCGGCATGGCGTTTCAGAACCCGACGATGCTGCCCTGGCGCACCACGCTTGAGAACATCCTCCTTCCGCTGGAAATCGTCGAGAAACATCGCCGCCGCCTGCGCGCCCACAAGGCCGATTATGTCGCGAAAGCCGAGCGCCTGCTGGAAATCGTCGGCCTGAAGGGTTTTGGCTCGAAGTATCCGTGGCAGCTTTCCGGTGGCATGCAGCAGCGCGCCAATCTGTGCCGCGCGCTGATCCATGAACCGGAACTGCTGATGCTGGACGAGCCCTTCGGCGCACTCGATGCCTTCACCCGCGAGGAGCTGTGGTGCGTCATCCGCGACCTGCACGCCGCGCAGCGTGTCACCATCATTCTCGTGACCCATGACCTGCGCGAGGCGACCTTCCTCGCCGACAAGATTTTCGTGATGAGCGCGAGGCCCGGCCGGGTGCTGGCGGAACATCGTGTTCCCTTTGCCCGCCCGCGCCAGCTCGATATCATGTATGACAAGGGTTTCAACGATATGGTGCAGGAACTGCATGGCGAAATAGCACAGGCGAGGGTGGCGGCATGAGCGCGATCATGGAAAGCACCGTGTCGGCCGAACCGCGCAAGCCGTTGATCGCCCGCGTCAACTGGGTAAAGGCCGCCCCCTGGCTTTATACGCTGGGGCTCTTCCTGCTGTGGGAACTGCTCGTCTACGCGCTGAAAATGCCGCCCACCATCCTGCCGTCGCCGGTCAGGGTCGGGCAGGCCATCCTGCAATATTGGTCGCCGATCTGGAAGAATTCGCTGCAGACGCTTTATACGACGACGCTCGGCTTTGCCATCGCGGTTGTCGCCGGCCTTGCCATCGGCCTGTTCATCGGCTGGTCGAAAACCATCTATGCCGGGCTTTATCCGTTGATGATCGGTTTCAACGCCATCCCCAAGGTGGCGCTGGTGCCGATCCTCGTCATCTGGTTCGGCATCGGCACCGTGCCCGCGGTCCTCACCGCCTTCCTGATTTCCTTCTTCCCCATCGTCGTGAATGTCGCCACTGGCCTCGCCACCATCGAGCCGGAAACCGAGGACGTGCTGCGGGCGCTCGGCGCAAAGAAGATGGACATCATGCTGAAGGTCGGTATTCCGCGCTCCATGCCCTATTTCTTCGGTTCGCTGAAAATCGCCATCACGCTTGCCTTCGTCGGTTCGGTCGTCTCCGAAACCGTTGCCTCCAATTATGGCCTCGGCAACATGATGAGTTCGGCGCAGAGCCAGTTCAACGTGCCGCTGGTCTTTGCCGGCCTGCTGATGCTCGCGGTGGAAGGCATCGTCATGTACGCCATCATGGCGTGGCTGGAAAAACGCATGACCGGCTGGGCGCATCGTTCGACGATGGGGCAATGATGGCGGCCGCCTGATGCGGCCTGCCTGCACCAGCGATTCGGGCGATATAACCTCGAGACGCGGCAATTCCTGCGCCGCGTGAGTGGCGCGCGCTCCGCTATTTCATTGTATAATATAACTTTTTACGGCTTCAAAATATTTTTGCCTGATAAAGCAAATCACGATATTGTGTAGTGGTTCGCCATTATTGCGTGACGCGGACATGTCCTCCCCCTGAACTGATCAGCTTTGAAAAATCCTTTGACGGGAGACCTGTATGACCAGCGTTTCATCGCTTGGCGCTTACCAATATAGCGCGAAGAATTATAGTAGCCTCGACAAGAATGGTGACGGCATTGTGAGTGCCGATGAAATCCAGGCGTCCGCCACGTCGGGAAACGGCATATCCTCGCTGGGGTCTGACCAGGAGGACAGCAGCGGTACGAGCGGCGCGGCGATGAACCAGCTGCTGACGATGCTCGTGAACATGATCATGAATCTTTCGAGTGGCCAATCATCCGGCTCGTCCGATTCGTCCGGTGAAAAATCGCCGGGCAGCGCGGATCGGCTTGCTGAACTGGATACGGATGGCGACGGCTCCCTGTCCGTCAGCGAGTTTCTTGCCGGGCGCCCTGAGGATGTCAGCGAGGACAAGGCGACGAACCTGTTCGCGCAGCTCGATACTGACGGTGACGGTGTCGTCAGCAGCGATGAATTTTCCGCCATGGCGCCGCCCAAAGGCCCGCCGCCACCGAATTTCGCCGGCGGGCCTCGTTCTCGCGACAGTGCGGATATGCTTGCTGAACTGGATACGGATGGCGACGGCTCCCTGTCCGTCAGCGAGTTCCTTGCCGGGCGCCCTGAGGATGTCAGCGAGGACATGGCGACGAACCTGTTCACGCAGCTCGATACTGACGGCGACGGTATCGTCAGCAGCGATGAGTTGTCCGCCATGGCCCCGCCCAAAGGCCCGCCGCCACCGGATGTTTCGGCTGGCCGCACCAGCGACGATGATCAATCGGCAGAGAGTGCAACAACTATCGAGGATCTTCTGTCGCGGCTGGAGGAGATCGCCAGGGCCTATACGGCCTTTAATACGGATGAAGCCGCAACCCAGTCCATTACGGCCTGATTTTTCGTTGCGAGAGGGTTGGCTGAAACTGTTCCAGACCCTGCAAGGGCCTTGCATCCGGCCCTTGCAGTCACGTGTCTTCCCGGGATGGGCAGGCAGGCATCTGGCTGAACGGGATCGCCCTGCGCATTGGCAGGGCGTCTTTCTCGCCTCCGGGCGTTCTCAATGCGCCGCCATTTCCTTGACGATATCCGCACCGTCCATCAGGAAGGGATAATAGGTCGGCCAATTGGTGACCTCGTCCAGCAGGGCCTTGCGGTCGTTCCCCCAGTAGAGATGGTAATGGCCGGCCTTGACCGGGGCGATGGAGTGGTCGCTGAACTGGATGAACTGCGGCGCGGCCTCGTCGCCGGCGGTCTTCCTGAAGATGTATCTTACGCCGCGATTGCCCTTCTTGTAGGTCAGGATCTCCTGGCCGTCGCTGGCATAGGTGCCTTCGACCGGCTTGCCTTCCCTGTAGAAAGCCACCTTGTCGCCCTTGATGACGATGCGGTTCACATCCGTCTTGTAGCCGATGTCGTAATAGGCGCGATATTCCGCGGCCGTCTTGTCGCCATGGGCGGCTTTTTCGGCCATGACGGAATCAAGCGAGCCATTCAGCAGGTAGGGATAGACAGATTGCCAGTCGCCGTCCCAGTCGGAAAGCGTGCGCGGCTTGACCTGGGCATCCTCGAAATAACCGTTGTAAATCTTCTTTTCCGCCTCGGTCATCTTGTGGCCGTGGTCGTGCCCATGGTCGTGGCTATGGGCGGCCGATTTTTCGCCGCCGGCCGCCATTGCCGCGGCTGCCATCAGCAGCATGGAACCAAGTGCGACCGCGCCCGTGAGGCGGGTGAGTGTCTTCTGCATTGTTTCGGCCCTCTCGTATCTGTCTTGGAAAAGCAAGTTACGTAATAACATTACAAATCGACCTATAGAGGTCTCGTCTGTATGACGCAAGAGCGTGTGCCGGCATGGCGTGACGAAAAAGCGCGATGGCTGTCGCAGCCACCGCGCTTATAAAGGAGATGACGGAGAGGGGTCGTCCAGGCGTCAGGCCGGTTGCGCGCTGACCTCCGCCTTGCGTTCATCGAAGGCGAGTTTCATCGCTTTCGTTACGTCGCGGGTCGTTGCGAAATAGCTGTCGCTGCGCACCCAATAACGCAATTTGACGGTGGCGCCGTCGGCACTGACCGAATCGACGAAAGTGACGGGGGCAGGGTCCAGCAATACCCGGCTTTCCGAGCGCACCACGCGCATCAGCATATCCTGCGCGGTCGCCATGTCCTCGTCGCTGCTGACGGTCAGGCTCAATTCATGGCGGCGGGAGGGGAAACGGCTGTAATTGGTGATCGGCACGTTCCAGAGCGTTGAATTGGGCGCCAGACGGTAAAGCCCGTCGCTCGTCTTGAGTTCGGTGGCGAACAGTCCGATTTCCATCACCGTGCCGCTGACCGAGCTGGTCTCGATATATTCGCCGACGCGGAAGGGGCGCAGCACCAGCAGCATGATGCCGGCGGCAATGTTCTGCAGCGTGCCCTGCAAGGCAAGGCCGATCGCAAGACCGGCGGCGCCGAGGGCGGCGAGAATGGAAGCCGTCTGCACCCCGAACTGGCCGAGCACCATGACGATGACCAGAATGAGCACGACATACCGGATGGCGCCCGCGAAAAAACCGGCGAGCGTCGCATCGAAACCGCGGATGCGCGACAGGCCCTGAAAAGCCCAGCGCTGCAGGAAGGTGGCGGCCAGCCAGCCAATGATCAAAAGCAGCAGCGCCCCGATGACGGAAAAGGAATATTGCACCGCCAGCGCGCTCGCCTGTCGCACGGCCGCCTGCGATGCGACGATGATATCGGTTGCCTGTTGTTCCATGAATGATCCCGTGATTTTCATTGCTGTTCAGGGTTGGTAACGAACGGGTGCCGCCGCGGTTCCGCCAAAAATCGGGCGTCAGCCGTCAAGCGGCAGCACGAAGGGCACATTGCCGTCGGTATCCGCCCCCCTGCCGATCGCCTTGATCGCCTTGATGAGCCGGCCGTCGCGCCCGAGCAGCCGGTCGCCGATGGCGATGATGCGGGCATTGGGGGTGGCATAGGGCGAGACGGCGCGCAGACGCAGCGCAAGCGCGTTGTCGTCCTGACCCGGATAAAGGCTGAGCGCGGCGATGACGGCGGCCGCCGGCGAGCGCGAAATCCCCATCCAGCAATGGATGAGCAGCGGCGCGGACTGGTCCCATTCCCGCGCGAAATCGATCAGCTTCAGCACATGCGCATCGTCAGGGGCAACGAGATCGCCCGTGCCCTTGAAGGCGATATCGTTCATGGCCAGCGTCAGATGCCGGTCGGCGGCAATGACCGCAGGGCGGTGAAACGCCTGTTCCCTGGCGATCAGCGTCACCATTTCCCGGGCCTTGTGTTTCACGGCCATTTCCGCGATGCGCGACAGCGGCGATACCACGATTGCCGTCATGGCGCGCTCCTGGTTCGCGTCACGCGCAGCGTCTCGATCGCCTCGAAACGCGCGATGAACAGCCGCTGCGCTTCCGTGGAAGGAAGCGGCGTGATGTCGAACATGTCGCGGGTAATGCCGCGCGGCAGGCCGAAAAATTTCTGCGCCTCGGCAGCGGAAAACCCGGCAAGTTCCGTCGCCTCGAAAAAGGCAGCCACCGTATCGGCCTTCTTGATGCGGTCCTTCAAGTCGCGCGATGCATGCGGCGGCAGGCCGAAGCGCAGATGCACGGCGGCCTCCAGCCGTTTCTCCACGGTCTTGTAACCGCCGCCGACCACGGATTTGAACGGCGAGATCATGTCGCCGATGACATATTCCGGCGCATCGTGCAGCAGCGCCATCTGCATGTCGTCGGGCGACGCGCCCGCACACATGCGGCAGAAGATGGTTTCAACGATGAGACTATGCTGGGCGACGGAAAAGGCATGGTCGCCGCGCGTCTGGCCGTTCCAGCGGGCGACGCGGGCAAGGCCGTGGGCAATATCGGCGATCTCCACGTCGAGCGGCGAGGGGTCGAGCAGATCGAGCCGCCGCCCCGAGAGCATGCGCTGCCAGGCACGCGGGCTTTTTGCGGGGGCCACGCCTAGTCCTCCGCCCGTGCTGCCGGGTCGGCTGCAGGAAAGGAAAGGCCGCTCCAGGCGGGAAGGGCCATGGTGACGGCAACAGTCGCCGCCACGAGCGGCGTGCCGGCGGCGAGCGCATCGGCGACACGATCGGTCCGCACGATGGCGAGAGCCCTGTTGCCGCAAACGGTTCCGAGCGTGCCCACCGGTTTTCCGTCGGCGGTGATCTCCGTGCCGCTCGCCGGAAGCGCGCCTTCGGCCGAAACGGTAACGACGCGCCGCCTCGCCGTGCCGCGATGTTTCATGCGCGAAACGACCTCTTGGCCGACGAAGCAGCCCTTCTTGAAGGAAACGCCGTCATTCACGTCCATCAGCACATCATGGGGGAAAGCATCCTGCAGCGCATAATCCCGGCCGGATTCGGCAATGCCGTGCTCGATCCGCAGCGCCTCATAGGCTGCCGCGTCGCCGGAGGCCGATGCTCCCGGCAGGCGGAACAGATCGATGCCTGCCTTGGTGAAACGCCCGTCCCTGAGGCTCCCCTGCGGCGCGGGCTCGCCCCACGACAGGCTGACGCCTTCGGTGGTTTCGGCTTTCAGATCGACAGGTGCGCGCAGCTTGTACATGGTCAGGCGGCGCAGCAGGGCATCCTGTTCGGCCGCACCCGTTTCGATCAGGTAGTCCGTCTGGTCGCGCCAGATCAGGAAATCGAACAGGATCTTGCCCTGCGGCGTCAGCAGGGCGGCGGCCCGGGCTTCGCCTTGCGGCAGGTTTTCAGCATCGGCGGTGATGAGGTTGTTCAGAAATTCCTCGGCGCCGGTGCCGGAAACCCGGATCAGGCGGCGGTCGGCAAGAAAAGCGGAAGGCATGGCGTCACCGTTCGGTTCATCTCTACTGCGCGATCTCCGGTAAAATGCAGATGCACTTTGCCGGACTGCTCATTCCGCACAGTTAGGATTTTTACCGGAGAACGGCAAGCACCGGGAGGCGATCAATCGCCCGCGGTGAAGAACTTCCACTTGCCATCGGGCGAAATGCCGATGCGGTAGAAACTGTAATTGCCATATTCCTGCATATCGGCCAGATCGCCCGCCGTGATGATGCGCAGGAGCTCCACCTTTTCCGGCGGCGTCAGCGTATTGAGCGGCTTGCCGGCGAAATAGGGAAAGACATAGGCTTCATCCGGCGTTCCGGCATCGATATGGGCATAACCGGTCGACAGCAGGTCGATGATGATCGCCAGCACTTCCAGCCCGTCGGGATCGCCGGAATAGCTTTTCAGCGCCGCGATCGGGTCTTCGCCGTCATTGCCGTCGATGCGGAACTGGTTCTCCCCGCCGGCGATGAAGGGCCGCAGTTTTTCGATGTCGCCCGAGGCGGCGGCGTCGATGATCTGCTGGCGCAGCTTGCGCACGGCTTCCGGGGCCTTGGAAATGTCGTGCTCGATCTCCACGGACATTTCCGGTGCCGTGTCGGTGTCGGGTTTGGCGGATTGCTGGTTGGTCTGGGCGGCGGAACGGTCGATAAGCGGGTCCGGCAGGGGAATGCCTTCCGAATCGCCTTCGATTGCATCCGGCTCCGCGGGTTCGGCCTGCTTCGGCTGTTCACCATTCTGCGCCTGCGGCTCGCTTTCGCCGTTCTGGGCCGGCTTCAGCTCGGAAAGGGCAAAGGCCGCACCCGGCAGCCCGGCAGAACCGACGGTCAGGGCAAGCGCGATGGACAGCAGGGCGGAAGAGCGCAAAAGCCCCTTGCTCAGGCAAGACATGATAGACCCCGGCTTTACTGTATCACCCGCTGCGGAGAAAATTCGCCTTCAAGCATACGCTGGCGCAGCGATTCCAGCATTGCTTCCGCACCGGCTTCGCCATGCATGCGGATGGTTTCGCGCATGGCCAGAGCGATGGCGGCATCGGCGATGATCTCCGGCTCGATGCCGTCGGCCATGCCGTCAGCCCATGCCTCGTTCTGGTGTTCCAGAGCGACCTGCATCTTTTCATGCACGATCATATCGTCGATTTCGTTACGGCTTGTCTGCATTTTTCATCCTCGACAGGGCGGGCAAGTCCTTACCACCCTGTTAACAACACTAGCAGCCTTTTATCAAAACGGCACGGGCTGCGGCGAAAAGAGGTTAACAATCCTCTAATTTCCGAACCTGGACGCAATTTCCTGAGCGAGTGTTGCTCCCTCGTTACGGTAATTCTCTTCTGCCATGATGGCGGCGCGTGTGCAACTGGTGTGGAGGGCCGCAAAGGAGCGGTATCCACGGTTGAATGCAGCCGTCATGCGCTGGCGCCGTTCGGGTTCATTGGCCGTATCCGCAGCCAGAAGGTCGCTCATCGATCTGCGCCAGTCTTCCGGACCGGAAGAAGGGCACAGCGTCCTCAGATATTGCACCGCGCCCAGTATTTCCGAAAGCCGTGCCAGCTTGTCGTCATAGGGCGCGGGCTTGGACGGCGTCGCTTCCGCGGGGCGCACCTCCTTGGAAACAGCCTTTGAAGGCTGCGCATGCGCTGTGCCTTCCTGCCCGGCGGGCAGCATCGCGAGGAAAAAAGACAGGAAAATGGTTGCCCGTATCAAAATTCTATTCTGCCCCACACATACTCGTGAACTGCTGGCTCGTGAACTGCTGGCTTGTGAACATCCGACGGGCGGACGGCCTCTAGATAATCGCGATTCTGGCTGGCTGGCAATCATGCAAGCAGGCGCTCGGCGCATTCGACCACGCTTTCCGGCGCCGGCAGCCGGCGGATTTCCGCCAATGTGTACCAGCCCGCATCCGCCGCGTCGTCAGCCGCCGTCACCGCCGGATCGGCATCCGTCTCCACGGTGAAGACCGACAGGAAATAGTGGCTGGTCAGCACGCCGTCCGCGTCGCGCGAGGGCAGATCGTAGGTCGCAAAGAGTTGCGGCCTGCGCGCGACGATGCCGGTTTCTTCGTGAAGTTCACGAAGCGCCGTCTGCGCCGGCGTTTCCCCTTCTTCGCCGCGGCCGCCCGGAAAGGCGAACATGTCCTTCGACGGCGGATTGATGCGGCGCACGAGCAGCAGCCGGTCGCCATTCCTGACGATGGCGGAGGAGGCGGGGCGGGGCTTGATGCGAAGGGTCATGGAGGGTTCACTCGTTTCGGCCGTCTGTGGCCTGTCTGCATAATATGGTGCGTGAGCGCGGCTGCGCCCTTTCGGATATGGCGCGGAGGCTCTAACCTGTCGTGCGACAACACGCTCTATTGTGCACGCAGAAGACGGTGGAATGAAGGTCTATCTTATCTATGTATTGGCCGCGCTTGCGGAAATCGCCGGTTGCTTCTCCTTCTGGGCCTGGCTGAAACTCGGCAAGCCAGTCTGGATATTAGTGCCGGGCATGCTGTCGCTTGCCGCTTTCGCCTGGCTTCTGGCGCTGGTGCCGACCGAAACGGCCGGCAGGGCCTATGCCGCCTATGGCGGGATTTACATCGCCGCTTCGCTTCTCTGGCTCTGGGGCGTTGAAGGGCAGTTGCCGGATAAATGGGATGTCGCCGGCGGTGCGGTCTGCCTTGCGGGAACGGCCATCATTCTGTTTGGACCGCGCGCCTGAGGAGACGACAATGTGCGGACGTTTTGTCCTGAAGGCGACGCCGGAAGAAATCGCCGATTATCTCGACCTGATCGGGCTTGAGGATTTTCCCGCCCGTTTCAACATCGCGCCCACACAACCGATTCTCGTGGTGCTGGAGGGCGAGCGGCAGGAGCGCGGCAGCAACCTGCCCAGCCGCCGGGCCGTGCTGGTCCGCTGGGGTTTCCTGCCGGGCTGGGTGAAGGACCCCAAGGATTTTCCGCTGCTCATCAATGCCCGTTCGGAAACCGCCATTGGCAAGGCGTCCTTCCGCGCCGCCATGCGCCATCGCCGTGTGCTCGTGCCCGCCACCGGTTTTTATGAATGGCGGCGTCCTCCCAAGGAGGAGGGCGGCAAACCGCAGCCCTATTTCATCCGCCCGAAAAACGGCGGCATTGTCGCCTTTGCCGGCCTGATGGAAACATGGTCTTCCGCCGATGGCTCGGAGGTGGATACCGGCGCCATCCTCACCACCGCCGCCAATGCCGCGATCGGCCACATCCACGACCGCATGCCGGTGGTGATCGCGCCGGAGGATTTCAGCCGCTGGCTGGATTGCAAGACACAGGAGCCGCGCGACGTGGCCGATCTGATGCGCCCGGTTCAGGACGACTTCTTCGAGATGATCCCGGTGTCGGACAAGGTCAACAAGGTCGCCAATGTCGGTGCCGATCTCATCGAGCCGGTGCCGGAAAGCGCGCCGCCGGCAAAGATCAGGCCGCCCAAGGACGAGGGACAGATGTCGCTGTTTTGACGAGCCATCTGCTCGGCCGATGACCCTATCTACGGGAAAATCTCAGCCGTTCAGCCCGATCTTCTGCAGCCCTTCCTGGATCATGATGTCGGAATAGACGCGGTTGCGGCCGTTCGCCTTGGCGAGATAGAGCAATTGGTCGGCGGCATTGAGCTGGTTGTCGAAAGGCTCGCCCTTTTCGATTTCCACCACGCCGAGCGAAATCGTCAGCGCCAGGCTGCTGCCGCTCAGCTGGCGGCCGCTCCTTTCCACATGGGCGCGCAGGTTCTCGCAGAATTGATAGGCGGCGTGCGCATCGAGACCGCGCAGGAAAACGGCGAATTCTTCGCCGCCGAGGCGTGCTGGAATATGGCGCTGCTCGTGGCACATCTCATGCAGCAGTTCGGCAAGCTTTTTCAGTGCCCGGTCACCGGCATCGTGGCCGAGCGTATCGTTGATCTTCTTGAAATGGTCGATGTCGAGAATCGCGACGGCGCCGTTCTCGTCATTGTCGTTGATGATATCCATCAGCGCCCGGGTGCGCTCGAAGAAGGAACGGCGGTTCGGCAGGCCGGTCAGATGGTCGCGTTCGGCCAGTTCGCGCAGGCGTTTGAGCTGCTTCAGCGTTTCGATATTATTGTCGATGCGGCACTGCAATTCTTCCGGCACGAAGGGGCGATAGACGAAATCCGATGCGCCGGCCTTCAGGAAGCTTGCCGAAAGCAGCCGGTCCGTGGAGGAGGATATGCCGATCACCCTCAGATCTTCGGACGAGCGGCTGTCGCGGATACGGCGCGTCAACTCATAACCGTCCATATCAGGCATATGATAATCGGTGATGACAAGCTGGATCGACGGGTCCTGTGACAGTATTTCCAATGCCTGTTTGCCGGAATGGGCCTCGCTGACCCGGAAGTTCTGCCGTTCCAGAATTTCCACCAGACCCGAACGGGCCGTCCTGACATCATCGACCACCAGAACGGAGAAAAGCTTGTTGCTCAAGATCCGGTCGACCGTCCTGACCACCGCATCGACGGTGCGATGACCATCCTTGACGATGTAGTCGATGATCTTTTTCTCGGCGTAACGCTTGCGCGCCTCCTCGTCCACCGTGGCGGTGAAAACGATTGCCGGCACCCTGTGCTCGGATAAAAGGGCGAGAATTTCGCCCTTCGGCGCGTCGGGCAGATTGAGGCCCGTCAACGCCAGGGTGAAGTCATGGGCCTGCATGAGGGCGTCCGCCTCGGCCATGCTGTCGCAATGGACGACCTCGGCTTCCGTTTCGTCCGAGAGCCGTGTCTTCAGCAGCATCGAAAGCGCGACGGAATCTTCAATCAGAAGAATCTTATCCTGCATGGCCTTCCCAAGCCCCCCTGGCCTGTCTTCACAATCGTTCCTGAACACCGGATATTCGTCATCCGCATGTCTGCGGATTGGAAGTCGGCTAATGCATTGTTTTGGAAAAGACCGCGAAAAATAGAAAATTCTTTGATATTCACTAGTCTATACGTGCCCGCTCGTACAGGCGTTTCGTAGAGGCCGCGTTTTTTACTTCGTTTTCGTTGCAGCTTCGTTACAAAAATTTCCTGAATTTATGACGGCTGGTGTCCCGCAGTTGCCACGTTACGCACAGACAAAAAAACGGCGCCGGTAAAGGCGCCGCTTATCGCTGTCATCCTGTCGGGAATGTCCGGTCTCCGCCGGGTCCCTGTGGGTGATCCAGATATCGGACACCCCGAAAAAAACCGAATGTTTTCAGGCGGTTTTGGCGGCCGGCTTGCGCTTCAGCATCAGGGCTGCGGCCGCGACGGCCTTCAGTCCGAGCGGGCGGTAGTGGCTGTTGAGGTCGGGCTTCGCCTGCGGCTCCGCCTTCGTCTCGTTCGTCATTTCTCTCTCTCCACAATTCACGCCAAGCGCCTGTGCGAAGCGTGTGAGCCACTTCTTTCGCGGCTAATCTTGACGGATTCGAGGCGAAAAAAACCGAGCCAGCGTTTTGGGATGCGACATTTTGCGCCACATCCGCAGCCCATGTCCCGCGGAGAAAATAACACCTATGGTTTCAAATACCGCGATCGAGGCCGTTGCCGCCATTGGCCTCGTCATGCGCGTCTTCCTCGATGGTCAACGTGCCGTAGCGGCGATGCCACAATCGGGCGCTGATGGGAATGAAGACGAGATAGGCCGCAACCGTCAGGACCAGCACTTCCCAGGTGAAGCTCATCAGCATCGCCACATAGAGCACGACGACGAGGATCATCGGCAGCACCAGATCGCGGCGGATGCGGTTGGCGCCCGATTTTCCGGACCAGATCGGCAGCCGGCTGATGAGGAGATAACCGATCAGCACGGTATAGGCGGCGGCGACATAGGCGAAGGGTTTGCCGGGCTCCACGCCGAGAAAGCCGAGATAGACCGGCAAAAGCACCAGCATCGCACCCATCGGGGCCGGAACGCCGACGAAGAATTCGTTCTGCCAAGGTGCTTTCACCGGCCGTTCGATCATGACGTTGAAGCGCGCTAAACGCATGCCCATGGCAATGACGTAGATGAGGGCGGCGATCCAGCCGATCGAACGCACCTGATCGAGCAGATAGATATAGACCACGAGGGCTGGGGCAACGCCGAAATTGACGATATCGGCAAGCGAATCCATCTGTTCGCCGAATTTGGAGGTCGCCTTCATCATGCGGGCGACGCGGCCGTCGATGCCATCGAGGAAGGCGGCGAGCAGCACCATGCCGACGGCCAGCTCGAAGCGGCCTTCGATGGCGAGGCGCACGCCGCTGAGCCCCGCGCAGATGGCGAGAACAGTGATGAGATTGGGAACCACGAGGCGAAAGGGAATTTCCCTCAGGCGCGGCCCGCGCCCGCCATCGTTGCGGCCCTCATGTTTTCCGTTCTGTTGCGGCTCGGCGATCGGCGTTTCCATGGCGCATGCCTTTCCTGATCGTCATCAGCCGCGGCGGCTGACGACCGGCCCCTTGGCGGAGCCGAATTCGGCCAACACGGTTTCACCGGCAATTGCCGTCTGGCCCACCGAAACCCGCGGCTCGAAGCCGGCCGGCAGGAAGATGTCGAGACGCGACCCGAAACGGATAAGCCCGAAACGCTCACCGGCATCCACCGGCTCGTTCGGCTTCACCCAGCAGACGATGCGGCGCGCGACCATGCCGGCGATCTGCACCACGCCGACCTTGCCATGCGCCGTCTCGATGACGAGGCCGTTGCGCTCGTTGTCTTCGGACGCCTTGTCCACTTCGGCATTGAGGAAGAGGCCGGGGCGGTAAGCGACGTTGACGATGCGGCCACGCACCGGCGCGCGGTTCACATGGCAGTTGAACACGTTCATGAACACCGAGATGCGTACCAGCGGCTCCTTGCCGAGTTCCAGCTCCAGCGGCGGCACGACGCTCTGCACGGCGGAAACCTTGCCGTCGGCCGGGCTGATGATGAGGTCGTCATCCTGCGGGGTGACGCGCTCGGGATCGCGGAAGAAATAGGCGCACCAGGCCGTCAGCACCAGGCCGATCCAGAAAAGCGGTTCGGAGATCCATCCGAGCACCAGCGATGCGACGAAGAAGGCCGCCACGAAGACATAACCTTCCTTGTGGATCGGTACGATGGTGTTGCGAATGGTGTCGAACAGACTCATGAGATTCCTTGCTCCGGTTTGCGTTGTCACGTCTATATGTGGTCGTGATACGACACGATCCACACGGCAATGCGACACATTTTGCCTAGCTGGTTACAGCCAAACGCCCCTCCCGGCAATGGCCCGGTTGTTGTGCCGCCCCAAGTTCCCCGGGGTTTCTGCCCGTCAGTGCGCGGGTTCGCCGCGGTCCACGACGCCGAGATCGTCGGTTTCGCGGACATGGCGCAGCATCTCTTCCGCCCGGATCGCTTCGCGCTGGCGGCTCCACATCGAGGCATAGAGGCCGTTCTGCGCCATCAGCGAGGCGTGCGTGCCCCGCTCTGCGATCAGCCCTTCCTTCAGCACGATGATCTCATCCGCACCGATGACGGTGGAGAGGCGGTGGGCGATGACCAGTGTGGTGCGGTTTTTCGAGACGATATCGAGCGCGCTCTGGATTTCCTGCTCGGTATGCGTATCGAGCGCCGAGGTCGCCTCGTCGAGAATGAGGATGGGCGGTGCCTTGAGGAGGGTGCGGGCAATCGCCACGCGCTGCTTTTCGCCGCCGGAAAGCTTCAGGCCACGCTCGCCGACCATGGTGGCATAACCGTCCGGCAGCTTGCCGATGAAGGCGCTGATCTGCGCCGCATCCGCCGCCGCCTTGAGTTCCCCGTCGGTCGCCGAGGGGCGGCCGTAACGGATATTGTAGGCGAGGGTGTCGTTGAACAGCACCGTATCCTGCGGGACCATGCCGATCACCGAGCGCAGGCTCTGCTGCGTCACGTCGCGGACATCCTGCCCATCGATGGTGATCGCGCCATCCTGAATATCGTAGAAACGATAGAGCAGTCGCGAAATCGTCGATTTTCCCGCACCCGAGGGACCGACGATCGCCACCGTCTTGCCGGCCGGCACGTCAAAGGAAATGCCCTTCAAGATCGGCCTTTCGGGATCGTAGGCGAAATGCACGTCGCGGAACGAGATCGCACCGGGTCCGCCGGCGAGCGGTTTGGCATCCACCCTGTCGGTGACTTCCGCCTCCACTTCCAGAAGCTCGAACATCTGTTCGATATCGGCCAATCCCTGGCGGATTTCGCGATAGACGAAGCCGATGAAGTTGAGCGGCACCGAAAGCTGCAGGAGCAGCGCATTGACGAAGACGAAGTCGCCGATGGTCTGCTCGCCGCGCTGCACGGCAAGCGCCGACATCACCATCATCACCGTGGAGCCGAGGCCGAAGATCACGCCCTGGCCGAAGTTCAGCCAGCCGAGCGACGTCCAGATCGAGATCGCCGATTTTTCGTAACGCTCCATGGCGACGTCGAAACGCCGCGCTTCCATCTCCTCATTGCCGAAATATTTGACGGTCTCGAAATTCAGGAGCGAGTCGATCGCCTTGGTATTGGCGTCGGTATCGCTGTCGTTCATGGCGCGGCGGATGGAGATGCGCCAGTTGCTGGCCCTGACCGTGAACCAGATATAGGCCCAGACGGTGACGACCGTGACCAGAACATAGGAAAAACCGTAGGAGGCCCAGAAGATGATCGCCGTCAGCAGGAATTCGATGAAAGTCGGCGCGGTGTTGAGGATGGTGAAACGGACGATGGTCTCGATGCCCTTGGTGCCGCGCTCGATCACCCGGGAAAGCCCGCCGGTCTTGCGTTCCAGATGGAACCGCAGCGAAAGCCGGTGCATGTGCACGAAGGTCCTGTAGGCGAGCTGGCGCACCGCATGCTGGCCGACGCTGGCAAACAGCGAATCGCGCAGCTGGTTCAGCCCCACCTGGATCAGCCGCGTCAGATTATAGGCGATGACCAGCGCCACCGCGCCGAGCAGGAAGGCGGGAACAAGACCCGCCATGTCCAGCCGGCCGTTCAGCGCATCCGTCGCCCATTTGAAGAAATAGGGAACCGAGATCAGCACCAGCTTGGCGACGATCAGGAACGCCGTGGCCCAGATCACCCGCATTTTAAGATCCGGCCGTCCTTCCGGCCACATATAGGGCCAGAGATTGATCAGCGTCCGGGTTGGATTGCTGGAATCCGCCGAAATGGTTTTTTTCTTCGTGGCCATCATTCACTCCGGGCCGACAGCAGTGCGGCGGCTTTCAGCAAGCCGCCGCATCTTCCTCGGGGGATTTGTCGCGGATCATTCCGCGCGGTCGCCGGAGCACATCCGGTAAAAGCTGAATCGGCAGACGTGCTCTCGGCTCTGTTTTACTGATGTTCCGGCGGTCGAACCGCTGGAAGGCCTGACTGGAGATGCTGAAGGTCAGGAACCGCCCTTCAGCCGCTTGCGGTGCAGTTCCTCCGCATTCGGCAGGGCCTCTTTCGGTACGCCGAAAATCTGGCCCGGTTCGATCAGGTCGGGGTTTTTGATCTGGTCCTCATTGGCGAGGTAGATCGTCGTGTAACGCACGCCCTGCCCATAAACGCGCCGGGAAATCTGCCACAGCGTATCGCCGCGGCGGATGATGACGCTGTTCTCACTCTCGGCGAGCGGCGCCTGTTCGAAGGTCTGCGGACCGGCAGGCGCCTGCGGCGCGGGTGCGGGAGGCGCCGTGATGTGCAGTTCGGCGAGGCGGCTTGCCAGCGAGGCGATGCCCTTGCCGATGGCCGCCACGTCGTTCGGCCATGCCTCGACCGATGTCAGCAGCTGGCGCGCCTTTGCCGTAATGTCGCCGGCAAAGGCGGTAAAGGCGGGCTCGGTGGCGGCCGCGGTGCGGAATTCCGAAAGCGACTTCAGGCCGATCACCACTGCGGAGCGGCCGGCAATGGCCTGATCGAGCGCAGGTGTCGCCTGGTCCTTGTAGAGATTGGACAGGATGCCGAACGCCTTGGCGACGTCGTCGCGCAGCTTTTCGAAAGCGGCGCGGTCGCTCGCCGTGCTCTGGTTTTCGGCCGGCGCTGTTGCGGCAGCGGGCGAGTTGGCCGGCGTCTGCATGGCGACCGTCGCCTGATCGGTCTGCGGCCGCTCGAAGGGAACGCGCACGCGCAGCTTCACCGTGCCGTCGGCATTCAGTTCCTCGACGGTGATGACATGGCTGCCCACGGCCAGATCGACATCGCCTTCGACGACGAAATGACCGGAGGTTTCCGTGACGCTCTTGCCGATTTCCCTGTCATCGACGAGCGCGCGCACCGTCGAGCCGGCTGGCGCGGAACCTGCGACGAAAATCTTCGTTCCTTCGAATTCGACGGCGGTGACCTGAACGCTCGAGGTGAGCGGCGCGCCGACGGCCGCACCGGCGGCAGCCGGAGCCGCCGCGCCGGCAAGCGGCGCGGACGCGGTGTTGGCTTCGGCAGTTGCCGCAGGCTGCTGCGATGGCGCGGCTTGCGGCTGAAGAGCCGGCGGTGCCGCCTCCGGCATCGCCAGCACGCGGCTTGCCTTGCCGGGCTTTGAAACCATGGCGAGAAGCTCGCCCGTCTTGCCCTGCGGCACGGAAACGGTCGCCACTTCCTCGGATTGCGTCGCCTTGCCGTTGGCGTCGGTCGAACGTAACACCAGCTCATGGTCGCCGGGCGGCAGGGGATTGTCGAAGACGGCGGCGAAATCGCCGCTTCCATCGATGTTCGTCTGGGCGACCACCTTGCCGTTGCTCAGAATTTCAAGCTTGGCGCCCGGCTGCGCCTTGCCGGCGATCACGGCGGAGCCGTCCGGCTCGACGCGCAGTACGTCGAAGGTCGGCGCGCCGGACGTGGCCTGCGCGGCGTCAGCGCCCGCCGGTGCGGCAGCGGGTTCCACAGGCTTTGGCGCGCCGTCATCGGTCCCGGCGAAGACACCCGCCAGACGGCGGACCTGTGCGGCGGCGGCGGCGGCGTTTTCAGGCAGGCCGCGCAGGAAGGCCGTGGCGCGTTCGGCGGCGGCGCGTGCCGTGGTGATCAGCCGCGACGTCGTTTCGTCCAGCGTCTCGGGAATTTCGATATTGGTCAGTTCCTTGAGCGAAGCTTCCACCTTCTTGCGGGTGGCGGCGAAATCGGCGTCGGACGGAACCTTGTTGTCGGCGAAGAGCGTGGCGAGATCCTTGATCGACTGCGTCGCCGACGCCGCCAGTCGTCCGACCTTGTCGGCGATATTGGCGGTTTCCTCGGCGGCGTCGGACAGGATGTCGCCCGCCTTGTCGCCGCCCATCTCGACGCTGTTCTTCACGGCGTTGCCCGCTTCGTTGATGGCGTCGCCGATCGGTTTGCCGTCATTGGAAATCCTCGGCAGGACGAAAAAGATCATGAGCAGGGAAGCAATCCCCAGCACGATCAGCGCCAGCAAACCGGCCTTGTTGTTTTTCATCCTGGAATCTCCGGGTATTTCAAGCTTTTCACACGAGTTGAGATTGCTAGCGTCTTACCTTGCGCCAGACAAGCGGCGTGACGGCAAAAGGCCATATTTGCAAGGGATTTCCCAAATTTTCTTGACGTGCCGCAGCGCACATAGTTCCTTCCCCTCATGACGGACAAAAATACAGCGATTCGATCCATCTGCGTTTATTGCGGCTCCCAGCCCGGACGAGACCCGGCCCATATGGAAGCAGGCCGCGCGCTTGGCAAATCCATTGCCGAAAACGGCATTCGCCTCGTCTATGGCGGCGGCACCAAGGGCATCATGGGCGCGGTTGCCAGCGGTGTTCTTTCCAATGGCGGCGAAGTGACCGGCATCATACCGGAATTTCTGGTCGATATGGAGGCAACCCGCCATTCTCTCGGACAATTGAACGAGCTTGTCGTCACCAAGGACATGCATGAGCGCAAACATATGATGTTCGAACGCTCGGATGCCTTCGTGACCCTGCCGGGCGGTGTCGGCACGCTGGAGGAGATCGTCGAGATCATGACCTGGGCGCAGCTCGGCCGCCATGCCAAGCCCATGGTCTTCGCCAATATCAACGGCTTCTGGAACCCGATGCTGGAGCTGGTGCAGCATATGCGCGACCAGGGTTTCATCCACCGCGCCCATCTGTTGAACCCGCTGGTGATCGATGAGGTGAAGGACATCGTCCCCGCCATCCTCGACAGGGCGCTGGCGCAGCAGAACCCCGAAGGCGATCCCTCGGTGATTTCCCGCCTCTAGACCCGGGATGAATCTTAATGACCCGTCCTGCGGTTCGTTACGATTTTAAATGTATATTAATACAGATTTAACGGCGGCTTCGTTCCGACCGCTCTTTTCATGGCCCTGCGACTGATCCTGTGCCAGCCTCAACAAGGCGTTGGCTGTCGCGGAATTTATTTCGCCGCCATGAGAGTGGGTGCATCAGGAAATGATAGCTTTTGTGGTGCGGCTTAAAAGCCGAGCGCATTTCATTATTCGGAGAAGCCCGCTGCGGGGCAGGGAGGCCGTTCTCGGTTCCGCCGCCCGCCGCCGGGTGGATGCTCGCATGCGGGTCGGGATCGTGATCGTCGTCTTCGCCGTCATCTATGCCGTCGTGGCGGCGCGCCTCGTCCAGTACGGCCTTGCCGCCCCGGTGGCGACGGCATGGATCAACACAGGCAACGCCGTCGCGTCGCGCCCGGATATTGTCGACCGCAACGGCACATTGCTGGCCACCGATCTCAACATGGTGTCGCTTTATGCGGATCCGCGCCGGGTGGTCGATCCGGATGAGGTGGTGGAGAAGCTCGCAACCGTCATACCCAATCTCGACTGGCGCGAAACGCACCGCAGATTGCGCTCGGATAGCGGTTTCCAGTGGCTGCGGCGCCAGCTGACACCCCGTCAGCAGGCGGAGATTCTCAATCTCGGCATACCGGGCATCGGCTTCCGTCCGGAAAAACGGCGGTTTTATCCGGGCGGCCCGACCGCCTCGCATATTATCGGCCATGTTAATGTCGACAATCAGGGGCTTGCCGGCATGGAGCGTTATCTCGACCAGCAGGGGCTGGCCGATCTGCGCGCCGTGGGTCTTGCCAGCGGCGCGCCGCTGGAACCGGTGCGGCTCTCGATCGATCTGCGGGTGCAGAACATCGTCCGTGACGTCGTCGTGACGGCGAAGACGGAATATCAGGCCGAAGCGGCCGGTTCCGTGATCCTCGATGTGGAGACGGGCGAGGTCCTCGCCATGGCCTCCGTGCCGGATTACGATCCCAACGAGCCGTCCCGCCTGCTTGCCGATGGCAGCATCGACAGGGATTACGAAAAAGGCTGGTTCAACCGCATGAGCAACGCCACCTTCGAGATGGGCTCCACCTTCAAGAGCTTCACGCTTGCCATGGGGCTGGATGCGGGCGCGATTACGCTCGGTTCGGTGGTGGATGCGTCGCGGCCGATCCGCATGGGCGGCTTCACCATCAAGGATTTCAGGGGCCGGAACCGGCCGCTCTCGATCCCCGAGGTGTTTCAATATTCATCGAATATCGGCACGGCGGCGGTGGCCGACAAGGTCGGTGTCGAAGGCCACCGGCAATTCCTGACGAAACTGGGGCTGCTGACCAGGATGGAGACGGAAATGCCGGGCGTGGCCACGCCCACCCAGCCCAGGGCCTGGAAGAAGATCAATTCCGTCACCATCTCCTTCGGGCACGGCGTCGCCACCACGCCGTTGCAGACGGCGGTGGCAGCCGCAGCCCTCATCAATGGCGGCAACCTGATTGCGCCGACCTTCCTGCCACGCTCGAAGGCGGCGGCGGCGGCGCTGTCACGCAGCGTCATCGCCCAGAAGACGAGCGCCGACATGCGCTATCTCTTCAACTGGAACGGCATCAAGGGCTCCGGCCGAGGCGCGCAGGTGGAGGGTTTTCATGTGGGCGGCAAGACGGGAACCGCCGACAAGGTCATCAATGGCCGCTACGCCAAGAATATCAATTTCAATGCCTTCGTGGCCGGCTTTCCGATGCACAAGCCGAGATATGTCGTGCTGACGGTGATCGACGCCCCGATGACGGGCGTGAACGGCGGACGCACGGCGGCCTCCACCGCCGCGCCGATGACGCGTGACATCATCGCCCGGACGGCGGGTCTGCTCGGCGTCAAGCCGCGTTTCGGCTACGACGCAAGCCCGCAATTGCTGGTGGATTATTGACCCCGCCTGTCCCCATTCCTGCATTTGGCACAGGCATGGGGAAGGAGCCGGATTACCGCTTGAGCCGCATCAGGCTTGAGCCGGTATAGATCGCCAGCGCCACCCAGATCATCGCAAAAGCCACCATCCGCACCATGTCGAAGGGTTCCTTGAAGATGAAGATGGCGATGAGGAAGATCATCGTCGGCGCGATATATTGCATGATGCCGATGGTCGACAGCCGCAGCAGTTTCGCGCCATTGCCGTAGAGGATGAGGGGAACGGCGGTGATCACGCCGCTTGCAGCCAGAAGCCAGGTATCGGCGGAATTGCCGCCCATGAAATGCGCCTGCCCGCTGACGGCGAGCCAGATCATGACCAGCACGGCGGGGATGGACAGGAGCATGACTTCCAGCAGGAAGCCCTGCGTCGCACCGATCGGCAATGTCTTGCGGAAGAAGGCGTAAAAGCCCCAGGAGACGGTGAGCGCGATGGAGACCCATGGCAGGCTGCCGGCATGCCAGGTGAGAATGGCCACCGCCAGCGCCACGAGGCTGATGGCGGCGATCTGCGCCGGGTAGAGTTTTTCCTTCAGCAGCACGGCCCCGAGGAAGATGCTGAACAGCGGATTGATGAAATAGCCGAGTGCGGCGTCAAGTGCGCGGCCGGCGCCGATCGACCAGATATAGACGCCCCAGTTGATGCTGATGAGGGCGGCGGTGAGGCTCGCCATGGCCAGCATCTTCGGGGTCTTGAGCGCCGTGCGGATTTCCGCCGTGCGTCCGAGCGCGATCAGCACGACCGCCGCGATCGGCACCGACCAGATGACGCGGTGCACGATGACTTCGATTGGCGAAATATGCGCAACCGCCTTCATGTAGAAGGGAAGAAAGCCCCACAGCAGATAAGCGGAAAGCGCGAAAGCAAAACCGCGCGCGCTGTCGCCGCCCTCTTGGGCCGGGAGCGTTTTGTCGAGTGCCATGGGAGTACCGCCAATTGTTGGGATAGGTCCTTCATAGCGGATCGGCTTGACGGGAGCCAATTCATTTCCGTGAAGGGTTCATGAGAAAAACTGCATGAATAAAGGGCGTTTTGCCCGCAAAACGGGCTTCGGTCGTGACCGGCAGGGGATTCACGCAGGCAGGTCCAGCGTGAATCCCGGTTTGAATCATTGTCTCATCCGGCCTCTGCAACCGGTTGAACGGACTGGTTATTTCCCCGCAAAACGATCATTTGCGCGGATCAGCTGGTCAAGAATGCCGGGCTCGCTCATCGCGTGTCCGGCCGCCTCTATGATGTGGAAATCCGCCTTCGGCCAGGCCTTGGCCAGCTGCCAGGCATATTTCAGCGGGCAGGGCATGTCGTAACGCCCGTGCACGATGACGCCCGGAATATCTTTCAGCCTGTCGGCATCGCGCAGCAATTGGCCCTCTTCCAGCCAGCCGCCATTGACGAAAAAGTGGTTTTCGATACGCGCGAAGGCGATGGCATATTTATCCTCGCCAAAATCCTCGACACGTTCGGGATCGGTAACGAGCGCGATGGTCGCACCTTCCCACTGGCTCCATGCCTTGGCGCATTCGAGCTTCTTTGCCTCGTCGGTGCCGGTAAGATAGCGGTTATAGGCCTGCATCATCTCGCCGCGTTCGGCTTGCGGGATAGGCGCGATGAAATTTTCCCAGCGGTCGGGATACATTTCGGAAACGCCGAACTGGTAATACCAGTCCAGCTCCGGCCTAGTGACGGTGTAGATGCCGCGCAGGACCAGCTCGCTGACGCGGTCCGGATGGGTCTCGGCATAGGCGAGCGCCAGCGTCGAACCCCAGGAGCCGCCGAAAACCAGCCATTTTTCAAAACCGCAGAGCACACGCAGCCTTTCGATGTCGGCAACCAGATGCCAGGTGGTGTTGGCTTCCAGCTCCGCATGCGGCGTGGAGCGGCCGCAGCCGCGCTGATCGAATAGGACGACATCGTAAAGCGCGGGATCGAAAACCCGGCGATGCGTGGGATTGACGCCGCCGCCCGGACCGCCATGCAGGAAAACCGCCGGTTTCGCACCGCGCGTGCCCACCCGTTCCCAATAGATCGTGTGGCTGTCGCCGACATCGAGCATACCGGTCTCGAAAGGTTCGATCTCGGGGTAGAAGCCGCGTCGTTCTTCAGTCATGTGTCGCTATCCTCTGCTGGCCAGTCTGCCGTGTCGTGGTCCGGATGCTGCCGGTTGTTCACCGGTGCCGGCGCATCAGCCGTTGCAGGTTCCGGCTCCGCCGGCAAGCCGTCAAGCTCCGCGAACCAGTGCATCTTGCCGGCAAGATTGGATTGTGCCTCGGGCTTTATCCGCTGCGGCTCGTCCAGCGAACCGAGGGTAATGTTGATGAAATCGGCCCCCGGCATGTCGTAGAAGAGCGGTGTGCCGCAACGGCCGCAGAAACCGCGGCGCACATGGTCGGACGAGTGGAACCAGGATGGCGCGCCACGGGTCATTTCGAAGAGGTCCGGACTGCTTGCCGCCAGCGGCATGAAATAATTGCCCGACGCCTTCTGGCACATGCGGCAATGGCACAGGTGCGGATAACGCAACCCGCCTTTGACCCGGTAACGCACCGCGCCGCACTGGCATCCGCCGGAAAAGCCCGTCAGCCCGCCCATCAGCGCTGTTCTTCCGGCGGCCAGGCTTGCGTATCGTGGTCCGGGTGCTGATAGGAGGTGATGTCCGCCTCGTCGACGCCCTGTTCCACTGCCGGTTTGGCAAACAGCTGCTCGATCCATGGCAAACGCTTGTGGACATTGACCTGCACCTGCGGTTCCACCCGCTCCGGCTCATCGAAGGCGCCGATGGCGATCTCCACGCCGCCGGGATAATGATAGGTCAAAGGCGTGCCGCACTTGTTGCAGAAACCGCGATGGATTTTTGCCGAGGAGCGGAAGAGGGACGGCTGGCCGCGTGTCCAGGCCAGATGCGCCTGATCGGCGCTGACCAGCGCGCCGAAGAAATTGCCGAAATGTTTCTGGCACATGCGGCAATGGCATATCGAAGCACGGCCGAGCTTGCCCGCGTGAAAACGCACGGCGCCGCACTGGCAGCCGCCGGAAAAGCCCGCTTCGCTCATGATCTGTTCTCCGGTGGCCAATTTTCGGTATCGTGATCGGGATGCTGATAGGAGACGAGGCCGACAAGATAGTCCGCCTGCGTCAGGTCGTCTTCGGTGGGAACGGCGGGCAGCGCGTGCAGACTGTCGACGAAATCGATCTTGCGCTCCACACCCCACTGGATTGTCGGCGGCAAGGCGGCGGGATCGTCGAAAGCACCGGCTGCCACGGCGACGCCGTCCGGCGCCTCATAGGTCAGCGGCGTGCCGCATTCGGGGCAAAAACCGCGTTTGACGACACTGGAGGACTGGAAACGTTTCGGCTCACCGCGAGTCCATTCGAATTCGACGCCGCGCACTGACACCAATGGCGCATAATAAGCCCCGAAAGCCTTCTGGCACATGCGGCAATGACAGATCGAACTGTCGTTGAGATCGCCGGTCGCCCGAAAACGGATCGCGCCGCACTGGCATCCGCCGGTATGGGTGGTCATGGTTGGTTCTCCTTTACCGTTCGGATGATGTGGAGACAGACATTGTCGATGTCCTTCAGGATATCGTCGTTCCAGAAACGGAGGACGGTCCAGCCACGTTCCTCAAACGTCCGTGTTCTCTGCTGGTCATAGGCTGCGGCAAGGTCCTCCGCGTGCTGAAACCCATCTAGCTCGACGATGATCTTATGCGAGGGACAGGCGAAATCAACGATATATCCGGCGACCGGCAGCTGGCGTCTGAAAGCCAAACCTTCGAGGCGATGAGCACGGACGGCGTTCCAGAGCTTCAGCTCTGCGTCGGTCATAGTCTTTCGCATCTGTCGGGCATATTCCCGATGTTTCAGCTCGACCTTGGCATGGGGCATTGAGATGCTCGCGGCTTGAAGGGGTGCTGCGAGATTGGAATATGGTGTGGGTGAAAGCAAGGGCCTGTCGTGTTGCTTTACCCCCCTCTGCCCTGCCGGGCATCTCCCCCTCAAGGGGGGAGATCGGCAAGACGCTCTGCCTTACTCCACTCTCAAGCTTCGAGATGGGCGAGGCCTCGCCGCAGATCGATCTCCCCCCTTGAGGGGGAGATGCCCGGCAGGGCAGAGGGGGGTAAGCCTCTAGCCGCGACGGTAAATTACCGCTTCAACTCCCACGTCGTCGTCCGCTCCCCGGTCTCCTTGTCCTTGCCGTCCTTGAGTTGAATGCCCTTGTCGGAAAGCTCGTCACGCAGCCGATCGGCCTCCGCAAAGTTCTTTGCCTTCAGCATTTCCAGACGCAGCTGCACCAGCGCATCGACGGCTGAAACGATGGCCTCGTCCACTTCCGCTTTCTTCGGCAAAACACCGAGCAATGCGGCGCTGGCGGCGAAAGCAGGCAGCCTGGATGGGTCGACATTGGCGGCGTGCGCCAGCGCGTGCAGCGCCTGCACGGCGGCAACCGTGTTGAGATCGTCGGCAAGCGCCTCGAGCACGGTTTCGTCCGGTGCGGCATCGGAGACGTCCGCCGCCGGCCATTTGGCAAGCAGGCGTTCGGCCTCTCCCAGGCGCTTCACCGAAAAGTCGATCGGCTCGCGGTAATGCGTCATCAGCATGGCAAGGCGCAGCACCTCGCCCGGCCATTTTCGGCCGCCGAATTTTTCGGTGTGCAGCAATTCGTAGATGGTCACGAAGTTGCCTTCGGACTTCGACATCTTGCGGCCCTCCACCTGCACGAAACCGTTATGCATCCACACATTGGCCATGACATGCGTGCCGTGGGCGCAGCGGGACTGGGCGATTTCGTTTTCGTGATGGGGGAAGATGAGGTCCAGCCCGCCGCCGTGAATGTCGAAGACCTCGCCGAGATACCGGCCGGACATGGCCGAACATTCGATATGCCAGCCGGGACGGCCGCGGCCCCAGGGGCTCTCCCAGCCGGGTTCATTATGGGAGGAGAGTTTCCACAGCACGAAGTCGCCGGGGTTCTTCTTGTGGGCATCCACCGCCACGCGCGCGCCCGCCTGCTGCTCGTCCAGCGGCCGCTTGGAAAGCTGGCCGTAATCCGCCATCGAGCGGGTGTCGAACAGCACCTCGCCGCCGGCCGCATAGGCATGGCCGCGGGCAATCAGCTTTTCGATGATGTCGATCATCTGGGCGATATTATCGGTGGCGCGCGGCTCGATGGTCGGCTCCAGGCAGCCGAGTGCCGCAACATCCTCATGGAACTGGTTGGCGGTCTTTTCCGTCACCGCATGAATGGCGTCGTTGAGCGGCAGATGCGGATAGTCCCGCAGCGCCCGCGCATTGATCTTGTCATCGACATCGGTGATGTTGCGGGCATAGGTCACATGGTCCTGACCATGGACATGACGCAGCAGCCGGAAGAGAACATCGAAAACGATGACCGGGCGCGCATTGCCGATATGGGCGAAATCGTAAACGGTGGGGCCGCAGACATACATGCGCACATTGTCGGGGTCGATCGGCGCAAATTCCGCCTTTTCGCGGGTCAGCGTATTGTGAAGTTTCAGGCGCAAGGACATGCGGCAGTTCCCTAAAGGCAGTCAATTGTCCTGACCGGACCGTTTGTCTGTTGGACCTTGCGGGAGACGAAAACGATCTGGCCGGTGGTAAACCAGCAAAAATTATTTCAGCAGCAGGTGCAGATCGTCGTTTTCATGACTTGCGTTATGGCGCGCCGGCCTATCGCGGTCAAGCATTCTCTCAAGCCGCGAAAGGGTCGCGCCAAGCTTATTCCGGCTGGCGGTAGTCCACGAAGCGTTTTTCCCGAACGACAAAGAGCTTGCCCGTTTCGGTCAGCTCGGGCGAGGCGAGGGGAAGGATGGCGGCGGCGACTTCGGATGGATGCGGCACGGTGTCCGGATCTTCGCCCGGCATGGCCTGTGCGCGCATCGCCGTGCGTGTCGCACCGGGATTGATGCTGTTGACCCGAAGCGCGCTCTTCTGCGTCTCCGCAGCCCATGTACGGGCCAGCGCTTCCACGGCGGCCTTGGAGGTGGAATAGACACCCCAGAAGGGGCGACAGCTATGGGCGGCACCGGAAGACAGGATCAGTGCGCGGCCGGCGTCGGATTTCAACAGCAGCGGCTCGACCGAGCGGATCAGGCGCCAGGTGGCGGTGACGTTGATGGTCATGACCCTTTCGAAGACCTTCGCTTCGATATGGCCGACCGGCGAGATCACGCCGAGAACGCCGGCATTGGCGACGAGAATATCGAGCTTGCCCCAGCGCTCGAAGATATTCGCGCCCAGCGCATCGATGGCCTTCATGTCGGAGAGATCGAAGGGGACCAGGGTGGCCGTGCCGCCGACGGCCTTGATGGCGTCGTCCAGCTCCTCGAGGCCGCCCACCGTGCGGGCACAGGCGATGACATGCGCGCCGGCCCTGGCGAGTTCCAGCGCCGTGAAATAGCCGATGCCGCGCGATGCGCCGGTGACGAGAGCGATGCGGCCCTTGAGATTGATGGTCATGGTCTCCCCCGAAGTAACTGTGCCTCTTTATGAAGCGGCGGCGGCCGGCTGCAAGCGATTAAATCGACGCAGGCGCGGGTCTGAACAAAAGGCAAGAAAAAAGCGGCCACCGGAAGCCGGATGGCCGCTTTGTGTAAGGCCGATCAGCCGTTGCTGGCCAGCATGGAAATCTTGCTGCCCATCGCCTCGCCATTCTTGTCGAGAAGGCGGGTCGGATAGTCGCCGGTGAAATAGTGGTCCGTGAACTGCGGGCGCGCCGGATTGCGGTTTTCGCCGCCCACCGCACGGTAAAGCCCGTCTATCGACAGGAAGGCCAGCGAATCGGCGCCGATATATTTCGCCATCGCCTCGACATCGGCATATTGGTTGGCGAGCAGCTTGTCGGCGTCGGGCGTGTCGATGCCATAGAAGTCCGGATGGAAGATCATCGGGCTCGCAACGCGGATATGCACTTCCTTGGCGCCGGCCTCGCGGATCATCTGCACGATCTTGACCGAGGTCGTGCCGCGCACGATGGAATCATCCACCAGCACCACGCGCTTGCCTTCTATCATCGCCCGGTTGGCGGAATGCTTGAGCTTGACGCCGAAAGCACGAATCTGCTGCGTCGGCTCGATGAAGGTGCGGCCGACATAATGGTTGCGGATGATGCCGTATTCGAAGGGAATGCCGCTTTCCTGGGCAAAACCGAGTGCTGCCGGCGTGCCGCCATCGGGAACCGGCACAACGACGTCGGCTTCGAGCGGTGCTTCCCTGGCAAGGTTCATGCCCATGTTCTTGCGTGTCGTATAGACGTTGCGGCCGCCGACGACGGAATCGGGACGGGCGAAATAGACATATTCGAACAGGCAAAGACGCTCCGGCTGCGGCTTCGAGGGCTTCCGCGCATCGATGGTGATCGAACCGTCCGGCTGGATTTCGCAGATGATGACCTCGCCGTTTTCCACGTCGCGCACGAATTTCGCGCCGATGATGTCGAGAGCGCAGGTTTCCGAACAGAAGATCGGCTTGCCGTCCAGCTCGCCCATGACCAGCGGGCGGATGCCGATGGGATCACGGGCGGCGATCAGCTTGGTGCGCGTCATCGCCAGCATCGAATAACCGCCTTCCATCTGGCGGATGGCGTCGATGAAGCGGTCGGCGGTGGAAGAATGGCGCGAGCGGGCGATGAGGTGGAGAACGACTTCGGTATCCGACGTCGACTGACAGATGGCGCCGGTGGCGATGATCTGTCGGCGCAGCGTCAGCCCGTTGGTGAAGTTGCCGTTATGGGCAATGGAAATGCCGCCTTCTTCCAGCTCGGCAAACAGCGGCTGCACGTTGCGCATCGCCACTTCGCCGGTGGTGGAATAACGGGTGTGGCCAATAGCGATGGAGCCGGGCAGGCGGGCAAGGGTCGCCGGATCGGTATAATGATCGCCGACGAGGCCCATATGGCGTTCCTGATGGAAGCGCTTGCCGTCGAAGGAGACGATGCCGGCTGCTTCCTGGCCGCGATGCTGAAGCGCATGCAGGCCGAGAGCCGTCAGCGCCGAGGCGTCGGCGTGGCCGAGAATGCCGAAAACGCCGCATTCCTCATGCAGCGTGTCGCCGTCGATCTCTTCCTTGAACGTGGCCCCTGGGAACGGGGAATGCGAAAGCGGCTCAATCATCCAGCTTGCCCTTGCTCTCTAACGAGAAAAAAGAAAGACCTCTCCGGTGAGTATCTCTCCCGGTCGGTCCGTCTGTGTCGTGCTTGATATTTAGCACAAATAGCGCGCCTTGCATGCATTGCAAGGCGCACCCTCGTGTCAATTATTCGTTGCCGGCGGATTTGTCGCCGGCACATCTTCCGCAGGCGCCTGCGTCGTTGTCGGTTCCTGTGGTTTTCCAAGGATACGGGCGCGGATCTGCGGCTCGATATCGTCAGGCAGAACCGCTTCCAGCTTGCCCACCAGCCCGTCGAGGAAAGGCTTGGACTTGGCCTGCGTCACCCATTCCGGCTGGGTCTTCACATCCACCAGCCAGTTCCAGAAGGCGACCGCGACGACGAGCAGCAGGATGCCGCGCGCCGCGCCGAACAGGAAACCGAGCGTGCGATCCAGCGCGCCGATGCGGCTGTCGATGATGAAATCGGCAATGCGCGAGGTGATGAAGGAAATCACGATCAGCGAGACGAGGAAAACGACGCCTGCCGAACCGGCAATGGCGATCTTGTCGTCATCGGTATAGTTGCGCGCATAGGGTAGCAGGACCGGATAGAGATAATAGGCGGCGGCGACCGAACCGGCCCAGCTCGCGATCGACAGGATTTCGCGGGAAAAGCCGCGTACCATCGCGAGAATGGCGGAGAAAAGAACAACGGCGATGACGATGCCGTCGAAAATTGTAATGGGCATATACCAACTCCGGAGGTGCGACGCCTTGTCAGACGCTGCCTTGCCAATTTTGCGATCCTCTTACACCACTGTTTCCCTTGGCGAAAGGATCAATATTCGTCGTCCTCAACCTGTTTGAACCGGTTGCCGGAGCCGGCGATGCGGGCCACGAGGTCCGGAAGGCTTTCGATTTCCGTCCAGCGACCCTTGCCGCCCTTGGGCAATTCAGCCGAAGCAGAAGGCAGAAGTGCGGCGGAAAAGCCGAGTTTTTCAGCTTCTTTCAATCGCTGGCCCGTGTGCGAGACCGGCCGCACCGCGCCCGACAGGCTGATTTCGCCGAAATAGACGCAATCGGCGGGCAGGGCAAGGCCGGCAAGCGAGGAAACCAGCGCAGAGGCAATCGCCATGTCCGCCGCGGGTTCGGAAATGCGGTATCCGCCGGCGACATTGAGATAGACGTCGTGCTGGCCGAGCTTCACGCCGCAATGGGCCTCCAGCACGGCCAGAATCATGGCGAGGCGCGAGCTGTCCCAGCCGACCACGGCGCGGCGCGGTGTACCGAGCGAGGTGGGCGCGACAAGCGCCTGCACTTCGACGAGCACGGGACGCGTGCCCTCGATGCCGGCAAAAACCGCAGCCCCGGGGGATTTTTCGTTGCGCTCGCCGAGAAACAGTTCGGACGGGTTTGACACTTCCCGCAGGCCGCGATCCGACATTTCGAACACGCCGATCTCATCCGTCGGACCGAAGCGATTCTTGACGGTGCGCAGGATGCGGTGGTGATGGCCGCGGTCGCCTTCGAAATAGAGGACGGCATCGACCATGTGCTCGACCACGCGCGGACCGGCAATCTGGCCTTCCTTGGTGACGTGTCCGACCAGCACCATGGTCGCGCCCGTCTGCTTGGCGAAACGGATCATCGCCTGCACGCCGGTGCGCACCTGCGTCACCGTGCCGGGGGCGGAATCGGCCGTGTCGCTCCACAGCGTCTGGATGGAATCGATGATGACGAGATCGGGCCGTTTGCCCTCGGAGATCGTCGCCAGAATGTCCTCGACATTGGTTTCGGCGGCGAGCAGCACATCGGTTTCCGCCGCCCCGAGACGCTGGGCGCGCAGACGCACCTGCGCCACCGCCTCTTCGCCCGAGACATAGATGATGCGATGCCCGCGCCGGGAGAGGGCGGCGGCCGCCTGCATCAGCAGGGTCGACTTGCCGATGCCCGGATCGCCGCCGATCAGAACCGCCGAACCGCGCACGAAACCGCCACCGGTCGCCCGGTCGAGCTCGCTGATACCGGTCGGAATACGCGGGGCCTCCTCGATCTCACCGGAAAGCGAGGTCAGTGTAACCGGACGGCCCTTCTTCGGTGTCTTGCCCGGCCCGGAGCCGATGCCGCCCATCGGATCCTCTTCGACGATGGTATTCCACTCGCCGCAGCCTTCGCATTTTCCCGCCCAGCGGGTGTGAACCGTGCCGCAGTTCTGGCACACGAATTGGGTCTTGGCTTTGGCCATCTATGTCAGTTTTCTTCTTGTTTGAAATCGTCGGCGGAGATGTCTTGGTGGCCGTGCAGCACGCGCAGGACGGTGAGCTCGCTTTCGTCGACGCGAAAGAAAACGACGCGCTCCCGATAGGCAATACTGCGAAGCCCGGCTGCATAACCGCTTCTCTGAGACGCCGGACAAACCGAGTGCCGCTATCGATTCGATTTTGCTGAAAATATCGAGAACGAGGCGATCAGCAGCAACGGGATTTTCGGTCTCGATGTAAGCATGGTCTTCGGCAAGATCGCGCCTTGCCCGCGTGGTCCAGATAGGGGTCCGGATTTTAATGATCGGTCCCCGTTTTCTGCTGCGCGGAAACGCGTTTGATATCGCTCAGAAAGTCATCTTGAGAGGCGTAGCGGTGAACCCGTCCTGCCTCTGCGTCGTCAATGCCCTCCTGTATCAGCAATTTGAGCGCGGCTCTCTTGCCCTCGTCACTGCTCAGCAATTGCAGGCTTGCATGAATAACGGCATCCGCATCGCTGTAGATACCCGCTGCAACCTGCTCCTCGATGAACTTCTCGTCCTGCTCGCTCAAATGGATTTCGGGCATTTCGATCTCCTTTTGTTCTCTTTTAGCACAGGTCGCGTCGGCTTTCCAAGTGCTAAAGGCGCGCCTCAGTCGTCGGCCATCAGATATTGCCGCTCGTAGCGCAGGCCGAGCCCCGTCAGCATTTCGTAACCGATGGTGCCGGCGGCCCGGGCCGTCTCGTCGACCGGCACGTTGGGGCCAAAAAGCTCGATATAGTCGCCGGCACGGATGGCATTGGCCGGAACATCCGTCACGTCAAAAATGGTGAGGTCCATGGTCACGCGGCCGGCTACCGGCACCTTATGGCCGTTGACCACGCCATAGGCGCCGCCATGGCCCATTTCACGCAGCGGAATGCCGGAGCCGGAAAGCGAACGCTGGTATCCATCCGCGTAACCGACGGCTGCGATGGCAAGCCGGCTCGCGCGCTTCAGCAGGAAGGTGCCGCCATAACTCACGGTCTGGCCTTCGCCCGCCTCGCGAATCTGGATGATCCGCGCCTCGGCCTTCGCGACCGGCCGCATCGGATTGGCGACATCATTGACCGCTTCGCCGCCGTAAAGGGCGATGCCGGGTCGGGTGAGGTCGAAATGATAGTCGGAACCCAGAAAGATACCGGCGGAAGCCGAAAGGCTTGATTCGATACCTTCGAAAGCGGCGCTAACTTTGCGGAATGATTCGAGCTGGGCCTTGTTCATCGGTGAGGAGGGCGTATCGCCGCAGGCAAGATGCGACAGCACCAGAACCGGGTCGAAGCTTGCCGGCCGTGTCACGTCGTCGGCCAGAAACAGGGCGTCGTCGAGCGGCAGCCCGAGGCGATTGAAACCGGTGTCCACATGCAGCGCGCAGGGGTGGTCGCCGCGCTCGGCCACCGTCGCCATCCAGAAGGACAGCTGCTCCTCCGACGCCAGCACCGGCACCAGATCATTGTCGAAGACCTGCCGTTCCTGCCCCTGCCAGATGCCGGAAAGCACGAAGATGCGCGCTTCGGGAGCATAGGAACGCAGTGTCGTGCCCTCGGCGACCGTCGCCACGAAGAAATCCCGTGCACCGGCATGATAGAGGGTGGCGCCGCAATCCTCGATGCCGAGGCCGTAAGCATCGGCCTTGACGACAGCCGCTGTCCGCGCCTTGCCGGACCGCGTCTTCATATCCCGCCAATTGTCGGCCAGCGCGCCGAGATCGACCGTCAGCCTCAACGGTGCGTGCTCGAAGGCGTCGGTTTCTGTTTCGGCGAAAGTCTCTTCGAAGTCGTCTGTCATGCCATGCGTCCGGTTGATGGGAACTGCCGAAGCCTAGCACTTTTGTTCAAGACGGTAAGGACGGAATGCTTTAAATGCGCTCTATGCACAATGTTTCGCAGGAACAGGCCATAGATGTCATGCCCATTGCCGCGACGGAAACCACGCGTTTCTGGCGTGACGGGCGTTTCGGCGGCATGGAATGCCTGAGCGCGACGTTTCTCACCCATGAATATTCGCCGCATGCGCATGATACCTTCTCGATCGGCGCGATCGAAAGCGGCTCGCAGATTTCCACCATTCAGGGCACCACGGAACAGACGGGGCCGGGGCATCTCTACCTCATCAATCCGGACGAGATCCATGATGGCGCGCCGGGCGGCGGCGGTTATCGTTACCGGATGATCTATCCGGACACGGCGCTGCTGCGCGAGATTATCGAGGATGTGACGGGCAGGGCCTTTCACGGCACGCCGTCCTTCCCGAAGTTTCTGCCGCGCGATCCGCAGATGGCTACCGCATTTCAGACGGCGCACCGGCGGCTGGAGGCGAAATCCGGTGCGCTGGAAGCGGATGAAGGCATGTTTTCGGTTCTCGCCGCCCTGTTCGGCCGGCACGGCAGCGCCATCATCCTGCCCGTCGAAACCCGTGAAAGAACGGCGGTTCACGCCGCCCGGGACTATCTTCACGAGCATTACGAAACCGATGTCGGCCTTGAGGAGCTGGCCGCCATCGCCGGTCTCAGCCGCGCGCATCTCATCCGCGCCTTTCGCAAGGAATTCCATATCACGCCGCACGCCTATCTGACGGATGTGCGCATCCGCAGGGCGCGGAGCCTTCTGCGCGCCGGTGAGACGCCGGCCGAGGTGGCGGCGCTGTGCGGTTTTGCCGATCAGGCGCATTTCACCCGGCATTTCAAGGCGCGTACCGGCATAACGCCGGGGCAGTTCCGGGCGGCGTGATTCCGCGCACCTTTCCTTCTCGACGTCACTTTCGTTCAAGACCGGACGGCACTCCCGGGCGTAATCGCTTTCGTCTGAAAGGGAGAATGCGATGTCCATATCGGAAAGACGTGCCGAATTCACCGCGGGGCTGAGGGCGGCCGCCCCATTGCTGGTCGCCATGGTGCCGATCGGCGTGGTGTTCGGCGCGGTTGCCGTTGGCAAGGGCCTGTCGCCGCTGGAAGCCTCGCTGATGTCGCTCCTGGTCTTTGCCGGCGGCTCGCAATTCGTTGCCATGGATCTCTGGACCCATCCGGCCAGCTGGAGCGCGCTCGGCTTTGCCGCTCTGCTGGTCAATCTGCGTCATGTGCTGATGAGCGCCTCCATTGCCGGCAAGCTCGATGACTTCAGAGGCTGGCGCAGATATGCGGCCATGCTGGTGCTGACGGATGAATCCTGGGCATTGTCGGAATTTCGCGTCATCGCCGGCAGGTTGACGGCGGCCTTCTTCACCGGCGCGGCGCTGTCGATCTATCTCGTCTGGAACCTTGCAACCCTTGCCGGCGCGCTGCTCGGTTCGGTGGTGGGGGATATGTCGGTGATCGGTCTCGACTTCGCCTTTCCCGCCGTCTTCATCGTGCTGCTGATGGGCTTCTGGAAAGGCAGGGAAACCGGCTCCGTGCTGCTGGCAAGCGCGTCCGCCGCCTATCTCACCCACGCGCTGGTTCCCGGCGCCTGGTACATTGCCGCCGGCGCTCTAGCGGGGCTTGCCGTCGCCGCCTTCGGCCATGGTGAGCAGGCGGAGCAACCGGCATGACGCTTGATCCGAATACCTTGCTGACGATCCTCGCCATGATGGCGGCAACCTTCGCCACCCGGCTTGGGGGCCTGCTGCTGGTCAGTCATTTCACCCTGACGCCGCGCCTGAAAAAGGCGCTTGGCGTGGTTCCTCCCGCCGTCCTGATGGCCGTGGTCACCCCGACGGCGCTCGCCAGCGGAATGGCGGAAACCATCGCCTGCGCCATCACCGCCGTCGCGGCGCTGCGCCTCAGCCTTCTTCCGGCCGCCACGTTCGGTGTCGCGGCCGTGGCGCTGCTGCGCGGAATCGGATTGTGAGGCAATGCTGTCAAAGCGTTGAAAAGATTCCGCGTCGGGAACAGGACAGGGCACGAATTCATTCCATCCGGAATATCGAATGTGAACGGACGACGATAAACCGGACTTGAGCGCGCGCTTCCAGGCCGTTATCCAGTGCCTGCCGTATCTTTCAAGCAGCGCCGGGCGGGAGAGAGTGATGACAGGCAATCGCAAAGTTGCATTCGGACCGCTTTCCCGAATCTATGCCGAAGACCTGAAGACGTCATGGCCGTCCATTACCTTTCTGCTGCTGACGATCCTGCTCGGGTCTGTGCTCGCCACCGCCGGTCCTTATGTGTTTTCCCGCCTGATCGACGATCTGCCGGACGCGCCGCTGCAGTGGATGCTCGGTTTTTCGCTCTATGCGGGCCTGACGGCACTGGCGACGGGTATTCAGCGCTCCACGCAATATATGTCGGTCATCCATTCGGAACGGCTCGAATATGTCGCGACGACGCGCTTCTTCGAGCGCATCGTCCATAAACATCCGTCGTTCTTCAGCGATCATAATCCGGCGGAGATCCAGGCCGCGCAGACGCGGGGCGCCTCGGCCGCCTCGGCGATCATGCAGATCGGCCTGATCTATTTCGTACCGGGCATCGCCACGTTCTTGTTCAGCACCCTGTTGCTGGGAACGGTTCTCAGTACGGATCTTGTCGCCATCGTCATTCTGTATGGCGTGGCCTTCATCGCGCTTACGCTCGCCTCGAACCGCCTGACCACACCCTTTCTGGAAAAGGCCATCGAAGCCGGGCAGGAGAATGCCGGTTTTATCGGCAATGCCATCGGCATGATCGAGCCTCTACGGCACACCGGCAGCACGGCGTGGATGAAGCGCCGGTTCGCGGACAATGCCGGGTCGATCTATCGGAACTGGCGGCTTTATTCCCTGCGGCGGATCGGCTTTGTCTTCACCATCTCGCTTGCACTCGCCGTGCAGATGGTGATCGGCTTTTATCTGCTTTTGCCGCGCTATGAGGCGGGAAATCTCTCGATAGGCGATATCGTTCTCTTCAACACGCTTCTGCTTCAGCTCAACATGCCTTTTGAACTGATCGGCCAATCGATCAGCGAGGCGGTCCGATCCTTCGCCCAATTCGCGCCCTATGCCCGCAGGTGGAATGCGCCGGCAGAGGAGGAGCCGCCACATGCTGGCCCGCTGCAGCTGTCGGGCAAGGCGATAGAGTTTGATCAGGTGGGTTTTCGTTACGAAAACGGTCGCGGCGTCGAAGGTGTTTCTTTCACCGCTGCGCCGGGACGTCTGACCTTCATCACCGGCGAGACCGGTGCGGGAAAATCGACACTCTTCCGGCTTCTGCAGAAAACCATGGCGCCGCAATCCGGCCGCATCACCGTCGATGGCACCGATCTGACCGCCATCGGCCGGGACGACTGGTTTGCCGTTGCCGGTATCGTTCCGCAGGAGGTGCAATTGCTGAACGACACGTTGCGCAGCAATATCGTGCTTGGGCGGGCGTTGGATGAGGAAAAACTACGCCGCTCGACCGAGCGCGCCGCCATACTCGACCGGATAGAGGCGATGCCGGAGGGGTTCGATACGATTGTCGGCGAAAGGGGGCTGAAGCTTTCCGGCGGCGAGCGTCAGCGGGTTGCGATTGCCCGTGCGCTTTATGGCGAACCGTCCATTCTGCTGCTCGATGAGGCAAGCTCGGCGCTGGACGAGGAGACGGAGCGGGAAATCATGGATCAGTTAAGACGGGTCGACAGCGATATCGCCATCATCGCCATTACCCACCGCCAGAGCAGCATCCGCACAGGCGATCAGGTCGTCGCTTTACCGGGCAGGGCACCGGATGAATCGGGTTCTGAGGCGTCAGTGCCAAGCCATTGAAATGATTCCGCCCCATCCTGAAACCGGATGGGGCGGTGTTCTTGCAGCGATAGCCTGCGTGGCTGTGTGTCAATGCTCTTCGTACTGGCTGAAGGAAGGGTCGGCCAGGTCGGCGAAGCGGGTGAATTCGGACTGGAAGGCGAGTTTTACCGTGCCGGTTGGTCCGTGACGCTGCTTGGCGATGATGACGTCGGCCGTGCCCTTCACCTTGTCGAACAGGGCTTCCCATTCGGCATATTTCGGGTCTGCGGGATCGCGCGGCTCCATGTTCTTGACGTAATATTCCTCACGGAACACGAACAGCACCACGTCGGCGTCCTGCTCGATCGAGCCGGATTCACGCAGGTCGGAAAGCTGCGGACGTTTGTCTTCGCGGCTTTCCACCGCACGGGAGAGCTGCGACAGCGCGATGATCGGGACGTTGAGTTCCTTGCCGAGCGCCTTGAGGCCCGTGGTGATCTGGGTGATTTCCTGCACGCGGTTTTCGCCGCTCTTGCCGGAGCCGGTCATCAGCTGAACGTAGTCGACCACCAGGACATCGAGGCCGCGCTGGCGCTTCAGGCGGCGGGCGCGGGCGGACAGCTGGGCAATCGAGATACCACCGGTCTGGTCGATGTAAAGCGGCACCTTCTGCATCATCTGGCTGCAGGCGACGAGTTTTTCGAAGTCGGACTCGGTGATGTCACCACGGCGGATTTTTGAGGAGGAGACTTCCGTCTGCTCGGAAATGATACGGGTCGCCAGCTGTTCGGACGACATTTCGAGCGAGTAGAAGCCGACGACGCCGCCATTCTTCGCCTTGTACGACCCGTCCGGCTGCACTTCCTGCTCATAGGATGCGGCGATATTGTAGGCGATGTTGGTCGCAAGCGAGGTCTTGCCCATACCCGGACGACCGGCAAGCACGATAAGGTCGGAACGCTGCAGGCCGCCCATGCGGGCGTCGAGCGAATGAATGCCGGTGGAAATACCGGAGAGATTGCCGTCGCGTTCGAAGGCGGCCCCCGCCATGTCGATCGCCAGCGCCACGGCATCGTTGAACGACTGGAAGCCGCCGTCGTAACGGCCGGTTTCCGCCAGTTCGAACAGGCGGCGTTCGGTGTCTTCGATCTGCGCCTGCGGCGGCATGTCGAGCGGCGCATCATAGGCGATGTTGACGACATCCTCGCCGATCTGGATCAGCGCGCGGCGCAGCGCCAGGTCATAGATCGCGCGGCCGTAATCTTCCGCGTTGATGATCGATACGGCTTCAGCGGCCAGACGCGCGAGATACTGCGCCACCGTCAGGTCGCCGATCTTGTCGTCGGCCGGCAGGAAGGTCTTGATCGTCACCGGATTGGCGGTCTTGCCCATGCGGATGATATCGCCCGCCACCTCGAAGATCTTGCGGTGCAGCGGTTCGTAAAGATGCACGGGCTTCAGGAAGTCCGACACGCGATAATAGGCGTCGTTGTTGACGAGGATGGCGCCGAGCAGCGCCTGTTCGGCCTCGATATTGTTCGGCGCTTCGCGGTAGTGCGGTTCCGCCGGCTGCGCGGGGGTGATCTTTCTCACAGCGTCGTTCATGGTTTGCGCGATCTCCCTTTGCCTTGTCCTTACACCTCGGGTTTGGCTTCCTGGGGCATGGCAGTCAATGATATTGTTGCAACACTATGCGGCAGGCTGACGTCCGCTCTGTAAAGCTGGATCACATCTTCAGTTGTCCCCAGCAATCCACAGGCGGGGCGGGGACAAGGCGCCGGGATTTTCCGGCAACGTGATTCGCTGCCATGAGTTTACCGCATGGCAGACCCGGCAGGAAAGAAACTTGAAAATCGTCAGGCTTGCGAATAAATAGGCAGAAAATAAGTAGTGTGCTAATTATAAGGCTTACTTCGAATGTCACGCGAAACCGACAAGGAACAGCTTCTCGACGAGGTTTCCGCTTTTACCCGCAAGCTGCGCGCGTTTTTTGACGCGCGGGTCGCGGAAAGCGGGCTGACGCTTGCGCGCGCGCGTGCGCTTTTTGCCCTGTCGCGACGGGGTCCGCTGACACAGACGGAGCTTGCCGAAGAAATGGAAATCGAAACCCCGACGCTGGTGCGGGTGCTCGACGGCATGGAAAAACAGAACCTCATCGAGCGCCGTTCCGACGAAAACGACCGCCGCGCCAAACGCATCCACATGACGGAAGAAGGTGAGAACACCTCCGGTACGGTGCAGGCGGTGGCAAAGACGCTGCGTTCGGAAATCACCGCCGATATTTCTTCCGAGGATCTGGCGATGGCGCTCGATGTGATGCGCCGTCTTTCGGCCAATCTGCAAAATCTTGCGGCGGGGAGGGCGCAGTCGTGAGCATTGTCTTGCCGCAGGCCACTGGCGACGCGGTCACTGAAAAAGATGCGGCCATCGCCGGGCCTGAAGACGCCGTGGCCGTCCCTCAGACGGTGAGCGACGCCGATGGCGATGCGGCGGCGCCGCAACCCGCCGTCCCGGCCGCGCCGCAGCCGGTTGAGCGGCCGGTATGGCTGAGACTGTGTTTCATCTTTGCGGGCCTGTCATTCTTCATCACCCAGGGTCTGGGCATGAATCTCGTCATGGCCAATATCTATCAGCTGCAGGGTGAGTTCTCCGCCACGGTGGCCGAGGTGGCCTGGCTTTCCGCCGCCTATATGGCGCCCTATGCCACGTTTTCCATCGCGCTCTTCAAGATCAGGGCGCAATATGGCCTGCGGCCCTTTGCCGAACTCTCGATCATCGCCTTTGTGGTCGCCTCCTGTCTCAACCTGTTCGTGACCGACCTGCATTCGGCCATCGTCATCCGCTTCGTCAGCGGCATGGCAGCGGCGCCGATTTCCTCGCTCGGCTTTCTCTATATTCTGGAGGCCTTTCCGCCGGCGCGGAAATTCTCGCTCGGTTTCAGCATCGCGCTGACCGGCACGCTGCTGTCGGCGCCGATCGCGCGCATCGTCTCGCCCTCCCTGCTGGAAATCGACGGCTGGAACGCGCTCTATTCCATGGAAGTGGGATTTGCGCTGATCTCCTTCGCCATGATCTATGTCCTGAAGGTGACGCCGCCGCCGCGTGCGAAAGTCATCGAGCGCATGGATATCTTGAGCTATCTGCTGTTTGCGGGCGGTCTCGGCTGTCTTGCGGTCATGCTGACGCTTGGCCGGTTCTACTGGTGGTTCGAAACCTGGTGGCTGGGCGCGCTTCTGGCAACGTCGATCGCGCTTTTGACCCTCATGGCCTTCATCGAACTGCCGCGCAAGAACCCACTGCTCGACCTGCGCTGGATTTTCTCGAAGACCAACCTGCACATCATCGCGGTGCTGCTCGTTTACCGCGCGGTTTCCTCCGAACAATCCTCCACGGCGGTCAGCTTCTACCAGCAGCTCGGCCTGCTGAACGACCAGACGACCACGCTTTATGCGCTGGTGCTGCTGGCCACCGTGCTTGGCGGTGCGGCCTGCGCCTGGCTGATGCTGACGAAATATGTCGATACGGCCCACGTGATTGCGCTGGCGCTGATTGCCGCCGGCTCGTTCATGGACAGCCAGTCCACCAATCTGACGCGCCCGGGCGAGATGTATCTCAGCCAGATGATGATCGCTTTCGGCGCCGCCATGTTCCTGCCGCCGGTCATGGCCAAGGGATTTGCCGCAGCGCTTGCCAGAGGTGCGCCCTATCTGGTGAATTTCATCACCATCTTCCTGTTCACGCAGATCACGGGTTCGATGCTGATGACGGGACTGCTCGGCAGCTTCGTGACGCTGCGGGAGAAATTCCATTCCAATGTTCTGGTGGAAAATATCCTGCTCACCAATCCCTTGGTTGCCCAGCGCGTGTCCCAGCTTTCCGGTGCCTACAGCCACGTCATCACCGATCCGGCGCTGCTGAAGGCCGAGGGGCTTGCACTCCTTGGCCAGCAGGTCAGCAGGGAAGCCTATGTGCTGGCCTATAATGACACCTTCCTGCTGATATCCGTCGTTTCGGCGCTGGCGCTTGTCGCGCTTTTGCTCCACCTTGCCTGGATGCGCATCCGTCCCTTCCTCCTCCGGAATGACATCGATGCCGCGCCGGCGCCACAGTCTTGAACCTTCCAAGAGTGACACAATGCTGAAGAAGTTTTTTACCCCCGTTTCCATTCTCGTGCTGCTCGGTGGTCTCGCCGGCGTTGCGCTGGTGCTTTATGCGTGGCGGCTGCCGCCGTTTCTGTCCACCGTCGAAATGACCGACAACGCCTTCGTGCGCGGTTACGTCACGACCATGAGCCCGCAGGTCAGCGGTTATGTCGTCGATGTCCCGGTGAAGGATTATCAGGAGGTCAAGCAGGGCACGCTGCTGGCGAAGATCGACGACCGCATCTACCGGCAGAAACAGGCGCAGGCGGCCGCCACGCTCGATACGCAGAAGGCGGCGCTGGATAATTCCCGCCAGCAGGAAAATGCCGCCAATGCCAACATCCTCTCCAGCCAGGCGGCGGTCGACAGCGCCGAAGCCTCGCTGAAACAGGCGCAGCTTGCCTCCGACCGGCAGGATAATCTCATCAAAAGCGGGGCCGGAACCTCCAGCCTGCAGGAAGAAGCCCATGCCGCGCTTGAAAAGGCGCGGGCGTCGCTGTCGCAGGCAAAAGCGGCGCTGGAGGTCTCGCGTCAGGATCTGCAGACGATCATCGTCAACCGCAGCTCCCTGCAGGCTGCCGTCGCCAATGCCGAGGCCGCGGTCGAACTCACCAAGATCGACCTCGCCAATACCGAGATTCACGCGCCGGTGGACGGCAGGCTCGGCGAAGTCGGCGTGCGCACCGGCCAATACGTCACCGCCGGCACGCAATTGATGGCCGTTGTGCCGCATGATGTCTGGGTCATCGCCAATTTCAAGGAAACCCAGCTGGCGGGCATGCAGATCGGCCAGCCGGTGACGATCTCGGTCGATGCCCTGCATCGCCGCAAGCTGACCGGCCATGTGGAGCGGTTCTCGCCGGCCACGGGTTCGGAATTCGCCGTCATCAAGCCGGACAATGCGACCGGCAATTTCGTGAAGATCGCCCAGCGCCTCGGCGTGCGGATCGTGATCGATCCCGACCAGCCGCTGGCGGCGGAACTGTCGCCCGGCATGTCGGTGGTGGTGCATGTGGACAAGAGCGTGGCGCCTGAGGGGGCGGAGACGGCGGCGAAGTAGTCGGAACGCCCGGCGAGCGTGGTTTACCCCCCTCTGTCCTGCCGGACATCTCCCCCTCAAGGGGGGAGATCGATATGCCGCACGCGCTCGTTCCATAGGCAGGGTGCCATCCACTTGCCGATCTCCCCCCTTGAGGGGGAGATGCCCGGCAGGGCAGAGGGGGGTAAACCTCTCCACACACTCCAACCCCACAAACAAAAAACCCCGGATGTCTCCATCCGGGGTTTTCTTATGGCCGCTAAGCCAAATCTTATTCGTCGTCGCCGTCGCGGTCTGCTTCCGGATCGAAGAAGTCTTCCGGACGCAGCGCGTCTTCGTCAACGCCGTAGATGGCGTCGGCGGAGGTGAGGCTTTCGCCCTTGGACTGGCGTTCTGCTTCTTCAGCCGAACGGGCAACGTTGAGCTCGACCTGCAGCTCGACTTCGGCATGCAGGTGGAGCGTAACGTTGTGCAGGCCGATGGTCTTGATCGGCGTGTTCAGTTCAACCTGGTTACGGCCGATGTTGAAGCCTTCTGCGCCGAGGATTTCGACGACGTCGCGGGCAGCAACAGAACCGTACAGCTGGCCGGTTTCGCCAGCCGAACGGACGACGATGAAGGACTTGCCTTCCAGAGCCTCGGCAACCTTCTGGGCTTCCGACTTGCGCTCGAGGTTACGGGCTTCGAGCGTGGCGCGCTCGGTTTCGAAACGGGCCTTGTTGGCGGCGTTGGCGCGCAGCGCCTTGCCCTGCGGCAGCAGGAAGTTACGGGCATAACCGTCGCGAACCTTGACGGTTTCGCCCATCTGGCCGAGCTTGTTGATGCGTTCGAGAAGAATGACGTCCATCTTCTTGATCCTTTCTATGGTTTGGTTTCGTTCGTATTGTCGGTTTTCCGTGCAGGCGTCAGCGAGATCGTGCTGCGCACGTCGCTCAAGCCGAGCACGAGAATGATGAACAGCGGAAAGACAAAGATCGCCGAGAGATAAGCGAGGATGAGAACCGGCAGCCGCCAGTCCTTGCCGCGGGCGCGCTTGTGCAGCGAGGCGTAACCCGCCATCAGGAAGCCCGCGCCGAAGGTACCGCAGATGACGGCGCCTATCATGGCGGGGACGCCCCCGAAGAACATGGCGACGATGCCGCCGAGAAAGATGAAGATGGCGTTGCGGTGCATGCGCAGCGCGGAGGGAATATCCTCACGCGGGCGAAGGCCCTTGCCGAAGGTGCCGACCAGCCGCGTCGCGAAATAATAGGCGGCAAACAGCAGGATGACCCAGAGGCCGCCCTGAACGATCGGCAGCATCAGCACCAGCAGCGATTTCGTCTGGGCGAGCGCCTCGGCATTGGGTTCGAACAAGGGTTCGCGGTTCTGCACCGAGGTCATCATGATATCGACCATGCGGGCGACGAGATCGGGACCGTAACCGATCATCCAGCCGAGAATGACGACGGCGACAGAGACCAGAATGCAAAGATGCAGCACGATGCCGGACAGCGGATACCAGGCGAGCAGATCGTCCGGGCCGCCGAGTTCGGAGGCCGGACGCGCCAGATTGGCGAGATGCGAAAGGTAGCCCGCCGGGATCAGCGTGAAGATCGCAATGGTCAGCGCAAAAAGCGGCGACATGACCAGCGCACCGATGATGGCCGTGGTGATGATCGCGATAATGGCGGCGCGGTTGCCCCAGCCCATGCCGGCGATGAAGATGGGCATGGCCGAACCGGCATAGAGCAGGAAAGAAAGCGACGACTGCGCCGTTGCGCCAAGCGTTAAAAACGCGGCGCATATGCCGGCGAGGACGCCGGTGATCAGCACTGTCTGGTTCAACTTCTGCACGTCGCTGTCCTGCTGAAACTAAAGCAGTTAGAGGATCGCTCCTTGGAGCCTCATCCCCAACATGGGTTTTATGGTATCGATCCGCGCCCAACGCGGAAGGATGAGTATTTCTCGACCCGCTGATTAAGAGTCAGCTGCTTCGAGGAAAAAACGAGGCCGCGCCAAGACGCAGCCTCGCTTCAATTCATTACGCTACGACGTAGGGCAGCAGGCCGAGGAAACGGGCGCGCTTGATCGCCTGGGCGAGTTCGCGCTGCTTCTTCTGGGAAACGGCCGTGATGCGGGACGGAACGATCTTGCCGCGCTCGGAAATGTAGCGCTGCAGCAGACGAACGTCTTTGTAGTCGATCTTCGGAGCGTTGGCGCCGGAGAAGGGGCACGTCTTGCGACGGCGGTGGAACGGGCGGCGTGCCTGGGAAGAGGATGCGTCAGCCATTGGTCAAAACTCCTTCTTATGCACGGTCTTCGCGCGGACGGCGCGGACGGTCTTCGCGGTCGCCGAAGCCACCTTCGCGCGGTGCGCGGGGACCACGATCTTCACGCGGGCCACGGTCCGGACGGTCGCCATCGCGGCGCGGACGGTCGTCGCGGTCGCGCTTCTGCATCATCGCGGACGGGCCTTCTTCGTGGGCTTCGACGGCGATGGTCATGTAGCGAAGAACGTCTTCGTTGATGCGCATCTGGCGCTCGACTTCATGGATGGCGGCCGCCGGAGCGTCGATGTCCATGAGAGCGTAGTGAGCCTTGCGGTTCTTCTTGATGCGGTAGGTGAGGGACTTCAGACCCCAGTTCTCGATGCGTCCGACTTTACCGCCGAACGATTCGATAACGCCCTTGTACTGCTCGACAAGTGCGTCGACCTGCTGGGCAGAAATATCCTGCCGGGCAAGGAAGATGTGTTCGTAAAGAGCCATTTAAGCTTTGCCTTTCTTGCGTTTCGTCCTTCACCCGGCAACGGCGCTAAGCCTCAACGACTGCTCTTGGGTGAGGCGATGAAGCCTTAAAGCAAGAAAAGCGTTGTTCGAGACGGTCGAGAGCGGAGACACGGGAGGCCGGAAAAACCTTATGGTTCCTGCTGTTCCGTTGCCGGAACCAGCCCTCCGTTCAGCCACCAGCCATAAGACCGGGTGTTGTGAACAGCGCGCTTATACGGATTTTTGCCCGGAATGCAAGGGCAAGCGGCGAAAAAGCGCGCCGTCCGGTCGTCAGATCGGCATCGGATATTGGCGATGGATCGCAGCGATGCCCTTCAGCACGTCATCCGGCAGCGCAACCTCAGCCGCCGCAATATCCACCTTCAACTGTTCCATCGTCGTTGCGCCGATGATGACTGACGCCATGAACGGGCGGGTGAGGCAAAACGCGATGGCGAGCTGTGCCGGGTCGATCCCGTGCTGAGCGGCGAGGTCGAGATAGGCCTTGACCGGGGCTTCCTGAAACGGCTGCAGGCGGCCGCCAAGGTTGCTGTTGATGCTGCCGCGCGATCCCGCCGGGCACGCGCCGTTCTGGTACTTGCCGGTCAGCAGCCCCGCCGCCAGCGGCGAATAGGCGAGCAGGCCGACATCCTCGTGATGGGCGACTTCCGCCATGTCGAGATCGAAGCTGCGATAGAGCAGGTTATATTCGTTCTGGATGCTGGCGACGCGCGGCAGGCCGCGGGCCTCGGCAATGTCGATATATTTCTGGGTGCCCCAGGCGCTTTCATTGGAAAGGCCGATGGCGCGGATCTTGCCGGCCTTCACCAGCTCGCCGAGCGTGTCGAGCTTTTCGGTGATTTCGGCAAGCGTGCGCTCCTTGTCCTGACCGGAAGCGTCGAAGCTCCAGACGCCGCGGAAGTGATAGGTGCCGCGATTCGGCCAGTGGATCTGGTAAAGGTCGATGTAATCCGTCTTCAGGCGCTTGAGGCTGGTATCCACCGCTTCGCGGATGGCGGCGGCGTCGATATCGCGACCGCCGCGAATATAATCGCGTCCCGAACCGGCGACCTTGGTGGCCAGCACGACCTGATCGCGCTTGCCGGTCTTTTCGAACCATGTGCCGATATAGTCTTCCGTCCGGCCTTGCGTTTCGGCGGAAACGGGGGTGGTGGGATAAAGCTCGGCCGTATCGAAGAAATTGACGCCGTTTTCGACGGCGTAATCCATCTGCGCATGCGCGTCTGCTTCGGTGTTCTGCGTGCCCCACGTCATCGTGCCAAGGCAAATTTCGGACACGGCAATACCCGTGCGGCCCAATAGTCTCTGTTTCATGGAAATGTCCCGGTGCTAAGGCGAGATGTGGTGAAAGGTGGCATGAAAGTAATGGGGAATTGCCGCAGTGCAAGAAAAAATATGATGAAAAGACCGGGGAAAACAGGTCGGCAAAACCCCGGAGAAGGGCCTGCCATAGGGCTTCAAGCCTTGACTTCGCTTCCGGGAATGTGAATGGAAGTCGCAGGAATAAGGGCAAGGCCAAAAAAGAAGGACCACATCCCATGGGTATTGCATTCACATTTCCCGGTCAGGGAAGCCAGGCCGTCGGCATGGGCAAGGAACTTGCCGATACCTATGTCGAGGCGCGCGCCGTGTTCGAGGAAGTCGACGAGGCGCTTGGCCAGAAACTTTCCGACATCATGTGGAACGGCCCGGAAGAGACGCTGACGCTGACGGCCAACGCTCAGCCGGCGCTCATGGCCGTGTCGATGGCAGTCATGCGGGTTCTCGAAGCGCGCGGTTTCAAGCTTTCGGATGCCGTCTCCTATGTCGCCGGCCATTCGCTCGGCGAATATTCGGCGCTCTGTGCCGCCGGCACCTTCTCGGTCGCCGATACCGCCCGCCTTCTGCGCATCCGCGGCAATGCCATGCAGGCCGCCGTGCCGGTCGGCGAGGGCGCCATGGCGGCGATCATCGGGCTGGAGCATGACGCGGTCTCGGCCATCTGCGACGAGGCCGGCATTCTCGGCGTCTGCCAGATCGCCAATGACAATGGCGGCGGCCAACTGGTCATTTCCGGCGGCAAGGCCGCCGTCGAAAAGGCGGCGGCGCTCGCCTCCGAAAAGGGCGCCAAGCGCGCCATCATGCTGCCGGTTTCCGCCCCCTTCCATTCCGCGCTGATGGCGCCGGCGGCGGAGGCCATGCGTGAGGCGCTGGCCAAGGTGGAGAAGAAGGCCCCGGTCGTGCCGGTCATCGCCAATGTGCGCGCCGCCCCCGTTTCCGACGCCGACGAGATCGCTGCCCTGCTGGTCGAGCAGGTGACGGGCCAGGTGCGCTGGCGCGAGACGGTGGAATGGTTCGCCGCCAACAATGTCACGCAGCTTTACGAGATCGGCTCCGGCAAGGTGCTGACGGGCCTTGCCCGCCGCATCGACAAGACGGTGAATGGCGTTGCCGTCAACGGGGCCGCCGATATCGACCAGCTTCTTGCCATGCTTATCGGCTGAAAACGGGTTTCGTCCCGGGACGGCTTTTTGTTCACGACAATTCCGGATGCAGACCGCTGAAAAGCTTCAGCGGCAATTGCTCTCAAAAAGGAACGGACCATGTTTGATCTGACAGGCCGCAAGGCTCTCGTAACCGGCGCGACCGGCGGCATCGGCGAAGAAATCGCCCGCACCCTGCATGCCCAGGGCGCAACCGTCGGCCTGCACGGCACCCGCGTTGAAAAGCTTGAGGCGCTGGCGGCGGAACTTGGCGATCGCGTCAAGATCTTCCCGGCCAACCTTTCCGACCGCGCCGAGGTCAAGGCGCTGGGTGAAAAGGCGGAAGCCGAGCTGGAAGGCGTCGATATTCTCGTCAACAATGCCGGCATCACCAAGGACGGCCTCTTCGTGCGCATGAGCGACGAGGACTGGGACAACGTCATCGAGGTGAACCTGACCGCGATGTTCCGCCTGACGCGGGAACTGACGCATCCGATGATGCGCCGCCGTTTCGGCCGCATCATCAACATCACCTCCATCGTCGGCGTCACCGGCAATCCCGGCCAGGCCAATTATTGCGCCTCCAAGGCCGGCATGATCGGTTTTTCGAAGTCGCTGGCCCAGGAAATCGCCACCCGCAACGTCACCGTCAACTGCGTGGCCCCTGGCTTCATCGAAAGCGCCATGACCGGCAAGCTGAACGACAAGCAGAAAGAGGCCATCATGGGCGCCATCCCCATGAAGCGCATGGGAACCGGCGCGGAAATCGCCTCGGCCGTGCTGTATCTCGCTTCCAACGAGGCCGGTTACATGACCGGCCAGACGCTGCACGTCAACGGCGGCATGGCAATGATCTGACGGCATCATCCGCCATCGTGAAAAGGATTGCGGCGCTATTTCAGCACCTTCTTGGGTAGCTTGCGCCGCAAGGCCCCGCATGCCGGTTTCCGGCGAAATTGCCTGTCATACGCTGTGCTTAGCGCGTTTTCAGGCTTTTCGACCGGTTGAAACCGTGTTAAGCGGGCCAAGACTGTGAACAGTCGTCCCGGAGAGACAGGAAGCCGTTGCGATTTTGCGTGACGATGTCTAGCTTGGACCGGGTTGAACGGGTTTGCCAGCAGTGCCGGATTTGAACGGCGCATGAGGGCTTCTAACAGGGCAGGGTGCCGCGAGGCATTCCCTTCAAAATAAAGGTCGAGGAAACCGACATGAGCGATATCGCAGAACGCGTAAAGAAAATTGTAATTGATCATCTTGGCGTTGACGCCGACAAGGTTGTCGAAGGCGCCAGCTTCATTGACGATCTGGGCGCTGATTCGCTCGACACCGTTGAACTGGTCATGGCTTTCGAAGAAGAATTCGGCGTTGAAATTCCCGACGACGCAGCGGACTCGATCCTGACCGTCGGCGACGCCGTCAAGTTCATCGAGAAGGCCCAGGCCTGATCGACCTTCATCGGGAAGGTGAAATATCTTCCCGTCTTGGCCCGGCTTGTCCGGGCCAATGTTTTATAGAAAGACGGTACGCGCCCCGACGGTTGTGCGCTCCGTAAGATACGCGGATTTGCGGAGCCGAAGCGGTGCCCGGCAAATAATGCGAATATTCGAAATGCTGCAGCATCCCGCAAACGTCACCCTTGTGATGTCCGGCGTTGCAGAAAGACCGATGATTTGGATAAGGGCGGAGCATTGGCGATGAGGCGTGTCGTTATCACCGGTACCGGCATGGTATCTCCTCTTGGATGTGGAACGGAAATCACCTGGGAAAGGCTGCTGGCCGGCCAGAACGGTGCCCGTCTCGTAACCGAATTCGAGGTCGAGGACCTGCCCGCAAAGATTGCCTGCCGCATTCCCGTCGGCGATGGCTCCGACGGCACCTTCAATGCCGATGACTGGATGGAGCCGAAGGAGCAGCGCAAGGTCGATCCCTTCATCGTTTATGGCATGGCCGCCGCCGACATGGCGCTTGCCGACGCGGACTGGCATCCGGAAACGGATGAGGACCAGATTGCCACCGGCGTGCTGATCGGCTCCGGCATCGGCGGCCTGGAAGGCATTGTCGAGGCGGGTTACACGCTGCGCGACAAAGGCCCGCGCCGCATTTCCCCATTTTTCATTCCCGGCCGTCTGATCAACCTCGTCTCCGGCCAGGTTTCCATTCGCCACAAGCTGCGCGGCCCGAACCACGCCGTCGTGACGGCCTGCTCGACCGGCGCGCACGCCATTGGCGACGCCGCCCGGCTGATTGCGCTCGGCGATGCCGATGTGATGGTGGCCGGCGGCGCCGAATCGCCGGTCTGCCGCATCGCGCTTGCCGGTTTTGCCGCCTGCAAGGCGCTTTCCACCCAGCATAACGACAATCCCGAGAAGGCCTCGCGCCCCTATGACCGCGACCGCGACGGTTTCGTCATGGGCGAAGGCGCAGGTATCGTCGTGCTGGAAGAGCTGGAACATGCCAAGGCGCGCGGCGCGAAGATTTACGCCGAAGTCGTCGGCTACGGCCTCTCCGGTGACGCCTACCACATCACGGCGCCGTCCGAGGACGGCGAGGGCGCCTATCGCTGCATGTCCATGGCGCTGAAGCGCGCCGGCCTGACGCCGGACGACATTGACTACATCAACGCCCACGGCACCTCCACCATGGCCGATACGATCGAGCTTGGTGCGGTAGAGCGGCTTGTCGGCGATTCGGCGTCGAAGATTTCGATGTCTTCCACCAAGTCGGCCACCGGCCATCTTCTCGGCGCGGCGGGTGCCATCGAGGCGATCTTCGCCACGCTTGCAATCCGCGACAACATCGTTCCGCCGACGCTGAACCTCGACAATCCCGATGTCGAGACGACAATCGATCTGGTGCCGCACCAGGCGCGCAAGCGTCAGGTCAACGTGGCGCTCTCGAATTCCTTCGGCTTCGGCGGCACCAACGCCTCCCTCGTGCTGCGCCGTTACGAAGCATAAGCGCGGCGGCTCTGCCGTCGCAGCGGCGACCCGGGCTGCAAACCGCTTCGGCGGTTGCGGCTCTCTTCTGCCGGGTGCTGAAATAAAGCGCTCTTTCCTTTGAGGAACGTGGTGCCGGCTGCGAAAGCCATTTCGATTTTCGCGCCGATATTGTAGTCGTCTATGGCGGATGGTTTGCCGGTTTCGGGGTGATTTCCCTGCGGCCGGCGGATTGCAGACCGCAGACGGCTTTACCGGACCGGCCCCGTCCGAAACGATGTTGCGCGAGGCCGGAAAAGGGGCATTCACAATGTCTCTATGTGGTGCAGGAAGATATTCCGAACCTGTTTTTGCCGCATTACCTGCGCAAAAAGCGCTGACAACGCCGAACTGAAAAGGACCGACGGTGAGCGACACGAACCAGAATAGCCAGGGACCCTACGGACGAGACGGTGGAGGCGAGGGCAATCGCGGCCCGATCATTCCGAAATCCCCGACCGAGGCGCTGCGTCCGGAAAAGGTGCCGGCCCCGCCGAAGCGTTCCCGCAAGGCGCACGGCCAGCTGGTGATCTTCCTGAACTTTCTGATGACGCTCGCGGTTGCCGTCTGTGTGCTGGCCATCGCCGCCTTCTATTACATGATCAATGCGTTCCAGGAGCCCGGTCCGCTTCAGACGAATACCCATTTCACGGTGCGCAACGGCGCCGGCCTCATCGAGATCGCCAATAATCTCGAGCGCAACGACGTCATCTCCAATGCCCGCGTCTTCCGCCTGATGACCGGCAGCTATCTGCAGAAGGATCAGACGCTGAAGGCGGGTGAATATGAGATCAAGGCCGGCGCATCGATGAAGGATATCATGATGCTGCTGGAATCCGGCAAGTCGATCCTTTATTCCGTCTCGCTACCGGAGGGTCTGACCGTCAAGCAGATGTTCGCACGTCTCGCCGCGGACGAGGTGCTGGACGGCGACTTGCCCTCGGCCCTGCCGCCGGAAGGCAGCCTTCGCCCGGATACCTATCGTTTCACCCGCGGCACCAAGCGCGAAGAGATCATCAGCCAGATGAGTGCGGCGCAGGACAAGCTGATCGACATGATCTGGGAGCGGCGCGACCCCGACCTGCCGATCAAGACCGTCGAGGAATTCGTGACGCTCGCCTCGATCGTCGAAAAGGAAACCGGCAAGGATGACGAGCGCGCCCATGTCGCCTCCGTCTTCTATAACCGCCTGAAGAAGGGCATGCGCCTGCAGTCCGACCCGACCATCATCTATGGTCTGTTCGGCGGCGACGGCAAACCCTCCGACCGGCCGATCTACCAGTCGGACCTGCAGAAGCAGACGCCGTTCAACACCTATGTCATCAAGGGCCTGCCGCCGTCGCCCATCGCCAATCCGGGACGGGCGGCACTTGAAGCTGTCGCCAATCCCTGGCGCACCGACGACCTTTATTTCGTCGCCGACGGCACGGGCGGGCATGTTTTTGCAAAGACGCTCGACGAACACAACGCCAATGTGCGTCGCTGGCGCAAGATAGAGGCGGAGAGGGCCGCCGCCGGCGCCAATCCCGATGTCGCCGTGGATGGTCAGCCCGGCGGCGCAGAGGCGGAAAAACCGGCCAACAACTGATAGTCCTGACCGGGCCTTGCGATCCGCAAGGCCCGTTTTTGTACGGCATGACGGGGGATTCTGGATATGACATTGCAATCGATGACCGGCTTTGCGCGCAGCGAAGGCACATCCGGCCGTTACCGCTGGGCATGGGAATTGCGATCGGTGAACGGCAAGGGGCTCGACGTGCGCCTGCGTCTGCCCGCCGGTCTTGAAGCGCTGGAAACGGCCTTGCGGGAAATCGCCGGCACCCATCTTTCGCGTGGCAACATTCAGGCCGGCCTGACGCTGGCGATTGCGGAAAACCGGCTGGAGGCCGTCGTCAACCGTGATGCGCTCGCCGCAGTCCTGGCGCTCAAGAAGGAACTCGGCGACGTCGTCGACGACAGGCCGCTGAGCTTCGATACGCTGCTGACGCTGCGCGGCCTGGTCGATTTCCGCGAGGCGGAAGACGATGCGGAAGCGCAGGCCACGCGCAACGGCGAAGTGCTGGCCGGTTTTACCACTGCGGTCGGAAAGCTGAAGGACATGCGCGAGCGGGAGGGGGCGTCGCTGTTTGCCATCCTGTCCGGCCATATCGACCGGATCGAGCAGCTGGTCGATGCGATCGAAAGCGATCCCTCCCGTCAACCGGAGCAGATCGCGGCAAGACTTGCGCAACAGATCGCCCTGATCGGTGACGGCATGCACGGGCTCGACCGCGACCGTCTCCATGCCGAGGCGGCGCTGATTGCCACCAAGGCGGATTTGCGCGAAGAGATAGACCGCCTGCGCGCGCATGTGCAGGCGTCGCGGGAGCTTTTGACGAATGGCGGCCCGGTTGGCCGCAAGCTCGATTTTCTTGCACAGGAATTTAACCGCGAGTCGAATACAATCTGTTCCAAATCGAACGCCAGTGCGGTAACCGCAGCAGGCATAGAGCTGAAAGTGGTTATCGACCAGTTCCGCGAGCAGGTCCAAAATCTGGAGTAGACCCATGGCCCCGGCGAATAATTCTCCCGTCACGATTGCCCGCAGAGGGCTGATGCTGGTGATTTCTTCGCCCTCGGGCGCGGGAAAATCGACGATCGCCCGCAATCTGCTCGACAAGGACAAGAATATCGGCCTGTCGGTCAGCGTCACGACGCGTCCGCGCCGCCACAGCGAGATCGACGGCATCCACTACCATTTCATTTCCAAACGGGATTTCGAGCGGCTGCGGGACAGCGACGCGCTGCTGGAATGGGCGGAAGTTCACGGCAATTTTTACGGCACGCCGCGCGAGCCGGTCGAAGAGGCGATGGCCGCCGGCCGCGACATGTTGTTCGACATCGACTGGCAAGGCGCCGAGCAGCTGCAGGACAAGATGAAGGCGGACGTCGTTTCGATCTTCATCCTGCCGCCGACCATGACCGAACTGCAATCGCGCCTGCACCGCCGGGCGGAGGACAGCGAAGAGGTCATCAAGACGCGCCTTGTCAATTCCCGCGCCGAAATCGAACACTGGCGCGACTATGACTATGTCATCCTCAACGACGACCTTCAGGCCGCCTTCGAGGCTGTGGAAGCCATCGTGAAGGCGGAACGCGTCCGCCGCGACCGCCGCCACGGCATGTTCGATTTCGTGCGGGGATTGCTTGAGGAAGAGCCGCAGCTCTGATTTACGCTGTGCTTCCGCGCGCCAGCCACTGGCGGGACAGCCGCTCGTCCATCGCGTCTTCCGCCCAGCCATGACCCGTGTCGATCGTCTCCAGAACAACCTCAGCGCCGGCTGAAGCCAGCTGCCCGGCCAGATGCGGCGCATCGCAGGGGTGACGCCGGTCGTCATGGGCACCTGCCAGCAGGAGCACGGGATATCCTGTAAGATTCGGCAGAAGCGCGTCATTTCTTGGAGAGAGCGGGCGAAGCAGAATGGCGCCCTTCGATAGATGGCGGTTCTGGCATAACGCTTCAGCCGCGATGATTGCACCGTTCGAATATCCAACGAGAAGCGGTCTTTGCCCGGTCTGCTCAAACACAAAGGTGACAAACCGGCAAAGCCCGCCGGCTCGATGTCTCAGATCGTCACTATCGAGCTGTCTGTCGGGCCTCCGGCGAAAGAATGCAAAGCCCGCTTCCCAGGCAACGGTACCTCTCGGCGCGTATAGGGCACCCCTGGGAAAGACAGCGCGGCCAAAAGGGATAAGGTCTTCTTCCGTTCGTCCCGATCCGTGCAGCAAGACAACCGCGCAGTCAGGCACTTCAGCGGGAATGTCGAGCTTGTAGTGAAAACCGGCACTCTCCACGCGCTTGTTCCTCTATTCGCAGCGTCTAAGAACCAATACCCGCTGTTCAGAGCAGCGCGTGGCGGATCTACAGGTAATTCGCCAGCGTCACGAACTCCTCCACCGACAGCGTTTCCGCCCGCCGTGTGGGATCGATGCCCGCCTTTGCCAGCAGCGTCTCGCCGCCAAGGCTTTTCACGCTCTGGCGCAGCATCTTGCGGCGCTGGCCGAAGGCGGCTTCGGTCACCTTTTCAAGCTTGCCGACCTCGCAGGGCAGCGGCCTTTCCTTCGGCAGCAGGTGCACGACGGTGGAGGTCACCTTCGGCGGCGGGCTGAAAGCCTGCGGCGGCACATCGAAGGCCATTTCCGCGACGGTGCGCCAGCCCGAAAGAACGCCGAGACGGCCATAATGGTTGTCACCCTCTTCGGCCACGATGCGCTGGCCGACTTCCTTCTGGAACATCAGCGTCATGGAAAGCCAGAACGGCGGCCATTCCTTTGGCAGAAGCCAGTTGACCAGCAATTGCGTGCCGACATTGTAAGGCAGGTTGGCGATGATCCGCACGGGCTCGCCGGCCGGAATGAGCGCCTCGAAATCGGTCTTCAGGGCATCGCCCTCGATCACCTCGAGACGCCCGGGATAGTGCGCCTCTATTTCCGCAAGCGCCGGCAGGCAACGGCTGTCGCGTTCGACGGCGATGACCTTTTTTGCACCGAGCGAAAGAATGGCGCGGGTGAGGCCGCCGGGACCGGGACCGACCTCGATCACCGTGACGCCTTCAAGCGGTCCTGCCGTTCGGGCGATCTTCTGGGTGAGATTGAGGTCGAACAGGAAGTTCTGCCCCAGCGACTTCTTCGCGTCGAGCCCATGGCGCTGGATGACATCGCGCAGCGGCGGCAGTCCGTCTATGGCCGCCATTATGCGCCGGCCCGGCTTCGGGTGGAGATGTCCGCGGCCATCGTCAGCGCCGCGACAAGGCTCGCTTCATTGGCAATGCCCTGGCCGGCAATGCCGAAGGCGGTGCCATGGTCGGGCGAGGTGCGGATGAAGGGCAGGCCGAGCGTGACATTGACGGAATCGTCAAAACCGAGCGCCTTGGCCGGAATGAGGGCCTGATCGTGATACATGCACACCGCCACGTCATAACGCTTGCGGGCGGCATCGTGGAACATGGTGTCGGCGGGCAGGGGACCGAAGGCATCGATCCCGTCCTTGCGCAACCGCATGGTCGCCGGATGAACGATGTCGCGATCTTCTGTGCCGAGCGCGCCATCTTCGCCCGCATGCGGATTGAGGCCGGCAACGGCCAGACGCGGCGCCGCAATGCCGAATTTCTGGCGCAGATCGGTGTCGGTGATCCGGCAGGTCGTAACGATCAGCTCTTCGGTCAACGCCGCCGGCACGTCCTTTACGGGAATATGGATCGTCACCGGTACGACGCGGACCTTGGGTCCGGCAATCATCATCACCGGCGTCACCTGTGTGCCGGTGAGCCTCAAGGCGAGATCGGCCAGGAATTCCGTGTGACCGGGAAAACCGAAACCGGCCTCGTAAAGCACGGATTTCGCAATCGGATTGGTGACGACGGCCGCGGCCTTGCCCTCGACCGTGAGAGACACGGCGGTCTCGATGGCCTTGATCGTGGCATGGGCGGCGCCGACATGCGGCTGGCCGGCCTGAACTTCGAAACCGACGGGGAGGGGAAGCACGGGAAAAGCGCGCGGGAACAGGCTGACGGCATCTCCAGCGTCGCATGTCTCGATATTGACGGTAACACCGATCAGCGCCGCACGACTTGCCACCACATCGGGGTCGCCGATGAAAATGAAGGGCGGCAGGTTATTCTCCCGGCGCTTCGCCCAGGCGGCGATAGCGATATCGGGGCCGATACCGGCTGGATCTCCCTGGGTCAGGGCAAGCGGCAGGGATGCATGTGTCACGGAAGACCCGGCTTTCGTATCGATATCAGGTGTTGACGATCTGCGCCTTCTTGCGCAACTCATCCATATATTTCTTCTCGTTGGGGTTTTCGCCGTCCTTGGCCTTCATCAGGTCCTCGGCCTTGAACACCATTTCCGCCGCATAGTCGTCCGAGACCTGACGCTGCTTGCAGATCGCCAGATATTCGACGCCCTTTTCGGTAACGCGGGTGCCGGTGGTGCCGCCTTCCTTGGTCTTTTCCACCAAAGCCTTCCAGTCTTCCGGCAGCTCGGGGGCCAGAATGCGGCCAAGATCCTTGATCGCCACATCGCGCATGGTTGCGGCAAAGCTCATGGCCTGGTCGCAGCCGGGGTAACGCTTGCGCGACGCTTCTGCCTCAGCCTTGCGTTTGCCGGTAATCGCGTTGCGTTTCGATTCCGGAATGACGAAAATGATCTGCTGCAGGAAATATTCTGTCGTGACGGGCTTGTCGCCGCGCTCTTTCAGGCGGGTGACGAGATCCTGGGTCGACATCTTGCCACGTGCGCCATAACGGGCGTTGACAAGGCGCGGCCAGCTCATCTGCACTGCGATGAAGGCCTTGAAGTGGTCGGCGCCGACACCCGCCTGCGACAGCACTTGCGTCAGCTGTTGCGGGCTCATCTTGTTGTTGGCGGCAAAACGCGCAAAAGCCGCATCGACATCATCGGTGCTGACCGACATCTTCACGCGGCCGATCTCCTCGCGCTTCAGCGCCTCGTCGACCAGCTGCTCGCGCGCTTTTTCATTGAGGTTGCCGGACTGGCGCTGCAGCTTCAGGAAGGCGACGCGCTTGGCGATATCGTCATTGGTGATGGGGGTCTTGTTGACGACGATCTTGACGGTGCTGTCGGCGAAGGCCTGACCGGCATAAGGCACGACAGCCATGGGAACAGCGAATATCGCAAAGGCGAAAGCCGCGCCACGCAAAGCCGTCTTTCCGAAATTCATCATATCCTTCTCCCTTTCGTCGGGCAGGGTCCTGTTTCCCTTTCCCGCCAATCTGTTCGTCTGTCGGTCCGGAGTGCAGCACTCCCGGCTTTCAGAACTGCATTTGCGTATCCGCACCGCGATTTTGCCACGTATATATCATCGCGATCCGCAGCACGGCAATGTGTCGGTTTGTTGAAAGAAAACCCGCTGGAGGTTTATATGCGGCCGACACTGGCGTGTTGTTGCGGCAAAACCGTGACTTTTACTGGCTGGACAGCAAAAAGGCAGGCCACGACGCTGCATGACCCGCCTTTAAACTCAGTAATTGTTCGGCTTCCAACCGATATCCATATCGGCCCAGTCCTCGTTTGCGGAGCCGACGCTGATATCGCCGAGCGTCCGGAACGCCAGGCGGGCATTGATCGACCAGTCATTCGCGGCCTGCCGGCTGGAAGTGATGTTGCCCTCGTCGGAATAGCTGACGGTGAAGATCGTGCATTCGTCCTGGTAGAGGATGCCGACCCGGCGTTCGGCGGCAAACTTGCCGTTCAGATCGTAGTTGATCGAGCCGAACAGCGACCAGTTGTCGTCCATGCGCAGCGTGCCGGAGGCCTGAACGATATCGCGGTCTTCGTTATAGCCATATTTCGGCTGCGCCTTGACCTGGGTGTAGCTGAGCTTGCCGGTGATGCGGCGATCCGAATAGCTGAGGCCTGTCTCCGATCGGTTGATGTCGAGATTGTCCTTGTCGAGACGCAGGCTCGACGACAGCGACAGGCCGATCGGCGCATCGAAGGCAGCCATGGCGACGTAATCCGAACGGTCGGATTCCAGACCGGAATCGGCGCCGACATTGGCCAGATCGTAGGAGGCGAAGGAATTCTCGCCCGCCAGATGGAAAGACTGGCCGACAATGGCGCGAACGCCGTAGCCGTTGTCGAAGGTACCGTTATAACGGAAGCCGAGATTGGCGCGCGTGCCGCCTTCGATCCGGTCGAAACCGGAGAATTTGTCGCGTTCGAACAGATTGGTCGCGTCGAATACGAAGGCCTGCGCATCCTCGTTGGGAAGGCGGCCGGAATATTGCTCGTTCGGACGCACGAAGATCTGTGCGATGGGCTCGATCACGTGGCTGCTGTTGAGTGCCGTGAAGAGCCAAGGGTAACGCACTTCCAGACCGCCGGTGACCATGCCGCGCAATGCCGCGTCGTCATGCATCATGCCCTCATAGGCATAGGATGTGCCGCCCGAGGTAAAGCTTGTCGGAGACATGTCCGTCCACAACGCATCGCCGCGCGCCGCGAAGATCGGCGTGATCTGCAGGCCGCTGTCCATCGTGAAAGTACGCTTCCACTCGGCCTCGGTGGAAAGACGCGTATAATCGCCCTCAAGTCCGTTGAAGCGCGAATAGCCTCCCAGCGCATAGGCATCCTGCTTCTGGCAGGTAATGCTGGTCAGGTTGGTGGTCAGCGAAAGCTCGCCGCCATAGATCGGATCCGGCACGAAATAACGGTAATCGACAACCGGATGGACGATCGCCTGCTTGCGCTCCTGGGATTCGGTATTATCCGTATCCTGGACGTTGAAATAATAACCGCGGGCGTCAAAGCTGTTCCGGTCGCCGGTGCCGCTCAGATAGATCTGGTTCGTCTGGACGCTGTTCTTGTAACCCTTCAGCCCGTAGGTGCGTGAAAAGTTGTTGTCCGTCTGCACCATGGCATCCCAGCCAAAGGCCCAGCGCGGATTGATGGTGAAGTCGCCCTTGCTGGCGATCATGCCACGATTGTCGTTGAGCGCATCGCTGGTTCCGGCCGTGAACGTGTCGGACTTCTGCTGGCTGATGCCGGCAATCGTAAACGTATGCATGCCGGTTTCGAAACGCTGCCGCAGCTCCGCCTGGAGCAGCAGGCCCTGCGTGGTATAATAGGTCGGCGTCACCGTCACATCTGACGTGTCGGACAGAACCTGGAAATAGGGGACGCCGATACCGAAACCGAGATTGTCGGTAATGCTCATCTGCGGGAACAGGAAACCGGACTTCCGCTTCACAGTATTGTCCGGAACCGTCAGGAACGGCACATAGGCGATCGAATGGCCGAAAAGCTGCAAACGGGCTTTTTCCAGGCGGATCGTATGGGTTTTTCCGTCCTGGATGACGCGCTCGGCCTTGACCTGCCAGAGCGGCGCCTTTTCAGGCTTGGCGGCGCAGGGCAGACAGGCGGTATAGACGCCGTTGTTGAGGACCATCAGGTCGCCTTCGAGACGCTCGGCGCTTTCACCCGCGATACGGGTATTGTCCGGTGTCTCGACGCGCAGCGCGTTGACGAAACCCTGACCGAAATCGTCGGTCACATCCATTTCGTCGGCGTAGATCTTGTTGCCGCCGGGCTCGATCAGCTCGATATTGCCATGGGCGATCACGCGGCCGGTCTGCTGGTTATATTCCACTTGCTGGGCCACCATGCGGTAGCCCGAGTATTTCATGCGAACCACGCCCTTCGCGATCACGCGCTGGGAATCGCGGTTATAGGTCAGTTCATTTGCCGTAAGCAGGAGTTTCGAATCGTCTTGGCTTGCCGACGCAAGCAACCCGCCCTGGCCAAAAGCGACCGGGCTTGATGCCAAATACGCGCACACAGCGGCACCCGTCAGAAGGGCCGTCCAAAGCCGCCTGATATTCCCGCGGTCATATACCGCCACTAGCCGTCCTCCTGATGAAGCAGAATGGTTGCCCCCAAAGCCAACGCCACGATGACTGGAACCCAGACCGCGACGGTGGGAGGGACAACACCACCACTCCCGAATGCCCTTACGAGCACGGTTACTACATAAAGCACGAAGCCGGAAACGATTCCACCCAGAATCACGGAGCGCGACTGGGCGAAGCGGCTGAACTTTAATGAAACGGTCGCGGCGATCAAGGTCATCGCAACCAGAAGCAGGGGCGTCGATAGCAGGAAATGATACTGCGTCTCAAGCGCTTTTGAAGACAGTCCAAAAGACTTTGCAACTTCGATCTTGTGAGAAAGGTCAAAGAAAGCAACGGTTTCCGTCTGCGTCATGCGCTCCTGGACGAATTCCCGTCTCAGATTGGTACTGATCCGCGTGCTTTCTTGCCGAACTGGCACATGCCCGGCGCGCGTTTCCGAAACGCCGTTAAGAAGCCAGTAACCATCTTCCAACTTAGCCGACTTCGCATCCTGTCGCGAGACGATGTTTCCGTCCTTGTCGAGGTGGATCAGAACCACGTCGAGAAGCATCGTTCCATTGTCCTCGAAGCTCTTGGCGCCGATGATCGTGTCCTGGCCGCCGCTTGCCTGGCGCATCCACGGAATGATCTCCTGCTGGCGGCCGCCGCCTGCTTCGTTGCGCAGACCCGCCTCCATGGCCAGTGACTTGTTCTGTCCCCAGGCGGCGATGGGGTTGAGGATGGTGACGGAGAGGATGCCGATGAGAATGGATCCAAGCACGAAGGGAAGGATGAACTGCCAGGCGGAAATGCCGGCGGCGCGGGTCACCACCAGTTCGTAACGCCGGTTGAGCGAGATCAGCGTCGTCATGCCGACGAAAAGCGCGATGAAGGGAACGGTCTGCTGCAGGATCAGCGGCAGGCGAAGCGCCGTCAGTCCGAGGGCGGCCGGAACGGAATAGCCGGGCAGGCCGGACATGCGCCGCGCCGTCTCGCTGAAGTCGGCAAGATAGATGATCGAGGATACGCCGAGCACGAACCAGATGGCGGTTATCAGATATCGCTTCAGGAAATAACGGGCGAGCGTATTGAAAATCATGTGTTGCCGCTCCCCTGGCTTTTCGCCATCCGGCTGGAGAAGAGACGACGCAGGCGGCCTGCGGCATCCGCGATCACCTTCGGCATTTTCGGCTTGCGGCCGGTCAGCAGGATGAAGGCGGCGGCGGCGCCGCTGAGACCCGGCACGGCATAGACCAGCGGAATGAAGGCCGCGCTCTGCTTGACCTGGTTGGTGACGTAAAAACCGAGCCAGCGCAGCATGAAGGCCGTCACCAGCGCCGCGACCATCGGATGCATGCGCGCTTCGCGGTGCGAACGGGCATCGGCGGCGATGACCAGCGAGATGAGCGCGAAGGAGAAGGCGAACATCCAGTCCGACAGCCGCTTGTGCAGCTCGCTGCGGAAGGTCTCCGGAGACCGCTTGTAGCTCGCATTGTTTTCGTCGGGCGAGAGCAGGAAGCCGAGGCTGGCATCGCCGGGAGCCAGCGACGGTTCGGAATCCTGCTTCTCCGACATGGTCGAAAGATCGAAGGCGTAGGACAGGAACTTGACGATCGAGACCTTGCCGTCCGGCGTCTTCTGCTGCACCTCGCCGTCGCGCATGGTCAGCGACGTGCCGCTTTCGTCGATCATGCCTTCCTTGGCGTAATAGATGAGATCGAAATTCGGATCGCGGCGGTCGGCAACGAACAGGCCCTTGAGAATACGGCCCTGCCGCTGGGCGATCTGCACGTAAAGACCGTCCTGAATGGTGCGGAAGGTTTTTTCCTCGATCACGGACGACAGCAGGTCGGCATAGGCCGCAGCCACCATCTGCCGGGCGGAGTTACGCGCGGGCGGCTCGATGAAATTGGTGATGGTGAAGGAAAGCGCACTCAAAACGGCGGCGAGAATGAGGACCGGGCGAAACATGATCGAACGCGGCGCCCCGGCCGCATCGATGATGGCGAGCTCGGAATCATTGTTCATCGCCGTGAAGATCTGGGTGATGCCGATGACGAGGGCGAAAGGCAGGACGACGGGAATGAGGGTCGGCAGGATCATGGTCGCAAGGGCCATGAAGGAGCCCATGGACTGGCCCGTATCGGTGACGAGATTGATTCTCTGGAGAACCTGGATGGTCCAGATGATGGCCAGCACCGGCAGCAGCGCGACCAGAAACATCTGCGTTGTCCGCCGCAGGATATAGTTCTCGAGAAGCTTCATACTGCCCTTGTCGACATTGTTTTCCGCACGATCGCCCGCCGGATTTCCGCCTATCTAATCGCATCGTTTGCAATTGGCTATTCCGGCATGCTCACAAATATGTTTTGCGCGACGATTTTTCCAACCTCTGTGTCTTTTTGTGGAACAAGCTGTCGGTTTCATGACGTGATTTCGCGTTCCACAAAAATGCCTTTCCTTTCGGGACTGTCGGCCTTTAAAGAATGCAGGGTTGCGCCCGGGGCCGAAAAGGCCAAGATTGGGCGCATCATGCAGGTCGTCCACGAAGAGCAGGAAAACATGTCCGCCAAATTCGATATTTCTTTCGCCAATTCCGCCTCGCTTGAAAACGCTCTGGCCGTTGTGCTGCAGGCCTCGGGTGAGGCACAGGCCGTCGCCGGCGCCTCCGAGGCCGATCCGGGCGGCGTGATCGAAAGGGCGGCGAAGATTTCCGGCTTTTCCGCAAAATCCATGGCGACGCTCGACGTGATCGCGCCGCAGGGGTCCGCCGCTGACCGTCTGCTCGTCATCGGTCTCGGCAAGCCGTCCAAACTGGTGGCGCATGACTGGCTGCGCGCCGGCGGCACCGCGGCCGCCAATTTCCGCAAGGCGAACAAGGTCGCCATCTATCTTGACGCCCCGGGCGTCGAGGTCGGTGCGCAGGCGGCGGCGGATTTCGCGCTGGGCCTGCTGCTGCGCGCCTACAGCTTCGATGCCTACAAGACGAAAAAGAAATCCGACGATGAAAAGACGCCGAAAAAAGTCGATGTCGTCATCGTCACGGCCGGCCACCAGGAAGCGGAAAAGGCCTTCGCCGTCTCGGAAGCCGTGGCAGGCGGTGTGGTTCTGGCACGCGATCTCGTCAATCTGCCGCCGAATGTTCTCGGCCCCGTCGAATTCGCCGAGAAGGCGGAAGAGCTGCGCAAGCTCGGCGTCGATGTGGACATTCTTGGCGAGAAGGAGCTGAAGAAACTCGGCATGAATGCGCTTCTCGGCGTGGCCCAGGGCTCGGCCCGTCCGCCCCGGCTTGCCGTCATGCAGTGGAACGGCGGTTCCAAGAAGGATGAGCCGATTGCCTTCGTCGGCAAGGGCGTCGTTTTCGATACCGGCGGCATTTCGCTGAAGCCCGGCCTCAACATGGAAGACATGAAGGGCGACATGGGCGGGGCTGCGGCCGTGACCGGCCTCATGCATGTGCTCGCCGCCCGCAAGGCCAAGGCGAATGTGATCGGCGTCATCGGTCTTGTGGAAAACATGCCCGATGGCAACGCCCAGCGCCCGGGTGACATCGTTACCTCCATGTCCGGCCAGACCATCGAGATCATCAATACCGATGCCGAAGGCCGGCTGGTTCTGGCCGATGCGCTCTGGTACACCAAGGAACGCTTCAACCCGAAATTCATGATCAATCTCGCCACCCTGACGGGCGCGATCACGGTTGCGCTCGGCAATCTGCAGGCCGGTCTCTTTTCCAATGACGATGAACTGGCGGCACGTCTTGCCGAGGCGGGCGATGTGACGGCGGAAAAACTGTGGCGCATGCCGCTCGGCAAGGACTATGACAAGATCATCGATTCCAAATTCGCCGACATGAAGAACAGTGCGGGCCGGCTGGCCGGCTCCGTCACCGCCGCGCAGTTCCTCAAGCGTTTCGTGGGCGAAACCCCGTGGGCGCATCTCGATATCGCCGGCACCGCCATGGGGTCGCCGCTCACCGAGATCAACCAGTCCTGGGGGTCGGGTTATGGCGTGCGGCTTTTGAACGAACTCGTTCGTGCCCATTACGAAGATTGAACCGACCGGAGCGGCAAGTCTGCGCATGACCGAAATTCTGTTTTACCATCTGACGGAATCGAAGCTGGAGGATGCGCTGCCGCCCTTGCTCGAAAAGTCTCTGGAACGCGGCTGGAAGGTCGCGATCCAGACGGTGGACGAGGAGCGCCGCGATTTTCTCGATACGCATCTGTGGACCTTTCGCGACGACAGTTTCCTGCCGCACGCCACCGACACGGCTTCCTCCCCGCAAAACCAACCGATTCTTTTGACCGCCTCGGATGAGAACGGCAATGCGGCGAGCGTCCGCTTTCTGGTCGACGGCGCCGAGCCGCCGGCCGTGGAGGCTTATGAGCGTATCGTGTTCATGTTCGACGGATATGACGCCTACCAGCTGGAAATGGCGCGAAATCACTGGAAAAGCCTGAAAACCGGGGGGCATACGCTGACCTACTGGCAGCAGTCTCCGGAAGGCCGTTGGCAGAAAAAGGCGTGATCGCGCCTCGGCTCGAGGGCGTTCCGCCCGATTGGTTCCATATGCAAACAGACCGGCAAAAATTCGCATGTGGCGTCCGCTGCCGGTTTTTGCATTATGCGGCGAAAGGGAAGGCAGCCGAAGCGGCGCTGGCTTGAAGAGTGGCGGGCCGTCAGGGGTCGCCCTGTCAGGGTCGGGGCGGCTTCGCGTCACGAAACAGCAGAAGGACTTGCGCATGGGACAGGCGATATCACGACCGGACGCAGAAATGGAGCGCCTGGTCGCGGTGCGGTCGATCATGTCTTTCAAGAATGCCGAGATGCCGGAGCTGAAAGTGCTGTCGCAACTGGGGCAGGGGGTGTTTGGCGTGGCGCGCGCGGCGGTCAATATTGTCGATGAGGATTGGCTTCATATCGCCGAGCAATCGGGAATGCAGCTGTCGGAGTGCCCGCGTGATCTGTCGATCTGCAACCGCGTCATCGCCAAGCAGGATGTGGTGGTGATTTCCGACCTGACCGAGCATCCGGATTTCCGTTTCATGTCCTATGTGAAGGCTGGGCCGGAGTTGCGTTCCTATGCGGGTGCGCCGATCGAGCTTGAGCCCGGTCTTGTTGTCGGCGCCTTCTGTCTGGTCGATACGGTGCCGAGAAAATTTTCCCGCGTTGAAATCGACAATCTCAGACACTTCGCGTTGCTGGCGGCCGCGCTGCTGCGGCTTCAGAAAGCCAATTTCACCATGAGTCTGGCCGAGCGCGAATTGCGTGATGCGGCGATGACCGATCCGCTGACCGGTTTTTATAACCGCAAGGCGCTGGAGGCGATCGTTGACGGCCAGCTCGGAGCGGCGCTGCGAGCAAAAGAGGCCTTCGGTGTCCTCTATCTCGATCTGGACGGTTTCAAGATGATCAATGACACGTTCGGCCATCCGGCGGGCGACCGCGTTTTGACCGCGGCCGCCGGACGCATTCGCCACACCATCCGCAAGGAGGACATCGTCGTGCGCATGGGCGGCGACGAATTCGCGATTTTTATACCGCGGCCCGGCGCGCCCGATGTCATGAACGGGTTGGCGGACCGGCTGCTGGACGCCTTTCGCAAACCTTTCTGCGTGGACGGACAGGAGGTGGACGCCCGCCTCAGCATCGGCGGCGCGCTTGCTCCGCAGGCGGGTACAGACCGGGCAACATTGCTGTGCAGCGTTGACGAAGCGCTTTATCAGGCAAAAAAATCAGGGCGCGACCGCTTCGTCAGCCGCGCCCTTTGAGGCATTTCTTCGAGAAGCGTTGCGTGCTTCTCAGTCGTAGAAGGAATCCACGAATTTGTGGCGGCCGAGGAGGAAGGCGTCGGCCACGTGGGTCAACGGCGCAAGGTCGACATCCGACCGGCCGGCCTTGATGATCTGCGAGAAGCGCTCGTAGAGAGCCGGATATTCCCGCTCCGGCGCCGATAGTTTTTCCTCGCCGTTGATCGACAGTTTCGCGCCGCCTTCGGACAGCACCATCTGCCCCGCTGCCGTTTCGGCGACGATGTCCCAGCTTTGCTTGCCGGTCTGGCGCCAGTCGAATTCGGCGTGCACCGGCATTTTCGTCACGTCGGAAAAATAGAGGTCGGCGGCGATCGGCGCGTCGCGGTTTTCCGGGAATTCCAGCGTGGCCCGGGTGAGGAAAAGGGCGCGCGGCAGGATATGGGTGATGATGGAGAGCGCATTGATGCCGGGGTCGAACACGCCGAGGCCGCCCGCCTGCCAGATCCATGCCTGGTTCGGATGCCAGTGGCGCACATCTTCCTTCCAGATGACATGCACGCTGTCGATTTTCGTCGAGGCCAGAAAGGCCTTTGCGGCTTCGACCGCCGGCGCATAGCGCGAATGCCAGCTCGCAAACAGGGAAAGCCCCTTTTGGTCCGCAAGACGGACGAGATCCTGCACCTCCGAAAGCGTCGCGCCCGGCGGTTTTTCGAGGGAGACGTGTTTGCCGGCGTTCAGCGCCGCATAAGCGGCGTCGTAACGATATTGCGGCGGCATGCACAAGGAAACCGCGTCGATCGCCGGCTCCGCCTCCAGCATCGCCTCGATGGTGCCGTAGGACGTGACGCCGTCCACGGTGCCGTGGCGGCTCGCGGTGCAGATCAATTCGAAATCCGGATTGCCTGCGATGGCGGGAAGATGCTGGTCGCGAACGATTTTGCCGACGCCGACAATGGCAAGCTTGGTGGCTGACATGGAGAGGAATCCGTTTGAGTGCTTCATGGGATAAAGTGTGACTTTACAGGTTTCTAGCAGAAACGGCCAAAGGGGCAAGGCGCTCAGCCCCGCAGGCAGCGTCATTTTTCATATCGCGGCATCATGACAAAACACCGGATTACTGCATCCGGGATAAATAATAAATCGGTTTTTATGAGTATTGATTTCGACTTTAATGTTTTATTTCTGTAATAATCCGATTTTAACTATTGGGATTTAATATAAGTTTCGAAAATATTGCTTTGTAATTTAGTTTTATATTGAATTCTTTTTAAAGGGTGGAGACATGGGGTGTTTGTTTGACAACGACTGTTCGGACGGCATCGCCGGCAATGCGGCTCTGGCGGAGATCGTCCGGATCGGTTGGCGATGATGCTGTTTTTATCCCTGCGCAAAAGCTGGATTTGTGAAGGCCAGGTGCTGAAATTCGGGCGCCAGCGCCGATATTTAACCGTGAGTTACAAATGATGGAATTGATCGTTACCCAGGCGGCCGCATCCGCCGCCGAACTTCCATTCCTGCTGCTTCAGGCGGCGGCCGTGGTCGGCATGTTGTCGGTGCTGATGCTCCTGCAGCGGAGCATAGCGTTTAACGACGTGCGTTATAAGGTGTATTACGGAGCGGTTTTCGGAGTGACCGGCTTTCTGCTGACACTCCTGGTTTCCGAGTTCATCCAGCTGCCTTCCAAGCCCTATATCCGCTCGGACCTGTTGTTTCTGGCGGGGGTGCTGGGGTCTTGGCAGGGCGGGTTGATCGGTCTGGCGTTTATCTCCGCCGCGCGTTACCTGTTCGGCGGTCCCGCCCTTTTTGCGGCGGCGCTTCTGGATATGAGCATCATCTCCGCTGCCGGCATCGCCATGTATGGCTGGATGCGCAGCCGCCGCCTCACCGAACTCGGCATGCTGGAGATCGTCGGCGTCTTTGCGACGAGGATTTTCGCGGCTTTGCTCGCTATCTGCCTGGCCTACTCCCTCAGCCTGGTCAACCAGGAGGTGTTTCTGAGCAATATCGGACGGCGCATCGTCGGATCGGCGGTCGGCCTGCCGATGATCGCCTGCCTGTTTCTTCTGTTGCGCAGCGAGGCGCGGGCGCGGGAAGTGGTGAAAAAACGCGACGTTGCGGCGAGGACGGATTCGCTGACCGGCCTGCCGAACCGGCGTGCCCTCAAAGACCATATTGAAATGACGATGCGCCAGACGCCGGCCGAGCCGCACGCCCTGCTTCTGATTGAAATCGTCAATATCGCCGATGTCGCGGCCTATCAGGGTGAGGACTGGGCCGATCTCTTCTGGCCGAAACTGGCACGGGAAATCTGCAACGACGATGACGGCCTGTTGTCGAAGTTCGATGCCCCATCCAGCTTCATGTTCGGCGATGCCACGCTTGCGGTGGTCATAAAGGGAATTTCGCTGGAGAAATCGGAAAGCGCCAGCCTTGTCATGCATCTTCATGAGGGGTTGATCGCCTTTTCGCGGTCCACGGAGGCGGGGCCGGTGCCGCATCTGAAAATCGGGGCGGCGAATCTGGATATGCTCTCGCACGAGAACGTGGCGTCGTTCCTCCGGCATCTGAGCCTGGAGTTGAGGAGAAGCGAAAATCCGGTGCAGATTTTCCCCTTCTCCTTCGCCGAGAAGGCGGCGCGGGATGAGGGCGTGCGGCAGATGCTGGTGCATTGGATCAAATATGGCAAGCCGCCGATATTTTATCAGCCGAAATTCGAAATTCACAATCGCCGCATGATTGGCGCAGAGGCGCTGTTGCGGGCGATCGATGCCCGCGGGCAGGCGCTTTCGCCCTATTATGTGCTGGAGATCGCCGAACGTCACCGGCTGCTGGTGGAGTTCGAATGGTCGACGATCGAGGCGGTCGTCCGCGATCTCGCCGGGCTGCAATATCCCGACCCCGATTTTCATCTTGCGGTGAATATTTCCTCTTCATCCTTTGCGACGGATGGTTTCGGAGAGCGGGTTGTGGCGTTTTTGCAGGAAATGGCGGTCCCGGCGCATCGTCTGTCGATCGAGGTGACGGAGATGAGCAAGATACCGGCCATCGATATCGTGCAGCAGAATTTCGATACGCTGAGCGCAGCGGGCATACGTCTGGCGCTGGATGATTTCGGCACCGGTTATGCTGCGCTGACCCTGCTTGCACGGTTCCCGTTTCAGGAGGTCAAGATAGATCACTGGATGACGTCGCGGCTCGATCAGTCCCGGTTCAGGGATGCCATCGCGCTCGCCTTCGAAAGCGCCGAACGGTATGGCGCCAAGCTGGTGACGGAAGGCATTGAAACGGAGGAGCAGAGCCGGCTTCTCATACAGATGGGCATCCGCTTCGGTCAGGGATATCTGTACTCCCCGGCCGTGCCGCTCGATCGCCTGCAGCCGCGCCGGGAATATGCGTAAACAGCGCTGACGAATTGCGCGTCGGTTGCGTCTGCGCAAGGCTCACAACGCCGGACGGAACGCGTCCGGCGATCCGTCCGGTCGCTCTGGCAAGGCGGCATCGCGCCCGGCGTCGGCAAGCGCCGGCCGGTTTTGCTGCGCCGGCGTCCATCAGGACGCCATCGCTTCCTCATATTCGCCCGAAAGCAGCAGCCACTGCTCTTCCGCGTCTGAAAGCCTGCTGGCGGCTTCGCCGCGCTCCTTTACCTTCTGCGCCGCTTTCGCCGGCGCTTTTTCGTAAAGGGCGGGGTCGGCCAGCTCGGCATCGAGCGCCTGAATCAGTTTTTCAAGCTTTGCCGTCAGGGACTCGATTTCGTTGATCTTTTTCTTCAGCGGTGCAAGCTGGGCGCGCTTCTCGGCGTTAGCCTTGCGCTGGTCGGCCTTCGACGCCTGATCGGGAGCAGCCTCCGCCTTGTCTTCCTTCTTCCTGCCGGAGGAGACGACCAGATCGCGGTATTCCTCCATATCGCCTTCGAAGGTTTTTACCGTGCCGTCGGCCACCAGCCACAGCCGGTCCACCGTCGCTTCAATGAGATGCCGGTCGTGCGAAATGAGGATGACCGCGCCGCTATAATCGTTCAGCGCCTCGATCAGCGCCCTGCGGCTGTCGATATCGAGGTGGTTGGTCGGTTCGTCGAGGATCAGCAGGTGCGGCGCGTGAAAGGCCGCAAGCCCCATCAGCAGCCGGGCCTTTTCGCCGCCGGACAGATCCTTCGCCGCCGTTGCCATTTTTTCCGTTGCAAGCCCCATCTGCGCGACGCGCGAGCGCACCTGCGCTTCCGGCACCAGCGGCATCAGCTTGCGCACATGTTCCACCGGCGTTTCCTCCGGCACGAGGTCGTCCAGCTGGTGCTGCGCGAAAAAGCCGATCTTCAGGCCGGGAGCCACGCGAAGATCGCCGGCCTGCGGGGCAAGCCGGCCGGAGATGAATTTCGCAAAGGTGGATTTGCCGTTGCCGTTGGAGCCGAGCAGCGCGATGCGGTCGTCATTGTCGATCCGGAGGTTGAGCTGCTTCAGGATCGACTTGCCCGGCTCATAACCCACCGCGCCGCCATTGATGGCGACGATGGGCGAGGCGGGCTGCTTTTCCGGCTCGGGGAAGGTGATCGGCTGGACGTGATCCTCGATCACGGCGGCAACGGTGCCCATGCGTTCCAGCGCCTTGATGCGGCTCTGGGCCTGCCGCGCCTTGGTGGCCTTGGCGCGGAAACGGTCGATGAAGCTCTGCAGATGTTTGCGGGCGGCGTCGTTTTTCGCCTTGGCCTTCATCTGCAATTCGTCGGCCTCCGCCTTCTGCCGCTCGAACTGGTCGTAACCGCCCCGATAGAAGGTCAGCTTCTTCTGGTCGAGATGCACGATGGAATTGACGGCGTTGTTCAAAAGATCGCGGTCATGGCTGATGATGATGACGGTATGCGGATAACGCCGGATGTAATCTTCCAGCCAGAGCGTGCCTTCGAGGTCGAGATAGTTGGTCGGCTCGTCAAGCAGCAACAGGTCGGGTTCGGCAAACAGCACCGAGGCGAGTGCCACGCGCATGCGCCAGCCGCCGGAAAAGGAGGAGGCGGGGCGAAGCTGGGCCTCGTGATCGAAACCGAGGCCGGCAAGAATGCTCGACGCGCGGGCTTCGGCCGAATGGGCGTCGATATCGACGAGCCGCATCTGGATTTCGGCGATCCGGTGCGGATCGGTCGCGGTCTCGGCTTCGGCCAGCAGGGCGCTGCGTTCCTTGTCGGCGGCAAGCACGATGGAAATCAGCGATTCTTCCGTTCCCGGCGCTTCCTGCGCCACCTGGCCGATGCGCGCCTGTTTCGGGATCGTCACCGAACCGCTTTCCGCCGCAAGATCACCGGTGATGACCCGGAACAGGGTGGATTTGCCGGCGCCGTTGCGGCCGACAAGACCGGCCTTCACGCCGGCGGGAAGCGTCACGCTGGCATGGTCGAGAAGCAGGCGCCCGGCGATGCGGGCGGAAAGATCGGTAATCGTAATCATGGCGCCGTTTTGGCCGAACTGCCCGGCCAAGGCAAGAGCGCCCGCGCCACACCGCAAGAGAATGCGGCTTCAACAGCCGAGCTGCGCCAGATAGCTGCTGCGGCTGTGCTGTGCGACGTCCCGCGAATAACCGATGACGCAATTGCGCGCGCCGCAGCGTGCCGAAAGCAGGGCGAGTTCGGCATGGCTGAAAAATTCGCCCGGCGTGGCCGTGCCGTCCACCGCGGCAACGCCGATCGAGACCGTCAGATGTTCGCCTTCACCTTCGCTGGTCACAAAACGCAGCGTCTCGACATTTTGCCGCAGGCGTTCGGCGATGGCTTCGGCCGTGTTTTGTGAAACGCCCGCAAACAGGAAGGCGAATTCATTGCCGCCGATGCGGGCGACGAAATCGTCCTTCTTGATCGTCTTGCGGAACAGTGCGGCCAGCCGCCTCAACGCCTTGTTGCCGGCGGCGGAGCCGTATTTGTTGTTGATCTCGCGGAAATGATCGATGTTGAGCAGCATCAGCGAAACGGCGGATGCCGCCCGGTCTCCGGCGAAAAGGCCGCCGAGTTTTTCAAGAAAGGCCGCACGGTTGGGAAGTGTGGTCAGGGCGTCACGCAGGGAACCGGCCTGCAGGTCCGCCCGGCGTTTTTCAACCTCGCGGATCTTCATCAGACCCATGGAGACGAAGTGGCGGAGGCTCGCTTGTTCCTCGTGAATGTCGCTGACCAGCTGCGCCAGCCGCTCCATTGATGGCGGTTCGTGCTCTTCCGCCTCGGAAATGCCGGCAATGAATGTTTCGGTGCGCTGCAGTCCGGCGTCCAGCCTTGCGGAGATTTGCTTCAGTGTTTCCAGCGCTTCGCTTGCCATCTGCTCGGCCTCGATCTTCGAAAAGCCGGGCAGATTGTGCCGTTGACCGATCATATCGATCTCGTGCTGTTGCGGCGCGTTGCCAAGCGCCAATATGTCACGGCCCATGGCCGGGTTGTGACCCGACAATATTTCGTAGATCAATTCGTAATTTCGCGGCAGGGGCGCGATGTTCATCTTGGCAATGAACTGCGTGATTCTCGTAACGACAAGAGCGTTTCTCGTCTGCTCACGTTTCTTGTCGCCCGCCGATGTCGTCACTGACAGCCCCAATACCTGTAGATTGTTATGAATGCACCGGCGATTACCGATTATCGAACGGGGTTATTCTTACAAGCAACGGTTTAAAATAGCCTAAACCGGCGAGAATTTTCGTCGCCGGAGCCCGCAAATTCGCGCATGGGGTTGATGTGGCCGATGTTTTTCCTGATCGATTACATGACAAATCCTGATTTGATTTCAGCCGGCGACCGTTTTTAATATCGCCGATAAAATGTTGCAGAAGAGGGGTAGCCCATGACGACGTCAAGAACGCTCTATTCGCTGTGTGGAAGCGATATTTCCCGGCCGTTTTCTCCGCATTGCTGGAAAACCGTGCTTTCGCTGGCGCATAAGGGACTGGATTTCGAGGAGCGGCCTTTGCCCTTCACCATCATCCCGACGGTGGAAGACGGTTTTTCGAAGACGGTGCCGATCCTGCGCGATGGCGACCAGCTGGTGAGCGACAGTTTCGAGATCGCGCTTTATCTGGACGACGCCTATCCGGAGCGCCCGTCGCTGTTTGACGGGGAGGGCGGCAAGGCCATGGCCCGTTTCGTTGAAAGCTGGTCGCAGACGGTGCTTCACCCGGCCATTACCCGTATCGCCGTGCTCGATATCCACGACATGCTGGACGATCCGGATCGCCGTTATTTTCGTGATAGCCGCACGAAGTTGCTTGGCCGCCCGCTTGAGGATGTGGTGGCCAATCGCGAGACGGAAATCGCCGCCTTTCCCGCATTGCTGACGCCGATCCGCCGGATGCTGGGCTTCCAGCCCTTTATTGGCGGCACCTCGCCGCTCTTTGCCGATTACATCGTGTTCGGTGCGCTGCAATGGGCGCGGATCACCACCGGGGCCGATCTGTTTTCCGACAATGACCCGGTGCGGGACTGGTTCGAGGGCTGCCTCGATCTCTATGATGCGAGAGGCCGCAGTGTGACAGCGGCGTGAAATGTCTCACGTCATCGTCGCAATCTGGTCGATGCCCCTTGTTTTCGGGCCTTTGGGCGGGTAAAGACCGCCCACTTTCTCTGAAGGAAAAGGAAACGGACACATGGCGATTGAACGCACATTTTCGATGATCAAGCCGGACGCAACCAAGCGTAACCTGACGGGCGCGATCACCAAGGTATTTGAAGACAACGGCCTGCGCGTCGTCGCCTCCAAGCGCGTCTGGATGAGCAAGCGCGAAGCCGAAGGCTTCTACGCCGTTCACAAGGAGCGTCCCTTCTTCGGCGAGCTCGTTGAAGGCATGACCTCCGGCCCGACCATCGTTCAGGTTCTGGAAGGCGAAAACGCCATCCTCAAGAACCGCGAAATCATGGGCGCCACCAACCCGGCCCAGGCCGCTGAAGGCACCATTCGCAAGACCTTCGCGCTCTCCATCGGCGAAAACTCGGTGCACGGCTCGGACGCCCCGGAAACCGCCGCACAGGAAATCGCCTACTGGTTCGCCGAAACCGAAATCGTCGGCTGATTCAAAATCTCAGCGGCTTGAATCGCCGTTTCAGGCGGTTTGGTGAAGTTGCTGAAAAGATTAGAAAAAACGGGGCTGAAAGGCTCCGTTTTTTGTTTTGCGGCACCGGAAATGGGTTCCTGTACCGCACATCCCCACACCCTCGTTCCGGGGAACACGGATGAGGAGAGGTTGCATCCACTCCGTCAGCCCCTACGACGCCGGGCACCCCTGAACCGGCCGCATATCCGTCGTGCCATCCGGTTTGAACACCTCCGGATTGGGCGTATAGAGCGGGCCGACCACCAGCGGCTTGGCCGGAAGAAGCGACTGGTCGGTGTCGGAGCGGATCGTGGTCTCGATCGTCTGCAGAATGTCGCCTTCCGGCCCCTTGATGCGGAGGGTGACCCGGTAAGGCCGGTCCTGCTTCACACACTCGACTGGCGGGCTTTGAACGACGATCTTTTCGTCTGCTGGAAAAATCCTGTCGCGTGTCGTCAGGTCAGGGCCACCGCGCGGATTTTCGAACGTGGCTTCCAGCGTGCTGCCATCGCGAATGGGGGCAATGCGCTGGAGGGTCACCAGATAGGTGGCGATGGCGACGCGATAATTGAAGACGAACATGCGGCCGGAAATCTTTGCGACCTCGCGCGGCTCGTCGCGCTGGCAGGCCGAAAGCCCGAGTGCGGCGGTTATTACCAGCAATGGCAAGGCAATCATCTTCATTCCAGCGCCTCCTTCTTCCGGTGATAGTGCCGGCTGGCCTTTCGCCGGTTGCCGCACACCGCCATGTCGCACCAGACCCGGCTTCTGTTCTTGCTGCGGTCGATGAAAAGCCAGCCGCAATTGCCGCAGATCCGCAGTCTTTCCCGTGTCTGTGCGGCCAGCAGCGACAGCGCGGAATGGGCGGTGGCATTGCCGAGACTTTCGGCCCGCGGAAATGCGCGAAGGGCCGTACCGCAGGCGAAGAGAAGTCGCGCCAGCCGGCCGTCGTCATCGCCGCCCCTGATGATGGTTGCGCGGAAATAATCGTCGATTGCTTCGCGTAACTCCAGAAAAACCGGCCGCTGTTGCGCTTCCGGCGCGAGGAGCACGGGAAACCGGTCACGCTCGGCACCGAGCCGTGCCGACGCCTCGGCAAAGGCGATGATCTGCTCCGAGACGGCAAAACGGTCGACCGATTTTGCCGCGTCCGCGCGCAGCACCACACTATTGGCGACGTCCAGCGCCAGGGCGCCGCCTGCGAAACGATGTGCTGTCCAGCGAAAAGTCATGGCGCACATTATAACTGTCAAAATGCATTTTAATAGTTATAATAATGGCGGGAGGACGCGCATGGCCTATTTCCTGCAACAATTGCTGAATGCCGTGCCGGTTGCCGCCCTTTATGCGGTTCTGGCCTTTGGTTACGCCATCGCCTTTTCCATTACCAGACGCGCCGATGTCACCTATGGCGCCATAGTCGCCTTTGCCGGCCAGACATGCCTGCTGTTTGCCGATTTCGGCTGGAACCGGCTCTGGCTGGTGCTGCCGGCGACGCTCGCGCTCGGGGCAGGGGCCGGCCTGTTCGGCGGGCTGTGGGCGGCGGGTTTTGTCGGCAGGGCGGTGATGCGGCCGCTGGCGAAGGCCTCTCCCAATGCGGTGACGGTGGCCTCCGTCGGCGTGTTGATCGCGCTGACCGAAAGCGCGAGGCTGGCCGCCGATACAAGGCAATTATGGCTGCCGCCGCTTCTGTCGGACCCGGTGCGTTTCTGGACAAATGACGGGTTTGCCGTGACCCTGACGCCGTTGCAGATCATGAATACGGCGGCTTTCTGCCTGCTCATCCTCTCCGGCTCGCTTTATCTCCGCCGTTCCGCTTTCGGCAGGCGCTGGAAGGCGGTTTCGGACGATGCTTTCGCCGCCGCGCTCTGCGGCGTGAATGCAGGCAAAATATTCCTTCTGTCCTATTGCGCGGCGGGCCTCGTCGCCGCCATCGCCGGCGTGCTGGCCACGTTTTATTACGGCACCATGGATTTCGGCGCCGGTCTCGTCTTTGGCCTGAAGGTGGTGCTGATTTCGGCGGCAGGCGGTTATGCCAGCCCGCTGATCTGCGGCCTGGGGGCCGCTGCCGTCGGTTTTGCCGAAACATTCTGGGTCGGTTACGGCCCGGTCGCCTGGCGGGATGCCGCGGTTCTGGCGATGCTGGTCGGCTGGCTGATCGTCATGCGCAGCAGGGTGGAGGCGCCTTAGAGCATTTCCAGGAAAAGTGGAACGCGGTTTTCCGTCCGGAAGCACGAGAAAAGAAGAGACACTATCGCCATCTGTCCTTGGCCTTATCGTCGGTCGCCTTTGCCGCAACCCAGTCGCCTGCCGGACCATCCCTGCCATGTTCCTTCTTCCAGAACGGGGCAGCGGTCTTGAGATAGTCCATCACGAAATTGGCGCCGTCGAAGGCGGCCTGTCGATGCGATGAAGCGGCGATGACGAGGACGATGTTTTCGCCGGCGGCGATCTTGCCGTGGCGGTGGATGGCGGTGAGGCCGAGCAGGCCGAAACGCTCGATGGCAAGTCTGGCAATGCGGGTGATTTCCGCTTCCGCCATGCCGGGATAGTGTTCGAGTTCCAGAGCGGCCAGCGTGCCGCCATCATCCCGGCAGAGCCCGGTGAACGCCACGACCGCGCCGATGCTTCCGTTGCCCTGCGTCAACAGGCGTGTTTCTTCGGCGGCGTCGAAATCTTCCGCCTGTACGCGCACGGTCGGCTGAACGGCGTTCCGCATCCGCTCATCCCCCGGTCATCGGCGGGAAGATGCCGATCTCGCTTGCGCCGGCGATGCTCTCGTCATGTTCGACATGTTCCTGATTGACGGCAACGCGGATCACATCCGGAAATTCGAAGGCCGCCTCGTAGTTTTCGCCACGGGTGGTGAGCCAGGCGACCAGTTCACCGGCCGTCGTGACGGAGGAGGGGATGTCCAGCTCCTCTTCGTCAGTGCCGATCTTTTCGCGCACCCAGGCGAAATAAACGATCCGTGTCATCAGTCTTCGTCCACGATGTGCTTCAGGCCGGCCTTGAAGTAATCATAACCGGTATACATGGTGAGCGCCGCCGCAAGCCAGAGAAGCGTGATCCCTATTTCGGTCGTATAGGGCAGGACCTTGTCGCCCGCAGGGCCGGCGAGAAGAAAGGCGATGGCGACCATCTGGATCGTCGTCTTCCACTTCGCAATACGGGTGACGGGAACGCTGACCTTCAGCGCCGCCAGATATTCGCGCAGGCCCGACACCAGGATTTCGCGGCAGAGGATGGTGATGGCGGCCCAGAGCGACCAGCCGGCAATGGTGCCGTCCGCGGCCATCAACAGCAGCACGGACGCGACCAGCAGCTTGTCGGCGATCGGATCCAGCATCCGGCCGATATTGGAGGTCTGGTTCCAGATACGGGCCAGATAACCATCGAGAAAATCGGTCAGCGAGGCGATGATGAACAGCCAGAGCGCCGTCCAGCGCGCGAAATCCGAGCTTTCCAGCTTCCCCTCGATGAAGAAGCACAAAACAATGACAGGAACCGCGAGGATGCGGCCGTAGGTGAGAAGGTTGGGGATGCTGTATGCGCGCGAAGCCATGGGAAACCTGTCAGTCTAAGATCAGCTGCCTTGATGCCGCCCCTTAAGGAGAGCGTCAACATGCGATTATGTTTTTTTAGCAGTTCGCCACGACGCTGCGGTATCAATCGCCGCCGCTCTCGTGGAAGTGATTGTAGATTTGCCGTGCCACGGTCTCGGAAATGCCGCTGACGGCCATCAGATCGTTGAGCCCGGCGCGGGACACCGCCTTGGCCGTGCCGAAATGCTGCAGCAGGGAGCGCTTGCGCCCCGGGCCGATCCCTGAGATTTCATCCAGCGGATTGCGCACCATTTCCTTCTTGCGCCGCGCCCGGTGTGAGCCGATGGCGAAACGGTGTGCCTCGTCGCGCATGCGCTGGATGAAATAAAGCACGGGATCGCGCGGCGGCAGCGAGAAATCGCTGCGCCCGTCCGCAAAGAAGCGCTCGCGGCCCGCTTCGCGGTCCACGCCCTTCGCCACGCCGATGGCCGTCACACAGTCGCGAATGCCGAGTTCGTCGAGAATGGCCCTGACCGCCGTCATCTGCCCCTGACCGCCATCGATCAGGATCACATCCGGCCAGGCGGGGAACGGCATGTCGGCGGCTTCCTCCGCAGTCGGCGTCCGTTCGCGATCCGGCTTTCCTTCTTCCTTCAGGAGGCGGGAAAAACGGCGGGTCATCACCTCGCGCATCATGCCGAAGTCGTCGCCGGGGGTGATGTCGGTCGATTTGATGTTGAACTTGCGGTACTGGTTCTTCACGAAACCTTCCGGCCCGGCCACCACCATGCCCCCCACGGCATTGGTGCCCATGATGTGCGAGTTATCGTAGATCTCGATGCGTCGCGGCACGGTGGAAAGGCCGAAGGTCTCGGCAAAACCTTTCAGCAGCCGCGCCTGAGACGAGGTTTCCGCCAGCTTGCGGCCATGCGCCTCGCGGGCATTGGCCAGCACATGGTCGGTAATGTCCTTCTTCTCGCCGCGCTGCGGCACGCTGATCGTGACCTTGTGCCCCGCCTTTTCGCCAAGTGCTGCGGCCAGCAGTTCCTGCTCCTCCACCGTTTCGGAAAGCAGGATCTGTTTCGGCACCGGCTTGTCATCGTAAAACTGCGCCAGGAAGGCATTGAGGATTTCCGAGCCGGGCAGGGAGGGATCGGCCTTCGGGAAATAGGCGCGGTTGCCCCAGTTTTGGCCGGTACGGAAAAAGAACACCTGGATGCAGGAAATGCCGCCTTCGTGATGGATGGCGAAGACATCCGCCTCCTCGATGCCGGCGGGATTGATACCCTGATGGCTCTGGACATGCGACAGCGCGGCGAGCCGGTCGCGATAGACCGCGGCGCGCTCGAAATCCAGATCCTCGGCCGCCTCGTTCATCTGCCGCGCAATGGCGGTCTTGACGCTCTGGCTCTTGCCGGACAGGAAATCCTTGGCTTCCTTGACGAGTTCTGCATACCCCTGATCGCTGATCTCATGCGTACAGGGGCCGGAACAGCGCTTGATCTGGTAGAGAAGACAGGGGCGCGTGCGGGTCTCGAAAACGCTGTCGGTACAGGTGCGGATCAAAAAGGCCCGCTGCAGCGAATTGATCGTGCGGCCCACGGCGCCGGCCGACGCAAAGGGGCCGAAATAATCGCCCTTGCGTGCCCGGGCGCCGCGATGCTTGAAGATCGCCGGCGCACGATTGTCGGCGGTGATGAGAATATAGGGAAACGACTTGTCGTCGCGCAGAAGCACATTAAAGCGCGGCCGCAAGCGCTTGATGAGGTTAGCTTCCAAGAGAAGCGCCTCGGTCTCCGTGCGGGTGGTGACGAATTCCATATGGGTGGTCAGCCGCACCATCTGGGCGATGCGGTTGGAATGCACGCGGCCCTGGGCATAATTGCCGACGCGCTTCTTCAGCGACCGCGCCTTGCCGACGTAAAGCACGTCGCCCGCCTCGTTGAACATGCGGTAGACGCCCGGCGCATTCGGCAGGTGTTTGACGAATTCGCCGATGAGGTCCATGCCCTTCAGGCCGGATTCGTTCTTCCAGCCCGCATTCCAGTCCATGCCGGCGACATCGCGCGAAGCCTCGCCCGCATCCGTCGCGGCAAGGCTGGCATCGTCGTCTTCATCGTCGGTTTCATCGAAGAGAATACCGCCATCAGGCAGCTTCTTTCCGTTCATTCAGGTATCTCCGCCACGTCAGGGGTTTCCCAGCCAAGATGCTGGCCGCCGTCGAGCGCGATCATTTGTCCGGTGACCGACGGCGTGTCAAAAAGAAAGCGAATCGTCCGCCCGAACTCCTCCGGTGCGGGACCACGCTTTAATATAAGGCCGTCGATCTGCGCCTGAAAGTCCTCGGGCGCTTGTCTTTCGCTTTTGAAGGAGGGACCCGGCCCGATGGCGTTGACCCTGACGCGGGGCGCAAAGCTCTGCGCCATCGTTTTTGTCGCCGTCCAGAGGGCGGATTTCGAAAGCGTATAGGAATAGAAACGTGGCGTGAGCGCCAGCACACGCTGATCGATGATATTGACGATCAGGCCGGATTTATCCCGTGGCAACTGTTCGACGAAGGCGGCGGCGATGAGGGACGGCGCCCGCACATGCACGGTAAAATGCGCATCGAAGATCGCCGGATCGGGTTTATCCGCCGTGTCATCCAGAAAAACCGACGCATTGTTGACGACAACGCCGATGGGGCCGAGAGCGGAAGCGGCCTTGTCGACAAGTGCCATGGTCGGTGCGGATTGTGTCAGATCCGCCTGAACGGCAACGGCTTTGCCACCGTTTTGCCTTATTTCGTTAGCGAATTCCTCGGCTTTCGCCATCGATTCATTGGCATGGACGGCGATGGCGAAGCCGTGGGCGGCCAGATCGGTGGCGATTGCCCGCCCCAGCCGGCGCGCGGCTCCCGTTATCAAGACTGTCTTTTGTATATTTTCTTTCACGGCGGACCTGCATTTGCTCATACACGCCCTATTTGCTGGATATAAATGCAAATCGCAAGCTGTCCGTCGGCCCCAAAAGAATTGGGCGATTTTTTATTCACAATGCAATTTCGGTTTAATTTTAATATAACTAAGTTTAAAGTCGATCTATTGATGGTTAGGCTTCTGTTAGGGTTAATAAAACCCTTGTGGCAATTAGGCAACGTCTAATTCTAGTCACGTCTCTGCCGCAAACAATTCACATTTTGGCTCTTTGATCTCCGCATTCTCCCATCAAGTTCAGTTTCCAGAGGGGCGATTAACCCGACGAGTTTACACCGCGTCTGAAAACGATGTTTTGAGTGCAGAGCGGTCCTGAAAGGAGAATAACATGCGTATTTTCGTAGCAACCCTTATGGCTTCGACCATGGCAGCCGCCGGCTTTTCGGCTGCTCACGCCGCTGACGCCGTAAATGAAGTGCCGCAGGCACCGGTGTCCTACGACCAGCCCGCACCGGTCAAGGATTGGTCCGGCGCCTACCTCGGTGGTACGGTCAACTATGACTGGGGCCGTTTCAGCTCCAGCAATGACGGCCGTGACGCCAAGGGCTTCGGTGGCGGCCTCTACGGCGGTTACAACATGCAGAGCGGCCAGATCGTTTACGGTGCTGAAGCAGACGTGAACCTGGGCGACGAGAAGGGCTCCGCCGGTACGGTTGCCGGCAACGCCATCGAAGGCAAGCAGGGCGTTAACGGCTCGCTGCGTGGCCGCGTCGGTTACGACATGAACCCGTTCCTGCTCTATGGTACGGCCGGTCTTGCCGTCTCCGACAACAAGGTTAGCGACGCGACCTCCAAGGACAGCGCCACCGCCCTCGGTTACACCGTCGGTGCCGGTGTTGAAGCCATGGTGACCGACAACATCACCGCCCGTCTGGAATATCGCTACAGCGACTACCAGAAGAAGGACTACGGTCTCGACTCCGGCGCATTCTCGCGCGGTTTCGACGATCACTCCGTCAAGGCCGGTATCGGCGTCAAGTTCTGATCCTTCCGGATCGGTCAAGGAAAAGCCGGGGTTTGTGCCCCGGCTTTTTTGTTTTTGCCATCGGTGGCGGCCGGCCCGCGAAGGGGCCGGGCGCCGTGCCTGCCTTCGTGTCAGGCAGCCGCCTTCATTTCCGCATAGGCCTCGAAGCGCTTGCCGAAGGTCTCCGGCCATTGCGAAAGCGCCTCGCGCCCCTCGGCCCATTCACCCGCGAAACGCAAATCGAGATAACCGATCAACGCGGCCAGGGCGAAATGGCCGCCATGCAGCTTCTTGCCGGTCTTCGGTAGGTTCGCGTTCAGATGATCGAGACCCCGCACCACTTTTTTCCACTGCTTGTCGATCCAGGGCTGGTGGATCTTGTCTTCGGGGCGAAAACGACGCTCGTAAACGATGGCCAGCAGGCAATCCATGATGCCGTCGCAAAGCGCTTCCAGAATTTCCACTTCCGTGCGCTTGCCGTCCTTTTTGGGGTAGAGCTTGCCGCCGGAAAGACGGTTCAGATAATGCATGATCGTCACGCTGTCATAGACGGATCCGCCGTCATCCAGAAGCAGGACGGGGATTTTGCCCAGCGGATTGTTGTCCATCAATGTTGCCGGTTCGGCATTGGTGTCGACGCGCACCGATGTGATGTCGATTCCGAGATGGCGGGCGGCCATGCGCACCTTGGCGGAATAGGGGGAGGCGGGCGAATAGAGCAGTTCCATGGTTGCGTCCTGTGGGGTTGATGTCTGGTGATTAGCGTATCGGGATGATTTCGGTGGAGCCGGCGCGGCATCCCCGGCGGTCAAGCTCGGGGCAGTCGCGGAATGTCAGGTCCCTGTTGAGGCAGATGCGCACTTCCTCCAGGCGCCTTCCGTCGCAGCTGATCGAAATGCCGCGTTTCGACAGGCCCGGATTGGCGTCGGTGAAGGCGGTTTCGATGGCGTCGGCGGACAGAGTGGCGGCCCGGGTGCCGGAAGCGATCGTCTCCGGCAGCCTCACCGCCGCGAAGGCGGCCCGCGTCGCCGAAAAATAATCCTTCTGCGACAGGCCGGAACAGGAGCCGTGCTTGCGCCACTGATGGCCGATGAGGCCCATGGACGGCATGATGTCGAACATGGAGCGGCCGATCGCGTCCGGAACACGGTCGGGTTCGCGGCTCTGGCAGAATTCGGGATAGCCGTTTTCGTTTTGCGGCCACAGCCCGTGCACCACGAAACCGTATCGCCTGTCGCTGCCGCATTGCTGGCGATTGCCGGCTCCTTCGGAACTGGCGCAGAAGGCCGGCGACCAGGAGAGCGACAGAACATAAAAATCGAATCCCGTTCCCTGAGGTGCGGAATTTTTGCCTGCATCGCGTCGGGCAGTATCGGGCTGGGCGCGTCCTGCGGGTTGCGACGACGCCTGCGTCTGCCGATCGTTCGGCGAACCGCTCGGAACGGGTTTTTCCTGCGAAAACCACAGCGCCGCAAGCGACAGCAGACCCAAGGCGATGAAACCCGCATAACGCTTCATTCCGCGCACGTTCCCCGGAAAGTGGACGACCTCATATCGCCATCGGCGACAAATCGGTCTTACATAAATTTGTGAACGAGGCAAACGGGCAAAAAGGTTGAAAGCTTTGCCGCATAACGAATAGAGTCGAACGAATCTTCCGCGAGAGACGGAAGCCGGGCCGGGGTGAAGCTGGAGGAAATAGGCGGGCATGACCGCATGAGATTCAAGAAATATATCTGGCCCGTCGTCGGTCTGGCGACGATCGGTTTTTCGGCATGGCTGCTCTATCATGAGCTGCGCGGTCTTTCCCTTGACGACTTGTGGGAAAGCCTCACGGCCATTCGTGTGCGGGACTGGGTGTGTTCCGGCATGGCAACGCTTCTGGCCTATGCAGCCCTTGCCGGTTACGACCGCATTGCGCTTCAGCATCTTGGCCGCAAGGTGAACTGGTTCTTCATCACGCTTACGTCCTTCACCACCTATGCGCTGTCCCACAATGTCGGCGCCTCCGTCTTTTCCGGGGCCGTGGTGCGTTACCGCGCCTATACGTCCAAGGGGCTGAGCGTTGCCGAAGTCGGCGTTCTCGTCGGATTGTGCTCCTTCACCTTCGTCATCGGCACGATCATGCTTATCGGCATGGTGCTGGTCTATGAGCCTGACATTACCGAGCGCTTCACCGGCATCCTGCCCGTGGAAGCATCAACGACCACCGGCATCCTGCTGCTGCTCGTCGTCGGCCTTTATGTGCTCGGCAGTCTGCTGAAGCTGAAGCCGCTGAAAATCCGCTCGTTTTTCCTGCCTTATCCAGCGCCGCGGCTGGTGGCGCAGCAGCTGATCATTGGTCCGATCGAACTGATCGGCGCGGCGGGCATCATTTATTTCGCCCTGCCGGAGGCCGGAAATCCGGGTTTCATGATCATCCTCGGCATATTCCTGATTTCCTTTTCGGCGGCGCTCATCTCGCATGCGCCGGGCGGGCTCGGCGTGCTGGAACTGGTTTTCGTCACCGGCCTGCCGGATATGAACCCCGCGGATGTGATTGCGGCGCTGCTGGTCTTCCGGCTGTTCTACCTCATCATTCCCTTCATCATGGCGCTGTTCGTGATCCTGTTCTTCGAGCGGTCACAGCTTGCGCAGGCACAGCGGCGGGAAGGCTTGAGATAACCCTCAATCCGCTTCCGGTTTTTCCTCGCCGCGCAACCAGAAGGCGCGGTGGGAAGCATATCTGTCCTGCGCCATCAGCGTCTTGAGGAAAGGCAAGAGCGTGTGCAGCTCGTCCTTCAGCGTATAGGGCGGGTTGACGATGATGAGGCCGGAACCGCTAAGGCCATCCAGCCGGTCGCTTTTGACGGAAAGCTCGGCGCACAGCATCTTCGGAATCTCGAAGGATTGCAGCCGCTCATGAAAATCCCTGATCGGCGCGCCCTTTTTCAGCGGATACCACAGGCAATAGGTGCCGGTGGAAAAACGCCGATAGGCCTTGTTCAGCCCGTCGGCCAGCCGCTGATATTCGTTTTCAAGCTCGAATGGCGGATCGACAAGGATGAGGCCGCGTTTTTCCTTCGGCGGCAGATGCGCGCCGAGCGACAGCCAGCCGTCCAGCTCCGTCACGCGAACCTGATAGTCCCCCTCGAACAGACGCGATAAAGCGCGGCTGTCGTCCGGATGCAGCTCCATGGCCGAAAGCCGGTCCTGCGGGCGGAACAGCATGCGCGCCAGTTTCGGCGAGCCGGGATAGAATTTTACGCCGCCCGCGGGGTTGAGCTCCTTAACGGCGGCAAGATAGGGCTCGAGCAGGTCGGCGATGGGGGCGGGCAGGTCGGCCTCCACCAGCTTGCCGATGCCGGTCTGCCATTCGCCGGTCTTCTGCGCCTCTTCCGAGGTCAGGTCGTAAAGGCCGATGCCGGCATGGGTGTCCAACACCCGGAACGCCTTGTCCTTGTTCTGCAGGTAGCGCACGAGACGGGCGAGAACGGCGTGTTTGAGGACATCCGCGAAATTGCCGGCGTGATAGATGTGGCGGTAGTTCATGGATATGTCTCGCTTGCCGTTTATCCGGATGAATGGTCAGGATGAATATTCTTGATGGACGTCACTTCGGCCTTTTTGCCGCATCATTGATGCAATATACAAAAGCAATGAACGTTGCGACCCCGATTTCCGCTGAAAAAGCCGCCACCAAGGCCGAACTCCGTATCCGCCATACGGTCTGCCCGCATGACTGTCCGAGCGCCTGCGCGCTGGAAGTCGATATCAATGCGGAAGGCCGCATCGGCCGCGTGCGCGGCGCCAATGCCAATACATATACCGCCGGCGTGATCTGCGCCAAGGTGGCGCGTTATTCCGAACGCATCTATCATCCCGGCCGTCTTTTGACCCCGAAACGCCGCAGGGGCGCCAAAGGCGCGGGCGACTGGCAGGAGATTTCCTGGGAGGCCGCACTGGACGAGGTGGCCGATGCTTTCGTCAAGGCGGAAGCCCGCCATGGCGCCGAGGCCGTCTGGCCCTATTTTTATGCCGGAACCATGGGGCAGGTGCAGCGCGATTCCATCGAGCGGCTGCGCCACGCCAAGAAATATTCCGGCTTTTTCGGCTCGATCTGCACCAACATGGCCTGGACGGGTTACGTGATGGGAACCGGTGCGCTGCGTGGTCCCGATCCGCGCGAGATCGGCAAGGCCGATGTCGTCGTCATCTGGGGCACCAATGCGGTCGCCACGCAGGTCAACGTCATGACGCACGCGGTCAAGGCCCGCAAGGAACGCGGTGCCAGGATCGTCGTTGTCGATATCTACGACAATCCGACCATGAAACAGGCGGACATGCGCATTGTCCTCCGTCCCGGCACGGATGCGGCGCTCGCCTGCGCCATCATGCACATCGCCTTCCGCGATGGTTATGCCGACCGCGACTACATGGCGCGCTTTGCCGACGATCCGGCCGGTCTCGAAGCGCATCTGCAAACGAAGACGCCGCAATGGGCCTCCGAGATCACCGGTCTTTCCGTGGAGGAAATCGAGGCTTTCGCGCGGCTGGTCGGCACCACGAAAAAGACTTTCTTCCGGCTGGGTTACGGTTTTGCCCGCCAGCGCAATGGCGCAGCCGCCATGCACGCCGCCCTTTCCATCGCCACCGTCCTCGGCTCCTGGCAATATGAGGGTGGTGGCGCCTTCCACAACAATGGCGATATTTTCCGGCTCAACAAGGCGGAGCTGATGGGTACGGCCTATGCCGATCCTGACGTGCGCCAGCTCGACCAGTCGCAGATCGGCCGCGTGCTGACGGGTGACGCCGAAGCGCTGCGCCACGGCGGGCCGGTGACGGCGCTCATCATCCAGAATACCAATCCCGTGAATGTCGCGCCGGAACAACGGCTGGTAAAGCAGGGTTTCCTGCGCGACGATCTTTTTGTCGCCGTGCATGAGCAGTTCATGACGGAGACGGCCGACGTGGCCGATATCGTGCTGCCGGCCACCATGTTCCTGGAGCATGACGATCTCTACCGCGCCGGCGGCCAGAACCATATTCTGCTTGGCCCCAAACTGGTGGAGCCGCCGGAAACGGTGCGTACCAACCTGTTCGTCATCGAGGAACTGGCGAAACGCCTCGGCATCGACCACATGCCGGGCTTCGGCCTTTCGGCCCGCGACCATGTCGACCGCATGCTGAAGGTCAGCGGCTGGGGCGATTTCGATACGCTGGCCGAAGAGAAATGGATCGATGCGCAGCCCTCTTTCGAAGTGGCGCATTATCTCGAAGGCTTCGGTTACGCCGATGGCAAGTTCCGTTTCAGCCCGGATTGGGCGACCGGACCGTCTCCGAACAAGCCGCCGAAGAATATCGGCGTCATGGGGCCGGTATCCGAGTTTCCGAAATTCCCCGACCAGGTGGATGTGATCGAGGTTGCGGATGCGGACCATCCCTTCCGGCTGGCGACATCGCCGGCGCGCAATTTCCTGAACTCCACCTTTGCGGAGACCAAAACCTCCGTGCAGAAGGAAGGCCGCCCGGAATTGATGATCTGTCCCGAGGACGCCGCCGGTCACGGTATCGCCGATGGGGATGTCGTCCGTATCGGCAATGGACGCGGCGAGGTGCGTCTCCACGCCAAGATCGTGGAGGGCGCAAGGCCGGGCGTGCTGATTGCCGAAGGGCTGTGGCCCAACAAGGCGCATCTGGACGGTGAGGGCATCAATGTTCTCACCGGCGCCGATGCCGTCGCCCCTTATGGCGGCGCGGCTTTCCATGACAACAAGGTGTGGCTGCGAAGAGACTGACAGGATATGGAATGAGCAGGTTCGATAATGTGAAGATCGAGATCCTCAAGGATGAGACGCTCTCGAAGAACTGGTATCATCTCCGCAACATCACCTATAATTACACCAATTCGAAGGGTGAGACGAAGGTCATCAGGCGGGAGGCCTATGATCGCGGCAATGGTGCCGCCATCCTGCTTTACGATCCGCGCCGCGACACCGTTGTCCTCGTGCGGCAGTTTCGCATGCCGACCTATGTGAACGGCTATCACGGCTGGCTGCTGGAAGCGCCCGCCGGCCTGCTGGATGGTGACGACCCGGCCGAGGCCATTCGCCGCGAAGTGACGGAGGAAACCGGATATGTCGTGAGAGACGTCCGGTTTCTGTTCAAGTCCTTCATGTCGCCCGGCTCCGTGACCGAAATTCTACACTTTTTTGCTGCCGTCATCGATTCATCGGATCGGCTGGAGGAGGGGGGCGGTGCCGCCCATGAGGACGAGGATATCGAAGTTCTGGAGTTTTCCCTGGCGGACGCCATGAGAATGATAGAAACCGGCGATATCTGCGATGGAAAAACGATCATGCTGCTGCAATGGGCGGCCCTGAACAAATCGTCCCTCACCCTGTGACGGGATTGCTTACGGAGTGATTATGGACCGTTCACTGAAAATGGCCTCCACCGGCGATGCGGACAGGATCCGGCTGGTGGAAAAAGAGACGGTCTGGAAGGGCTTCGTGCATATGCAGAAGCTCGTTTTCGACCAGCGCATGCCGGATGGCAGGACGATCCGCATCGTGCGCGAAGTGCACGACCACGGCAGCGCCGCCGCCATCCTGTTATATGATGCAAAACGCGACAGCGTGGTGATGGTGCGCCAGTTCCGCCCTGCCGCTTTCTTGAACGGCGATCCGAGCTTCATGATCGAGGTGCCGGCGGGGCTTCTCGATGGCGACGAGGCCGCCGAGGCGGTTCGCCGGGAGGCTATGGAAGAATCCGGCTATGCGGTCGAAAAAGTCGAGTACCTCTTCGACATGTATGCGAGCCCCGGCACGCTGACGGAAAAGGTCAGCCTCTTCGTCGCGCGTATCGATCTCGATGTTCAGGCCGGCGCAGGCGGCGGGCTTGAGGATGAAGGCGAGGATATCGAGGTTCTGACCTACAGGCTGGACGAAGCCTTCGCGATGATCGCATCCGGTGAAATCACCGATTCCAAGACGATTATCCTGCTGCAATGGGCGATGTTGAATCGCGCCCGGCTTTAAGGGCAGGGTCCAGATCGTCGCAATCAGAAGCGTCCTTTCACACCCATGCCCACGAAGATGGACTGCAGGTCACCGCCGCCGGCATTTTTTTCCGAGCCAAGATTTCCCGCGCCCGCGCCGCTATAGTGGGTGTCTCCGCGCCCGAGACTGGTATAGTCATACGCGCCGTCCAGGTAGATTGAAGCATTCTCGGTCAGGTCATAGGCAACCCCCGCCTTGACCCCGAACATGCCGGCCACGTCGAATTTGTCGGTGAAGCGCATGTCACGCAGCCAGTGGTCGTCCGTGGCCTTGCCATAGACCATCGCGCCGCCTTCGAGGCCGGCATTGAGCGACCAGTTGCCGAATCTCTGGCCGCCGGCCAGGTTGCCGTAGAAAACCGGGATTTGCTGACGGTAGGTGATGCCTTTGACGTCATCCTTGAATGTGATGCTCACATCTCTTGGAGAAAAAAGGCTGTAGACGCCTTTGCCGCCATAGGCCGACCATTGCACATCCGTGTAGCGAAAACCGACGCCGGCGCTGAGATATTGCTGGGGATCGTCCAGCAGCATGCGATTGAGCTCCAGGCTGCCCGAGAAATAGTGATCAAGCCGCGTATCGTCATGCTGGGAGCGATGGCTCCAGTTCTCCTTGGAACTGTCACGGGAAAATGGCCATATCCAGTCATAATCGGTCATGTAGCCATCGCCTTCGAAGCCGACGCGGCCTTCCGCCTTCACCCGCCAGCCGGGCGCAAGCTCAAGCCCCAGCGAGCCGCGCAGCGCCATGGCGTTCTTGGTTTCCCATTCGAGTTCGCTGAGCTTGCTGCCGCCGATGTGCACGGTTTCCGTCGCCCGCAGATTGAGAACGCCGGCGTCCAGCGAGGCCGTGATGCCGCCTTGCTCCGCCATGACCGGCAGACTGGCGCCGAGGAGCAGAATGGCCGAAAGCGGCAGGCGAAATCTCGAAAATGGCATAATCGCTCCTGAATGACCGGAGGGCCTGAAATATGAGGCCGTTGCGGGCATTAAAGATGATTATGGTAAATAATCGGTTTATGCCGCGGAAAATACCATTGTCACTGTTTATGTACTTTAGAATTAACTTGCTTAGGCGACGGAAATCAGGGTCGAATACTCGGATTTACTGTCATTGTCCGTAAAGAGGGTTTTGCCGCCTTGCATGCGCACCTTTCCTTCCGCCAGCCGCTTCAGGGCGAGCGGATAAAGCTGGTGTTCGACGGTCAGGATGCGCGCCGCAAGCGTGCCGGCCGTATCGCCGGACAGGACGGGCACGGCGCCCTGGGCGATTGTCGGACCCTCATCCATGCCTTCGGTCACGAAATGCACGGTGCAGCCGGATATTTTCATGCCGCTGTCGATGGCGCGCTGATGGGTGTCGAGCCCCGGAAAAAGCGGCAGCAGGGAAGGGTGGATATTGATGATGCGGCCCGCATAAGGCGCGATGAAATCGCCGGAAATCAGCCGCATGTAACCGGCCAGACAGATGATGTCCGGCGCGATCTCGCCAAGCGCGGCCAGAATGGCGCCCTCATGTTCGGCTTTGCTGGCATAGGTCTTGCGCTCGAAGACCAGGGTGGGAATGCCAAGATCCCGTGCTTTCTCCAAACCGCCCGCCGCCGCCTTGTCCGAAATCACACAGGCGATTTCAGCCGGAAATCCCGGCGTCTCGCAGGCCTTGGCCAGCGACACCATGTTGGAGCCGCCGCCGGAAATGAAAACGACGACACGTGCGCGACCGGACGGAAAAGCGGCGCTGGTCATAGGCCGAGAGCGCCCTTGTAGATCGTGCCGTGCGCGCCGTCTTCGCGCGCCACCATGCGGCCGAGCGGAAAGACGGTCTCGCCTTCCGCGGTCAAGACGTCGGTGACCTTTTGAGCGTTTTCAGCCGAAACGACGACGATCATGCCAACGCCGCAATTGAAGGTGCGCAGCATTTCATTGGCTTCGACGCCGCCGGTCTTGGCAAGCCAGGAGAAGACGGCCGGAACCTTGATGGCAGCAAGATCGATCTCGGCAGCGAGATGTTTGGGCAGAACGCGCGGAATATTCTCCGGAAAACCGCCGCCGGTAATATGCGCCAGTGCCTTCAGCGCGCCGGTCTCGCGGATCGCCTTCAGAAGCGGCTTCACATAGATGCGGGTCGGGGTCAGCAGTGCTTCGCCGAGCTTTTGGCCGTCGGCGAAGGGAGCGGGAGCGCTCCAGTCGAGGCCGGAGACCGATACGATCTTGCGCACCAGCGAAAAGCCGTTGGAATGAACGCCGGAGGAGGAGAGGCCGAGAATGACGTCGCCTTCGGCAATGTCGCCGGCCGGCAGAAGCTGTCCGCGTTCGGCGGCACCCACGGCAAAGCCGGCGAGATCGTAGTCGCCATCGGAATACATGCCCGGCATTTCGGCGGTTTCACCGCCGATCAGCGCACAGCCGGATTCGCGGCAGCCGGCGGCAATGCCGGAAACGATGGCCGCGCCCTGGTCGGGATCGAGCTTGCCGGTGGCGAAATAATCGAGGAAGAACAGCGGTTCTGCGCCCTGGACGACGAGATCGTTGACGCACATGGCGACGAGATCGATGCCGACAGTATCGTGATAATCCGCGTCGATGGCGATCTTCAGCTTGGTGCCGACGCCGTCATTGGCGGCGACAAGAACCGGATCGGTGAAACCCGCCGCCTTCAGGTCGAACAGGCCGCCGAAGCCGCCGATTTCGCCATCCGCGCCGGGACGCCGTGTCGAGCGCACCGCCGGTTTGATCTTTTCGACCATCAGGTTGCCGGCGTCGATATCCACACCCGCATCACTATAGGTAAGACCGTTCTTGCCCGACTGGCTCATGGCTCTCGTCTCCGCTGGTTCCTTTGGCGTCGCCATTCGCACGGGACGGGACCTGATGCAAGGGTTTGAGTGGCAAAAGCTCCTGTTTTTAACGGCTTTGGCGGGGCTTGCCCCGGCCGGGCGCTTATGATGCCTGCGGGGCCACGCGACAGACCAGATTGAGCAGCCCGTCATTGGACGTATCGGAATTTTCCTCGATAGGCCGCCCGTTCTCGCCGTAACGGGCAACGACGTCGAAGCCCGCCGCTTCCAGTTGCCGGGTCTGGGCCGCAAGGTCGATGAAATAAAACAGGCCGCTCCAGCGATGCGCCTGATCCACTAAAATGGCATATTCGTTGGTCTGCCGGGTGGCGGGCCGCAGCCGCAGATAGTTGATCCAGCTCTGCGGATGAAGAGAGTTGAACACTTCCCGCGGATGCCAGGACCGCCGGTGCAGCGGCATGCCGCCGGCCCGCTTCCATTGCCGGTTATGAAAAGAAAAGATGAAATAACCGCCGGGCGCAAGGATGCTGCGCACGGCATGGATGATGGCAAGCCGGTCCTCATGGCCGAAGGCGCTCAAGATGGCGAGCGCGCCGAGCACGCAGTCGAAGCGTTCCGCCCCGAACCCGCCGATCGCCCGCACATCCATGTCGAGAAAGGTGGCCGTGGGAAAATTGCGCCGTGCCAGCGCCAGCATGGGCTGCGAACGGTCAATGCCGATATAATCGCCCACCAGCGGCAGAAGCGGCTTCGTCGTCCGGCCGGTGCCCACACCGAGATCGAGCAGCCGCCTGCCGGCATAGGCATGGCGAAATTGTTCGAGAATGATGCGCTCGGCCAGGTAAAGTTGCTGGTTGTCGTACCATTGGGCAATGTCCGGATGATCGAAGAGACCGGCATTGTGTTCCGCGATGCCATTTTCACTGGTGCCTTGCATCGTGCCTCCGGCCATCGGGCATGGCGGAGCGTCGCGGGCTCGCCCGATGATATTTGATATTTGTCTAATATTATCCGCGGGTCAACCTGCCGTTGCGACCGGAGGCCCCGGAAAGGCGGGTTTTTGCCGGCGGGAGGCCTTAGCGCGCCAAAACCGTGGACAGGCCGCCGGCTTGCAGCCGCCTGTACGCCGCGGCCGGTCTTGACCATGTGCATATGGGCATCCTATCTCCATCTTGGGCGGTGACGGCACGGCGACAAGAGGATGAACGGATGCAACCCCATGTGAGCGGTACGAACCTGCGCCGGCAGGTGTTTTTCTGGATCGGCGTGCTGGCCGTCTTTGTCCTTTTCCTGATGGTCTTCAGCTCCATTCTGCTGCCCTTCGTGGCCGGCATGGCGCTTGCCTATTTTCTCGATCCGGTGGCCGACTGGCTGGAACGGCGGGGCTTGAGCCGGTTGATGGCGACCGTCGTCATCCTCGTCTCCTTCGTGCTGGTCTTCGCGCTGTCGCTCATCATCATCATTCCCTTGATCGCCGCCCAGGCCTCGGAATTCATCACGCGCATCCCGCAATATATCTCGTCGTTGCAGCAGCTGATCGCCGGTGCCGATACCAACCTCCTGCCGGACTGGGTCAGCAACCAGATCGATGCCGTCAAGGAGAACTTCTCCAAGCTCCTGACCGAGGGGGCGGGCTTCATCGGCACCCTGCTGACGCAGATATGGAATTCCGGCAAATCGCTGGTGGACGTCGTGTCGCTGCTGGTGGTCACGCCCGTCGTCGCCTTTTACCTGCTGCTCGACTGGGACCGCATGATCGACAAGGTCGATAGCTGGATACCGCGCGACTATGTCCATACCGTGCGCCAGATCGCCCGCGACATGGACAAGACCATTGCCGGTTTCGTGCGCGGGCAGGGGTCGCTCTGCCTCATTCTCGGGGTTTATTACGCCGTCGGCCTGTCGCTGGTGGGCTTGAATTTCGGCCTGTTGATCGGTCTTTTTTCCGGCCTCATCAGCTTCATTCCCTATATCGGCTCCATGGTCGGCCTCATCCTCGCGGTCGGCGTCGCCGTGGTGCAGTTCTGGCCGGACTATATCTACGTGTTTCTGACACTCGCCGTTTTCTTCTCCGGTCAGTTCATCGAAGGCAACATCCTGCAGCCGAAGCTCGTCGGCAGCAGCGTTGGCCTGCATCCGGTGTGGCTGATGTTCGCCCTCTTTGCTTTCGGCGCGCTTTTCGGTTTCGTCGGCCTGCTGGTTGCGGTTCCGGCGGCGGCGGCGGTCGGCGTGCTTGTTCGCTTCGCATTGTCGCGGTATCTTGAAAGCGATCTTTATCACGGGCACGCCGCCAACCTTCCCTGGGACAGCAATCCCGCCCCGGAAGAAGGGGAAACGCCCTCCGGCAAGGTTGACTCTCAGAGCTGACGATGACTGACCACATCAAAACCGACAACGCCCGGTCGAAGGCCGAGCAGCTGCCGCTCGCATTCTCGCACCAGCCCGCCTCCGGCAGGGACGACCTGCTCGTCTCCGCATCGCTTGAAGCCGCCGTCAGCCTCGTCGATGAATGGCCCAACTGGCGCTCGCCGGTCGTCGTGCTGGCCGGGCCGCCGGGTTCGGGAAAATCGCATCTCGCCAATATCTGGAAAAACATCGCCGGCGCCCGCGATATCCACCCGCAGGCCGGCGCCGATGCTGCGCGCGCGGCGGAGAACGGCGCCGTTCTCTTCGAGGATGCCGACCGCCGCGGTTTTGACGATACCGAGCTGTTCCATGTCATCAACAGCGTGCGCCAGCACGGCACGACGCTGTTGATGACAAGCCGGCAATGGCCGGCGGCATGGCCGGTGACGCTGCCGGATCTGCGTTCGCGCCTGAAGGCCGCGACGGTGGTGGAGACCGGCGAGCCGGATGAGGGGCTGCTGGCGCAGGTGCTGGTAAAGCTCTTCGCCGACCGGCAGCTTTACATGGATGACAAACTCATAGGCTACATCGTCAACAGAATGGAGCGTTCGCTCGATACGGCCCAGACGATCGTGGACCGGATCGACAGGCTGGCGCTCTCGCGTGGAACGAGAATAACACGCCCGCTGGCGGCGGAGGTCCTCAATGCGATGGACAGCGCAGCGGCGGGCAGCGGGCTGGACGTCGATTGACTGTCACAGTTCCGTCGTCAAACTGTTATACGGGCAAGAAGGACGATCACGCGATGCAGCAGGATCACGGGACGGAAACAGGTCAGGGGATGGAACAGGGCATGGACGCTATCGCGCAGGAAGACTTCAACAAGGTTCAGCCGGTAAGCGAGGGCGAGAACCTCTGGGACAGTCCCGCCCGTTTCGTCAACCGTGAATTCTCCTGGCTCCAGTTCAATCGCCGCGTTCTCGAAGAAACGCTGAACACCGATCATCCGCTGCTGGAGCGGCTGCGTTTCCTGTCCATCTCGGCCGCCAATCTGGACGAGTTCTTCATGGTCCGCGTCGCCGGCCTCGAAGGTCAGGTGCGCCAGAAAATCACCGTCAGGACACCGGATGGCAAGACGCCGGCCGAACAGCTGGAAGACATTCTGAAGGAGATCGACAATCTGCAGATGGAGCAACAGGCCTCGCTTGCCGTTCTGCAGCAATATCTCGCCAAGGAAGAAATCTTCATCGTGCGCCCCGCCGCACTGTCGGATGCGGATCGTACCTGGCTGGAGACGGAATTCGAGGAGCGCATGTTCCCCGTGCTGACGCCGCTCTCCATCGACCCGGCGCACCCGTTCCCCTTCATTCCCAATCTCGGCTTTTCCATGGGCCTGCAGCTCGACAGCGTCAACGGCCGCGAGCCGATGACGGCGCTGTTGCGCCTGCCGCCGGCGCTTGATCGTTTCATTCGCCTGCCCGATGAAAAGAACGCCATCCGCTACATCACGCTTGAAGATGTGGTCGGCCAGTTCATTCACCGCCTTTATCCCGGTTATACCGTTCGCGGTTTCGGCACCTTCCGCATCATCCGCGACAGCGATATCGAGGTGGAGGAAGAGGCGGAAGATCTGGTCCGTTTCTTCGAAAGCGCGCTGAAGCGCCGCCGCCGCGGGTCGGTCATCCGCATCGAGACCGACAGCGAAATGCCGCAGTCGCTGCGCCAATTCGTGGTGCATGAGCTTGGCGTGCCGGATAACCGCGTCGCCGTTCTGCCGGGTCTGCTTGCGCTCAACACCATTTCGGAAATCGTGCGCGCGCCGCGCGACGACCTGAAGTTCGAACCCTATAACGCCCGCTTCCCCGAGCGTGTGCGCGAACATGCCGGCGATTGCCTCGCCGCCATCCGCGAAAAGGACATGGTGGTCCACCATCCCTATGAGAGCTTCGACGTTGTCGTGCAGTTCCTGCTGCAGGCGGCGCGCGACCCGGATGTGCTGGCCATCAAGCAGACGCTCTACCGCACCTCCAACGACAGCCCGATCGTCCGCGCGCTGATCGATGCGGCCGAAGCCGGCAAATCCGTCACCGCGCTGGTCGAACTGAAGGCGCGTTTCGACGAAGAGGCGAATATCCGCTGGGCGCGCGACCTGGAGCGCGCCGGCGTGCAGGTCGTCTTCGGCTTCATCGAACTCAAGACCCATGCCAAGATGTCGATGGTGGTGCGCCGTGAAGACGGCAAGCTCAGGACCTATTGCCATCTGGGCACCGGCAACTACCATCCGATCACGGCCAAGATCTATACCGACCTGTCCTTCTTCACCTGCAACCCGAAGATCGCCCATGACATGGCGAATATCTTCAACTTCATCACGGGTTACGGCGAACCGGAAGAGGGCATGAAGCTGGCCGTCTCGCCCTATACGCTGCGCGCCCGCATCGTGAAGCACATCAATGAAGAGATCGAGCACGCCAAGCGCGGCGCGCCGGCGGCGATCTGGATGAAGATGAATTCGCTGGTCGATCCCGAGATCATCGATGCGCTCTACCGCGCCAGCGCGGCCGGGGTGGAGGTCGATCTGGTCGTGCGCGGCATCTGCTGCCTGCGCCCGCAGGTGCCGGGCCTGTCGGACAATATCCGCGTGAAATCGATCGTTGGCCGCTTCCTCGAACACAGCCGCATCTTCTGCTTCGGCAACGGTTTCGGCCTGCCATCCGACAAGGCGCTGGTCTATATCGGCTCGGCCGACATGATGCCGCGCAACCTCGACCGCCGTGTCGAAACGCTGGTGCCGCTCACCAATCCCACCGTGCATGAGCAGGTTCTTTCACAGATTATGCTGGGCAATCTCATTGACAACCAGCAGAGCTACGAGATACTTGCGGACGGAACGTCGAGGCGCATCGAGGTGCGTAAAGGCGAAGAACCGTTCAACGCGCAGCACTATTTCATGACCAATCCCAGCCTTTCCGGACGTGGTGAAGCCTTGAAATCCAGTGCGCCCAAATTGATTGCCGGGTTGATTTCGTCCCGCAAGAAACAGGCTGAATGACTCGATCAGAAGCACAGGGGCGGCTGACCGGCCTTGCCCCCGTTTCCGTCATAGATATTGGTTCGAACTCCGTTCGTCTTGTCGTATATGAAGGTCTTTCTCGCGCGCCCGCCGTGCTGTTCAACGAAAAGGTCCTTTGCGGCCTCGGCAAGGGACTGGCGCTGACGGGCCGCATGCATGAGGAAGGCGTCAGCCGGGCGCTGATGGCGCTCAGGCGTTTCCATGTGTTGTCCGAGCAGGCGCAGGCGCAGCAGCTTTATGTGCTGGCGACGGCTGCGGCGCGTGAAGCGGAAAACGGCCCGGATTTCATTCGCGAGGCGGAGGCCATTCTCGGCTGCGAGATCGAGGTCCTGTCCGGCGAGAAGGAAGCGCTTTATTCGGCCTATGGCGTGATCAGCGGTTTCCATGATCCCGATGGCATTGCCGGCGACCTCGGCGGCGGTTCGCTCGAACTCATCGACATCAAGGGCAAAAGCTGCGGCGAGGGCATCACCCTGCCGCTCGGCGGTCTGCGGCTGTCGGAACAATCGGACGGCTCGCTGGAAAAAGCGGCCACCATCGCCAGAAAACACGTCAAATCCTTCGCCAAGCTTCTGGCGGCGGGTGAGGGGCGCACCTTTTATGCCGTCGGCGGCACCTGGCGAAACATCGCCAAGCTGCATATGGAAATCACCGGTTATCCGTTGCACATGATGCAGGGATATGAATTGCCGCTGGAAGAAATGCTGAATTTCCTGGAGGAGGTCGTTGTCTCCAGGGACAGCAAGGATCCGGCCTGGCAGGCGGTCTCCAAGAACCGCCGTTCGCTGCTGCCCTTCGGCGCCATCGCCATGCGCGAGGTTCTGAAGGTCATGAAGCCGGCAAAGATCGCCTTTTCCGCGCAGGGCGTGCGTGAAGGCTATCTCTATTCGCTGCTGACGGAAACGGAGCGGGATCTGGACCCGTTGCTGGTTGCGGCGGATGAGCTTGCCATTCTGCGTGCCCGCTCCCCCGAACATGCCCGCGAATTGGCGGATTGGAGCGGCCGCACCTTCCCTGTCTTCGGTATCGACGAGACGGAAGAGGAAAGCCGCTACCGGCAGGCGGCCTGCCTGCTGGCCGATATCAGCTGGCGCGCCCATCCGGATTATCGCGGGTTGCAGGCGCTCAACATCATCGCCCATTCGTCCTTCGTCGCCATCACCCATCCCGGTCGCGCCTATATTGCGCTCGCCAATTATTATCGCTTCGAGGGACTGAACGACAACGGCACCACGGAGCCGCTCACGGCCATGGCGGGCGAGCGTCTGCAGGAGCTTGGAAAACTGCTCGGCGGCCTGCTGCGCGTCGTTTACCTCTTCTCGGCCTCGATGCCGGGCGTCGTCGATCACCTGAAATTCCGCAAATCCACCAATCCGGACATCGATCTGGAATTCGTCGTGCCGCACGATTATTGCGATTTCGCCGGCGAACGTCTGGATGGCCGTTTGCAGCAACTGGCGAAGCTGACCGGCAAGCGGCTGGCGTTTGTGTTTGAGTGAGCCGGTAAAGTTGGAGTGTAAACGCCGTCGACTATGGTTTTGTCGCCGCGAAGGCTCGTTGAAGGGCAGAGAAATGGCAGCACATCGTCATGATCTATCTAGTGCGTCACGGTGAAACCATATGGAACACGCTCGGTCGGTATCAAGGCGTCAAGGATTCACCGTTAACCTCCCAGGGCGTCCGGCAGGCGAATGACGTCGCGATGCTGTTGCAGCGCGAGATCGCCGGCAGCGAAGGATCCTTCGAACTGAGTGTCAGCCCGCTTGGCAGAACACAGCAGACAGCCGCTATCCTGCAATCGGTTTTACCGATAAATAAAAGTGACGATGAACGGCTCATCGAGGTATCGGCGGGCTCCTGGGATGGCCTGACGACATTCGAAATTGAGAATGAGTTTCCCGGAATGCTCCGCGAAACGACGCCTTATGACTGGTATTTCAAATCACCGGACGGCGAGAGTCTTGATCAAGCATGCCATCGGGCGAGAGCGTGGTTAGCAAATGTGCGTAAGCCAACGATTGCCGTTTCCCACGGTCTTTTCGGAAGAATTTTGCGCGGAATATATCTGGATATGTCCGTCCGCGAAATGCTTGAACTTGCGGTTCCGCAGGATGGTTTTTTCGCTCTGGACGAGGGACATGTCCGCGCCGTCTTCTGTTAGATGAGCAATCCTCACCGCAAAGATTTTCCGACTATCCTGCCTCCCAGAAAATCACGGTTATTGCTGGCTAGCCGTGCCCCAGCGCCTTTCGGATACAGGCGCTGAGATAGGCATATTGCAACGGTGTTATGGTCGCCATGGCCTCCGTACGGCTGGCGGGCCTGTCCTGATAGCCGACCGGAATATCGAACTGGCTGAAGGTGAAATCCCAGCGGGTGCCGTCGACGATATTGTAGAAGTGGTCCGAGCCGCTGGCGGCGGTTTTGGCGAGTTCGCCGCCGAAAATATCCTGAACCACCAGGGCGGTGACGCTGCCTTGCCCCCGGGCGGGGTTTTCGCGTGACCACAGGCTGCTGGTTTCGCCGGACCAGCTTTTCTTCAAGGCGTAATAAAGTCGTTCGGCATGGTCCTGCATAAAGGGATTCTCCGTTTCGGAGCCGGGCTTTGGTCGAGACATGAGCAGAATCGGAACGGAGCGTCGTGCATCCCTTGGAGGCTGCATGACACTCCGTCCGTTGAATTCGCGCGGATGCGCCATGGGCGCCGGAGAAAATTCCGGCGCCGTATTGCTTATTTGGCGTCGAGCAGGTCCTTGACGTCCAGCAGGACGAACTCGTTATCGTCCGCCTTGTCCAGTGCGCGACCGGCCGAGAAGGGCAGGTTGTTGTCGTTGCCGACGATGATATGCGTGGCGTCGACGCGGTCGACATTCTCGATGGTGACGAAGGGCATGTCGTAATAGCCGTTGCCGCCGCCCTGGCGCTTCCTGTTGTCCGGGTCGGAAATCTTCATCAGATCGATATAGCCGATCTTGCGCGCCGCCCTGCCGACATTGGCGTCGTTGAATTCGATCTTGTAGATGCGCTTGACCTTGGCGGGACGGGCGAAGCAGTCGGCAGCCGGCGCCTTGGGATCGGCGCAGGCCTTGTCGGCCGTGCCGGCGCCATTGTCACGCTCGATGACGAGGGCGGTGGTCTCGTCCAGCATGTTGAAGTCGCCGATCGCCTCGCCGCCTTCCGCCAGCGGATAAAGCCAGGTGCGGCCGGTCCATGCCTTCTTGGCGGTGTCGAGTTCGATGATGCGGAGCGCTGTCGCGCCGTCTTCGGTTTTTTCCACCTGGCCGTCAGCCATGTAAAGCGGGCCTTCCAGCAGGCCGTAAAGCTTCGAGCCGTCCTTGGAGAGCGCCATGCCCTCATAACCGCCGGAACGCTTCAGGTTGAAGGCCGGCATTTTCTGCGTCGGGTTGCCGGGCAGGGCGAGAGCCGGATGGTCGGGAGACTTCACCTCGATGTCGCCGGCCTTGGTGGCGATCACGTCGGTCAGCTTGCCGTCGCGGGTGAATTTCAGGATATAGGGGCCGAATTCCTCGCCCACCCAGAAACCGTCGGCCACGGGTTGAATGGATTCGACGTCGAAATCGGCGCCGGTCAGGTAGCGTTTTTCCGTGCCTTCGAGAACGATGGGGAAGGGCGCCTTCATGTCCGGATCGGAAAGGAACACGGTTTCAAGGGCGTTGACCTTGCCGGCGTCCCAGTCGAATTTCAGGTGGTGAAGCATCAGCATGGCGTCGCTGGAATTGAGCTTGGAACCGAAACCGTTGTCGGAAAGGCTCCAGAAGCTGCCGTCGGGCATCGCCTTGATGCCGGAAAAACCCTGCATCGGCTGGCCGTTGAACGGCATGGAAAGGCCGGTCAGGCGCAGGCCGTCCTTGCCGGGCACAGTGCCGAGCCCTTCGGCGCGCTTGCGGTCGGCCGTGGTGAACTTGGCGGAGGTCTTGAGGTGTTCAGGCGCGTCAGTGGGCGCCGCGATGATGGTGTTGGCCGGCAGAATGGCGTGGGAGACCAGCTTTGCCGGAAACTCCTTTTCCGCCGCATGTGATGCGGAAGCGAGCGCGAGAACCGCGCAAGAGGCGAAAAGAATATGCTTCATGGTGGAGACCCCTCTCAATACCTGTTGAAGACAGGATTGAGGCGATAGGGTCGTCGCATGACAGGCAGGTGATTGTCGTTTGAAGCTTTGATGAATTTTGATGACGGCGGCTGCCGAGGACGGCGGGATCGCGGTGCGGCTTCCGGCCGGCAGGCCTCAGGCGGCGGGGGCCTGATACTGGCTGAGCGTGCACACGCCCAGCGTCTGGCCACGGCCCTTGACCGCATGTTCGCCGAGATATTCGCTGCGCACGCCCTTGGGCAGCACCAGCTGGTGCGCAAGGTCGGCGGAAATCAGCACCGGGTGCCCCAGCATCTTGCTCAGTGATTCGAGCCGCGAGGTCGTGTTCACCGTGTCGCCGAAATAGGTGATCTTGTGGTGGTCGACGCCGATTTCCGCCGTGATGACCGGCCCGCCATGGATGGCGAAGCGCAGGCGCGGCATTTCGCCGAAGCGGGCAAGCCACATGTCGCGTTTTTCCTCGATGCTCGCCTGGATGTCGAAAACGCAGCGCACGCAGGCCGCCCGCCGGATTGCCATGTGATAGGGCCAGGTGATGATGGCGGCGTCGCCGATATAATCGTCGATGACGCCGCCATGTCGCCTGACCGGCGCGGCGTAACTTGCGAAAATCTCGCCCAGGAATTCCTGGGCCTTCAGGTCGCCATGGGTTTCGGCAAAGGAGGTGGAACCGACGAGATCGATGAAGATGAAGACGCGGTCTTCGCTGACCGGCCGGCGATAGCGTCCGAGAATGAGATCGATGAAGATGTCGCGACCGAGAAGCTCTCGCACCCGCATGATGAAGACGATGATGCCGCAGACGATGAGGGTGAAGATCAGCGTCTGCACCTCGGCATGCACCGCCCGTTTCCAGGTGCCGGGAAATATCCCGCTCAGCCACAGGATCGTGCCGCCGAGCCCGAAACCGCAGAAAACCAGGATGGCGTAGATGATGAGGCCGACGGCGATATAGGCCGGTGTCGGCAGGGCGCTCACCTGCCGCGACAGGCCGGGCATGATGTAACCGCGCTCGAAGGCGAGGATCGGCGCACAGGCAAACAGTGCATAGGTCGCGCCGATGAGCGCGCCGCCGCCATATTCCAGGAAGGCGTAGGCCACGCCGCTGCCGGCCACGGCAACGAAGAGCACCACATAATCCAGAATGGGCAGCAATTTTCTCATGTCGGTTCTTGATCTCGGGAGGAAAGATCCGCCGCTCCCGCCGGCGAAGCGTCTGTTCAGGTCGTATGCGACATTAATGTGGAAAATGCGCTGCAAAAAGTGACCAATCGGTAAGGTTGCATGAAGGATTGGTAAGGCTGTTGCGCCGTTGCCGCAAAACGGGTGCGGAGGCGGTCCTACGCCTAATAGGATGTTCTGTAATAGACCGTTTCAAGCGGGGATTGCGGCCGGTCGTCCGGTGAGCGGTTCGACCATTTGAGTGGAAAGGCGGCGAAACGCAGTCGGTTGCCGTCGATCCAGGCGCGGTCGAACAGGGTTTCTCCCTTGCGCGCGAAGGTGATGGCGGCGCAGGTCCGCCCATCGACATCGAACGGAACATTCTCTTTCCAGCCGTTCAGGCCGCAGCCCGTGCCCTTCGGGTCGCCATTATAATGGTCGACGACGTCACCCTCATTCGGCGTCATGGTGATTGCGGTGACGGTGTGGGCGAAGAGCAGGCTGCCATGGTCTTTAAGGCCGCCGTCCAGCGTGCCCTCATATCGCACCTGCACCGTGGGTTTCTGGCAATTGTTGCGGGCATAAATCTGCGAGACGGCGTGCATGCTGCCGCCGTGTATGGTGATGCGTGTGACCATGCCGTGCCGGTCGTTCTTGCCGATCGTCAGGCAGTCGGTCGTCCATTCGCCCTGCAGGTCCAGCTTGCCGTCATCGGCACGGGCGAGAAAGGGGGCCGGTGTGGGGAGAAAGCCTGTGGCCGCCAGAAGGGCGGCCAGCAGCAGGGTGCGGGCAGGTTTCATGCGAAGACCCTCAAAGCGCAACTATCCCGAAAGGGATGGACCGCGATGCGGGCAAAATTGGGGTGAGGCGCGGGATTACGCGCCGCCCACCTCAATCGCTTCAACCTTCTTGCCGGCGAAACGCAGGGCCACTTCGCCATTGATGAGTTTCAGCGCCACGTCGCCGAACAGGTCGCGCCGCCAGCCGGTCAGAGCCGCCACCGTCGCGTTTTCGCCTTCGGCGGCGATCTTGTCCAGATCGTCGCTGTTGGCGATGACCTTGGCCGCGACGCCGTGCTTGTCCGCCGTCAGTTTCAGGAGAACCTTCAGCAGTTCCACGGCAGCACCGGAGCCTTCCGGCGCATGGCTGTGGCGCGGCGCCTTGGGCATTTCCTCTTTAGGCAATGCCAGCGCCGCATTCACCGTTTCGACGATGGCGGTGCCGGAGGCGGAGCGCTCCCAGCCCTTGGGAATGGTGCGGAGCCGCGACAGCGCCTCGGCGTCCTTCGGCTGCTGCTGGGCGATTTCGAAGATCGCATCGTCCTTCAGCACGCGTGAGCGCGGCACGTTGCGAGACCGCGCCTCCCGCTCGCGCCAGGCGGCGATGAATTTGAGGATGGCAAGTTCCGTCGGCTTGCGCAGGCGCGATTTCAGCCTGAGCCAGGCATCGTCGGGATGCATGTCATAGGTGTCGCGCGATTCCAGAATATCCATCTCCTCGGTCAGCCACAGCGAGCGGCCTTCGCGCTCCAGCTGGGCTTTCAGCGAAAGATAGACGTCACGCAGATGGGTTACGTCGGCCAGCGCGTAATCCAGCTGCTTTTCGGTCAGCGGGCGGCGGCTCCAGTCGGTGAAACGCGAGGACTTGTCGATCTGCACGTTCTTGATCTTCTGCACCAGCTGGTCATAGGAGATCGAATCGCCGAAACCGCAGACCATGGCGGCAACCTGCGTGTCGAAGATCGGATGCGGAATGAGCCCGCCGAGATGGTAGATGATTTCGATGTCCTGCCGTGCGGCATGGAAAACCTTCACGACGTTTGGATTGGCCATCAGCTCGAAAAGCGGGGTGAGATCGAGACCCTTGGCAAGCGGATCGACCAGCACTTCAAGCGTCGGGCTTGCCATCTGCACGAGACACAGCTCCGGCCAGAAGGTCGTTTCCCGCAGGAACTCGGTGTCGATGGTGATGAATTCCGATTTCGCCAGTTCCGTGCAGGCCTCGGCGAGGGCGGCAGTCGTTTCAATCATTGCAAATGGCCACTCGTGAAAATTATCCGTCTTACTTTCCCTTTGCCGGGCGCATGTCAATACAAAGCCCGCTTTTGAAGGCTCATGTCTCGTTTTTCTCGGGCGGATCGGGCTCCGGCCGGTCCTTTTTGGGCGGGTTGGGCGCGGCGAGCTTCTGGAAATAGGCAGAGGTGCGCAACAGCGAGCGGAACCGCCAGTTCCTGTCCTCCACGGGCACGCCCTCGCGCACCCGCAGCCGATAAAGCGTATACCCGATGAAAACGACCTGTATCGCGGCCGTATAGCTGAACAGCGCCTTGGGGCCGAACTGGTCGATCAGCAGCGAGGCGAGAAGCGGCCCGACGGTGGCGCCCGCCGACCAGAAGAACAGAAGCCCGGCCGACATCATCGCATGTTCGCCTTCCTTGGCGTGATCGTTGCCATGCGCGGAGCTCAGCGAATAGAGCGGCAGGGCGAAGGCGCCGAAAACGAAGACGCCGATGATGTTGCTCCATTCATCCGTGCCGGCGAAGAAGGCGAGAAACAGGCCGACGACCACAGACCCCGCCGTGGTGGCGAGAATGATGATGCGCCGGTCATAACGGTCGGAATAGACGCCGAGCGGATATTGCAGCACCACGCCGCCGATGATGCCGGCGCTCATGAAGGTGGCGATGGCGGTGACGGAAAGGCCGATCTGTTCGGCGTAGATCGGGCCGATATTGCGGAATGCCGCCATGCTGAGGCCGACGGCGATGCAGCCGACCACGGCAAGCGGCGAAATGCGCCAGACGGCGAAAAGATTGAACGGGATCTGCTTCGGCGGTGCGGGGTTGGATTTGTCGGCAAGCGAGATCGGCACCAGCGACAGCGACAGCGCCATGGCGATCAGCGAAAATACCACTGGCCCGGCAATGCCGGCGATGGGAATGATGTATTGCGCCAGCGTGACGGAGCCGAGATCGACGAAACGATAGATGGAAAGGGTGCGCGCCCGGTTGGAATTCGTCACTTGCGCGTTGATCCAGCTTTCGATCACCGCGAAAAGACAGGCGACCGCAATGCCGATGACGAAGCGCATCAGCATCCAGAACAGCGGATGGATGACGAGCGGCATGGCGATGGATGCCGCGGAAGCGACCGCCGCCATGGTGGCGAAGGTGCGGATATGGCCGATCCGGCGCATGAGCCGCGTCACGGAGATGCAGCCGAGCGCGAATCCGATGCTATAGGCGGCGCTGATGAGGCCGATGGTGCTGGCCGAAAATCCCTCGGAGATGCCGCGCAGCGCAATATAGGTTCCCTGCAGGCCATTGCCGCCGATCAGAATACCGGCGGTGACGAGAAGCGGGATGAGAGGTCTGATCTGGCTCATTGCGGGCCGACTCGGTTTGGCGGGCTTGATAAGCACTATCTAAAGCCAAGGCGGTGGAAAGGACAGCTGCAAGGCGACATTGTTGCGCTTTGCCTTGACAAATCGGGCTGGCCATGCGCTTTTCCGGCCAATTTCGACAGTGCGGCCCATCTGGTCTTCCATCTGGCCCGCAGCACGTTCCAGGATATAAAAATGCATCGTTACCGCAGCCACACCTGTGCCGCTCTCCGCAAGTCCGACGTCGGCGCGACCGTTCGCCTTTCCGGTTGGGTTCATCGCGTGCGAGATCATGGCGGCGTTCTCTTCATCGACCTTCGCGACCATTACGGCATCACCCAGGTGGTTGCCGATCCGGACAGCCCGGCCTTCAAGGTTGCCGAGACCGTGCGCGGCGAATGGGTCATCCGCATCGACGGCCTCGTCAAGGCGCGCTCGGAAGACACCGTCAACAAGGGCATGGCGACCGGTGAGATCGAGCTTTATGCGCAGGAAATCGAGGTTCTGGGCGTTGCCAAGGAACTGCCGCTGCCGGTCTTCGGCGAGCCTGAGTATCCGGAAGACGTTCGCCTGAAGTACCGCTTCCTCGACCTGCGCCGCGAAACGCTGCACAAGAACATCGTTCGCCGCACGCAGATCATCTCCGCCATGCGCACCGGCATGGCCGATGCCGGCTTTGCCGAATATACCACGCCGATCCTGACGGCCTCTTCGCCGGAAGGAGCCCGCGACTTCCTCGTGCCCTCGCGCATCCATGAAGGCAAGTTCTTCGCGCTGCCGCAGGCGCCGCAGCAATACAAGCAGCTTCTGATGGTGGCCGGTTTCGACCGCTATTTCCAGATCGCGCCGTGCTTCCGCGATGAGGACCCGCGCGCCGACCGCCTTCCGGGCGAATTCTACCAGCTCGACGTCGAAATGAGCTTCGTGACCCAGGAAGATGTCTGGACCACGATGGAGCCGATGATGACGGCCGTGTTCGAAAAGTTCGCCGAAGGCAAGCCGGTGACCAAAGAGTGGCCGCGCATTCCCTATGACGAGGCGATCCGCAAATACGGCTCCGACAAGCCTGACCTGCGCAACCCGATCGTCATGGAAGCCGTGACCGAACATTTCGACGGTTCGGGCTTCAAGGTCTTCGCCAACATGATCGCTTCCAACCCCAAGGTTCAGGTCTGGGCGATCCCGGCCAAGACCGGCGGTTCGCGCGCCTTCTGCGACCGCATGAACGCCTGGGCGCAGTCTCAGGGCCAGCCCGGCCTCGGTTACATCTTCTGGAAGGAAGAGGACGGCAAGGTCGGCGGCTCCGGTCCGCTCGCCAAGAACATCGGTGAGGAGCGCACCGAGGCCCTGCGCCAGCAGCTCGGCCTTGAGGCGGGCGATGCCTGCTTCTTCGTCGCCGGTGATCCCGCCAAGTTCTACAAGTTTGCCGGTGAGGCGCGCACCCGCGCCGCCGACGAACTGAACCTGATCGATCGCGACCGTTTCGAAATGTGCTGGATCGTCGACTTCCCCTTCTTCGAATATAACGAGGAAGAAAAGAAGATCGACTTCGCCCACAACCCCTTCTCGATGCCCCAGGGCGGTCTGGAAGCGCTGGAAGGACAGGATCCGCTCTCGATCAAGGCGTTCCAGTATGACGCGGTCTGCAACGGCTTCGAAATCGCTTCCGGTTCGATCCGTAACCAGTCGCCCGAACTGATGGTGAAGGCCTTCGAAAAGGTTGGCCTCAGCCAGACGGATGTGGAAGAGCGCTTCGGTGGTCTCTACCGCGCCTTCCAGTATGGCGCGCCTCCGCATGGCGGCTGCGCCTTCGGCATCGACCGCGTGGTCATGCTTCTCGTCGGCGCGAAGAACCTGCGCGAAATCACGCTGTTCCCGATGAACCAGCAGGCGCAGGACCTTCTGATGAACGCGCCATCGCCGGCAACGCCGACCCAGCTTCGTGAGCTGGCGTTGCGCGTGGTTCCGTCCAAGAAGGACTGACCGGGATCCATTCAGGTTTCAGACAAAGGGCTGGCGGCAACGCCGGCCCTTCGTGTTTTTGCAACGAACGCGGCAAAGTCACAATTTTACCGCGCATTGAACCGATTTCCGCACATAATCAGCCGAAATCCGATCCCAGTATAGATCTCGCGTTCATTTGGGGGCGCAAGACTATCGCGGGTTTTAAACTTGAAATGGCGTCATTCGGACTTCGCATCCGGCGTCGGCGCTATCATATTTAGAAGGATTTCAGAATGGCACATGAAACGGAAAAAGACCCTGTTCCGGCTGCAGGGCTGGCGGCTCCACCCCAGCCGCGCGGCGGCAATTTTGCTGTCAGCCTGCGTTCGCCTGGCGCCAAATTCGTGATGATCGGCTTCATTTCAATGATCCTGCTGGTGCCGCTCATGCTCGTCTGGGGGCTGACGGAAGAACGCGCTTCGCGGGCGGAAAACGTGGCCGGGCGGATCGCCAGCGGCTGGGGCGGCGATCAGGTGGTGAACGGCCCCTATCTTGCCGTGCCTTTCGATGTGGAGCGCCACCGCGAGGTGGATGGCCGCAGCATCGTCGACCGTACGACGCAATGGGCGCTGGTCATGCCGGAGACATTGCAAGTTACCGCCGATCTGAAGACGGAGGAAAGGCGTCTGTCGATCTACAGCCTGCCGGTCTATAACGGCAATCTGGTTCTCAACGGCCGCTTCGGCGCCGGCATCCTGCAGGATCTTGCCCGGTTTCCCGGCACGCCGCGTCTCGACAACGCCATTCTGGTTCTCAGCATTCAGGATATCACCGGCATCCGCTCCAGCGCCGGCGTCAGGATAGACGGCGGCCCGGTCTTGCCCTTCGATCCCGGCATGCGGGATATTTCGGCAACGACGGCCCGTGACGCTCCGGTGACGCCGGGAAGGTCCGATGCCGGGGTGCACCGGTCGGTTGACAGGAACCTCATCGCCAGCGGTTTTGCTTTCGATATCGCATTTTCCCTGAACGGTTCCGGCAGTTTCGCCGCGGCGCCCGCCGGCCAGACGACGCGGTTTTCGGCAAAGGCCAATTGGCCGCATCCCGGTTTCGAGGGACTGTTCCTGCCGGAGGAAAAGACCGTTACCGCAACGGATTTCAACGCCAGCTGGACCATCCCCTATCTTGCGAGGGGAATTGACCGGGTGGTTGAGGGCACGCGTCTGCCGCTATCGAACAGCCTGATGACGATCAACCTCGTGGAACCCGTGCAGTTCTACCAGATCATCGCCCGGACGCTGAAATATTCGATCGGCTTCATCTCGCTGGTTTTCCTGGCTGTCTTCATTGTCGAGCTCAAGGGCGGAACGGTGGTGCACTGGATACAATATGTCCTGACCGGCCTGGCGCTGATTGTCTTTTATGTGCTGCTGCTGGCGCTTTCCGAACATACCGGCTTCACCGTCGCTTATGCTGCGGCATCGATATCGACGGCGGCGCTGATCGCATTTTATCTCGGAAGCTCAACCAATAGTAGAAAAAACGGCATGGCGTTGTTCGCCGTTTTGACGGTCGCCTATGGCGTCATGTATCTGGTTCTGAATGAAGACGAATATGCGCTGCTGGCCGGCGCGGTGATTTCCTTCATTGCCATAGCCGCGACCATGGTCGCTACCCGGCGGGTCGACTGGTCGGGCGCCGGCGCTTCACGGTTGCGCAACGCCCCCGGCGGGACGGTGTAGCTCCGGTCGGATCGTCCGGGGTCGCCGCAAGCCCCGATTTTCTTTACCCGGCTTGGCATTAGACGTGAAAATGGCAGCGAGTGACGAGGCGGGAGAGCAAGGCTCTCCCGCCTCTTTTCGATCTTGTTTCCGCTGCGCGGCATCGTCTCCGTGAAAGCCTTCTGCTTGCCGGCGTCGTCTTTCTCTTTCCGTTTGAGCCATGGATTGTCATAAAAACTTAATCGAACTGACAAATCCGGTAGAGGACTTTTTAAGCCTTGTCGATCATTCATCGCCGCCATGAAGTTTCACAAACGAGGGTTGAATGTTTTCGCTGGTCTCGACGTTCAAAATAGCGCATCGCGTATCGATGCTGGCGCTGGCTGCACTGCTCGGCATTGCCGTCATCGCGGGCATGCTGCTGTGGCAAAGGCAGATGGAGGCGCGTTATCGCGTTGCAGAAGATACGCTGATCCAGCGGGACGGGGTCCTGATGAGCCTGGTGGACGATCTGCATGAAAGCCGCCTGCACCAGCGGGACTTTCTGTTGTCCCGGGAAATGGGTTCCGCGGCGCGGTTCGACGGGACGATGGAGAAGGTCCGGCAATCGCTGCTCAATCTCGAAAACAGCGCCACCCCTCAGACCCGGATGCGGCTCGAAACGCTGGCGCGGGGCGCGGCTGCCTATGGCGACCGCATGAAGGCGCTGGTTGCCAAGAACAGGGAACTCGGCCTCACGCCTGCCGAAGGCCTTGAGGGGGCGATGCGCAATGGCGTGCATTCCATCGAAAAACTCATCGACACCGTTGCCAATGCCGAAATCCGCGCCAGCATGCTGATGATGCGCCGGCACGAAAAGGATTTCATCCTGCGGCGCGACGAGACCTATGCGACGAAACACGCAGCCGAGGTTGAGACCTTCAAGACGCTGGTGAAGCTGGAATATCGGCCAGGCGCGGAGCGTCAGCGCATCATGGATGCTCTGGAAATCTACACCGCCTCTTTCCGCTTTTATGCGCAGGCGGTGCTGGAGGAGCAGAAGGCGCGCGATGACGTCGCTTCCGCCTTTGCGGCGCTGCTGCCCGTCGTCACCGATATTTCCGGCATCTACCGGCAGGAGCGGGAAGCCAGTGCGCTCGAAAATAAAGATGCGGCCGAAGCAACGGTTTCGATCGTCGTCTGCCTGATCGTTCTTACCGTCGCCATCCTGTTTGCCGGGGTCTATTTCATCGGCCGCTCGATCACGCGGCCGGCAACCGCCATTACCGGTGCGATGCGCCGTCTGGCACAGGGCGAAACCGAATTTGCGGTTCCCGGCCTGCGCCGCGAGGATGAATTCGGTGCCATGGCCCAGGCGCTGGAAATCTTCCGGCAGGCAGCCATCGCCAAGATCGAGCTGGAGGCGGCGGCGCTTGCGGCCCGTCAGCAGGCCGAAGCCGAAAAGGCCCGCTTCCAGTGCGAGGCGGAAGCCGAGGCGCAGGCGCGGCTGATGCAGGCGACGACGGGTCTTGCGGCGGCGCTGCACCATCTTGCCTCCGGCGATCTGTCCTTCGAGCTGAACGAGCCTTTCGCCCCGGATTTCGAGGCGCTTCGTCGTGATCTCAACCGCACCATCCGCCAGCTGGATGCCGCCATGTCCGGTGTCGTGCAGTCGAGCGTGGCCATTGACGGCGGCAGCCAGGAAATCAGCCGGAGCGCCGCCGATCTTGCCCGCCGCACCGAGCAGCAGGCCGCCTCGCTGGAGGAGACGGCAGCAGCCCTGGACGAGCTGACCGCAAATATCCGCATCTCGGCGGAACGTGCGGTGGAAGCCCGCATGGTTGCCCATTCGGCGGATGAGGATGCGAGCCGCACGGCCGATCTCGTTGTCGATACGATCATGGCGATGGAGAAGATCGAGCAATCCTCCGGCAGGATCGGCAGCATCATCAGCGTCATTGATGAAATCGCCTTCCAGACCAATCTCCTGGCGCTTAACGCCGGCGTCGAGGCCGCGCGGGCGGGCGAGGCGGGCCGCGGTTTCGCCGTCGTGGCGCAGGAGGTGCGCGAACTGGCGCAGCGCTCCGCCAGGGCCGCCGCCGAGATCAAGGTCCTGATCCAGACGTCCGGCGCCGAGGTGAAGGACGGGGCACGTTTCGTGCGCGAAACCGGCGCCGCCCTGTCGCGTATCGGCGGTTCGGTAAAGACAATCAACGACCATATCGAAGCCATCGCCGCCGCCACGAAGGAACAGTCGATCGGGCTTTCCGAGATCAATACCACCGTCAATCATCTGGACCAGGGCACGCAGCAGAACGCCGCCATGGTGGAGGAAAACAACGCCGCCAGCGCCATGCTGGCCAATGAGACCGCCCGTCTCAAGGAACTGGTCCAGCAGTTCCGGCTGAGCGAAACCGGCGGTCAGGAATACGGCCTGCGCGAAGCGGCATGATCGGCAGCGCCGCCGCATGGCGCACAAATGAAAAGCCCCGGCATGACCGGGGCTTTTTGTTTATTCGTTTGCCGTCACCGTTACGCCGAGCATTTTCGGCAGGGTGTTCGGCGCGCCCATCGCAGCGCCCATGATCATCGGGAAGGGAACCGGTTTTTCCGGCTCTGCGGTGATCGAGAAGTTCTTCGGATCGTCGATATAGGTGTTGATGGCCGCCGAGACCATGTTCTGCAGCTCCGGAACGTTGAGCGATGCCATCATGATCGGCGCCATGCCCTTGATGGTCTGGGCAAGCTGGTCGCCCGTCATGCCCTGCTGGCTTGCGGCGTAGTCGATGGCGCGCTTGGTGATGCTGGCGTCCTCGAAGCTGATTTCGGCGTTGACGAAGGACAGCTGCTGCATCAGGCCGAGCATGGCGAGGCTTGCCGCCTGGTCCGCCTGTTCCTTGTTCGGATTGGCGGCCTGCGCCTTCACCGTCTCCTGCATCGACTTGATGAAGGCAAGCGTATAACCGGAAAAGCCGAACGACATGTTGAGGCGGCCGACATTGTCGAGATCGACGGCATATTCCTCGACATCGACGGTCCCGGACGCCACTTCCCAGCTGCCGCTCATGGTCATGTTGCCGGAAAGGGCCTGCAGATTGAGCTTCTCGATTGCGTCCTTGGTGGCGGGATCGGTGGCTCCGCTGAGATCGGCCTTGAAGCCGGACGCATCGAGTTCGAAACCGATCGAGGACTTGTCATCGCTGACGGACATGGTGGCCGTGCTTTCCTCGAGCGAGAAAGCCGGCTTGCCGTCGATGGCAACGGAAATCGGGCCGCTATGCGCTTCGTCATAGAACATCAGCGCATCGACGGTGCCGGTGGTCGCATCGGCAGGAATGACGAGGCCGGACATGTAGATGTCGCTTGCCTTGATCTCCACGTTTTCCTGTTTGTAGTCGATATTGTCGAAACGGGCGTTCTTGATCGTGTAACCGCCGTTGTTTTCCTCGACGCCTTCGAGCGTGATGTTGCCGACCGGAATTTTCCTGGCCGGATCGGCGGCCGCGTTGAAGGTCACGCCGTTCAGCGTCACCGTCGAGCCGTTGACGGCGACGGAGCCGGCGGCGATCTCACCGCCCTGCGCGGCATAGGCGGCGTTGATCTTCTTCAGCACATCCCCGCCATCCAGCGCGAAAGCCGGTGCCGAAAGCGTGAGAAGCGCGGCACTCGCAAAAAGAACCTGGCGGGTGGATTTCAGTCTCATGATGTTTCTTCCCTCAACGTACGGATGTGCACCGTGTCCGAATTCGAATGCTGATACTTATATTCGCGATTATTCAAAGGTCTATAGGATTTAGATCGATTCGCATGACGGCGGCATTGCGGCATTTGCAACGCGGTTAACAAAAAACCGCATGAAAGAGCTACTTTCATCCACAGGGCAGACCCCTGAATTTCTTGCCGGGAATCGGCATTTCCGCTAGTCAAGCACCATGGGAAAAAATCTTGTACCTCCGTCCGGCGGAGACGATAACATTCATCCGGTCGATTTGAAGGCGGCGCTTGAAGAGCGCTACCTTGCTTATGCCTTGTCCACGATCATGCATCGTGCGCTTCCGGATGTGCGCGACGGTTTGAAGCCGGTTCACCGCCGCATTGTCTATGCCATGAGCGAAATGGGTCTGAGACCCAACTCGGCCTTCCGCAAATGCGCCAAGATCGTCGGCGAAGTCATGGGTAACTATCACCCCCATGGCGACCAGGCGATCTATGACGCGCTCGCGCGTCTGGCGCAGGATTTCTCGCTGCGGTATCCGCTGGTGGACGGGCAGGGCAATTTCGGCAATATCGATGGCGACAGCCCCGCCGCCATGCGTTACACCGAAAGCAAGATGACGGCGGTTGCCGAGCTTCTGCTCGAAGGCATCGGCGAGGACGCGGTCGATTTCCGCGACACTTACGATGAGTCGAATTCCGAACCGGTGGTTCTGCCGGGCGCTTTCCCCAACCTTCTGGCGAACGGGGCCTCCGGCATCGCCGTCGGCATGGCGACATCGATCCCGCCGCACAATGCCCATGAATTGTGCGACGCTGCGCTCTACCTCATCAAGCATCCCGACGCGCCGGTGGAAAAGCTGGTGGAATTCATCCCCGGTCCCGACCTGCCGACCGGCGGCGTGATCGTTGAAAGCCGCGAGAATATTCTGGATGCCTACAAGACCGGCCGCGGTGGTTTCCGCGTGCGCGCCAAGTGGGAAACGGAAGATCTCGGCCGGGGCGGTTACCAGATCGTCATCACCGAAATTCCGTTCCAGGTGCAGAAATCGCGGCTGATCGAGAAGATCGCCGAGCTGCTGATCGCCCGCAAGCTGCCGCTGCTCGAAGATATCCGCGACGAATCCGCCGAGGATGTGCGCATCGTGCTGGTGCCGAAGAGCCGCACGGTCGATGCGACGCTGCTGATGGAATCGCTCTTCCGCCTGTCCGACCTCGAAAGCCGCCTGCCGCTCAACATGAACGTGCTGTCGCTTGGCAAGGTGCCGAAGGTGATGGCGCTGAACGAGGTGCTGACCGAATGGTTGGCGCATCGCAAGGACGTGCTGGTCCGCCGCTCCCGCCATCGTCTGGCGGCCATCGACCGCAGGCTCGAGATTCTCGGCGGCCTGCTGGTGGCCTACCTCAACCTCGACGAGGTGATCCGCATCATCCGCGAGGAGGACGAGCCGAAACAGGTGATGATGGCGAAATGGTCGCTGACGGACCTGCAGGCCGAATCCATTCTCAACATGCGGCTGCGCAATCTGCGCAAGCTCGAGGAATTCGAAATCCGCAAGGAATTCGACGATCTCAGCAATGAGAAGGCCGAGATCGAGGCGCTCATCGCCGCCGATGACAAGCAGTGGCAGACCATCGCCTGGGAAATCGGCGAGGTCAAAAAGAAATATGCCAAGGCCACCGAGATCGGCCGCCGCCGCACGCAGTTCGCCGATGCGCCGGATGCCGATATCGAGGCCATCCAGCAGGCGATGATCGAGAAGGAACCGGTCACCGTCGTCATTTCGCAAAAAGGCTGGATCCGGGCGCTGAAGGGGCACATGTCCGACACCTCGTCGCTCACCTTCAAGGAAGGCGACGGCCCGAAACTCGCTTTCCCGGCGCAGACCACCGACAAGCTGCTGCTGCTGACGACGGGCGGCAAGGCCTATACGCTTGGCGCCGACAAGCTGCCGGGCGGGCGCGGCCATGGCGAGCCGATCCGCATCATGGTCGACATGGAAAACGATCAGGATATCCTGACCGCCTTCGTGCATGATCCATCGCGCAAGCTGCTGCTGGTCTCCACCGCCGGCAACGGTTTCATCGTACCCGAGAGCGAAATGGTCGCGAATACCCGCAAGGGCAAGCAGATCATGAATGTCTCGATGCCGGATGAAGCCAAGCTCGCCGTGCCGGTGACGGGCGATCATGTCGCCGTCGTCGGCGAGAACCGCAAGCTCTTGGCCTTCCCGTTGGCGCAGGTGCCGGAAATGTCGCGCGGCAAGGGCGTGCGCCTGCAGCGCTACAAGGATGGCGGCGTCGTTGACGTCAAATGTTTCGCGCTCGCCGAAGGCTTGTCATGGTCCGACACGGCCGGCCGTCTCTTCAACAAGGTCGGCGAGGAATTGCGCGAATGGCTGGCCGACCGCGCAACGGCGGGCCGCACCGTGCCGAAGGGCTTTCCGCGTAGCGGGAAATTTGGCGGGTAATATGTGAATGACGTTCCCGGCGGCAAAGCCGGGACGTCTTTCCTGCCTTACTTACAAGAGCTCAGCATTCGCTGAGGCTTTGACGACAGCTCATTTTTCTTCCGGCGTATAAACCTCCCACCCGCGCGGCGTCAGATGTTCCTGCGGGTGGTAGCGGGTCTTGTAGCCCATTTTTTCCGAACCATCGACCCAGTAGCCGAGATAGACATGCGGCAGGCCAAGCGCCCGGGTGCGGGTGATGTGATCGATGATCATGAAGGTGCCGAGCGAGCGTTTTTCGAGCTCGGGATTGAAGAAGGAATAGACCATCGACAGGCCGTCGCTCATCACGTCGCTGAGTGCCACGGCCAGAAGTTCGCCGCGCTTGCTGGAATCGATGCCGGAGCCCGGTTCGCGCACGCGGTATTCGATGATGCGGGTATTCACATGCGTGTCTTCCACCATGATCGCATAGTCGAGCGCCGACATGTCGGACATGCCGCCCGACTGGTGGCGGTGGTCGAGATAACGGCGAAACAGCGCGAACTGTTCGGTGGAGGGTTCGGCGGCGTGCACGGTCGCCACGACATCCCTGTTGGTTGCCAGAACGCGCCGCATCGATTTCGTCGGCTGGAACTGCTCGGTCAGGATGCGTACGGAAACGCAGGCACGGCAGTTTTCGCAGGCGGGGCGATAGGCGATGTTCTGCGAGCGCCTGAAGCCGCCCTGGGTCAGAAGGTCGTTCATTTCCGAGGCGCGTGGGCCGACCAGATGGGTGAAGACCTTCCGCTCCATCTGGTTCGGCAGATAGGGGCATGTGGCCGGCGCCGTAAGATAGAATTGAGGAGAGGGCGTCGCCTGCGTGTTCATCGAACCGTGATCGCCTCCTGCGTCTGTTATGAAAGCGTGCCGCGATTTCACGGGGTTGGCGGCGACGCTTCAAGCGACATGCATAATGTCACAGAATGGCAAAATGCCGTAAAACGTCAACTGCGAGATACGGCATTTGCCGGGTTTGACAACCACGTTTGCGTGGCTTTCCGCAATATCAGCGCGTTCTGACGATAACGGTGCCGAGCAGGAAGTCGTGAACGAGGCGCGAACGCTCGGTAAACAGGCCCGCAAGCAGGATCAGCGGCGTCAAAACCGAGTTGATGACCCAGAAAAGCACGATATGCACGGTTGCCAGCAGGAAATCGATTCGCCGCCCGTCCATGCGCGCCATCGCGATCCCCATTGCCCGCATGCCCGGGGTCGCCTGGGACGCGCCGCCGAGCGTCACGCCGAAATAAAGCACCGCGACGATGACGAACAGCGCCGGATAAAGGAAGAAGCCGAGACCGAGCGTGATCACGCCGAGAAAGAAGACGATCACGGCGGCCGGAATGCACAGCAGGAGTACGATCGCGTAGTCGATCAGGAATGCGAAGACGCGCCGGCTCAGGACGCCGCTATAGGCGCGCCAGTCATCCGGTGCGATATAGGTGGGGTTCTGGTCGAGGCTCATCGGTCGTTTTCTCCTGAGAGGGTCTGACAGCTCGGCACATGTGCCGTGTCAGCAGACAATATGGGAAACAAACGACCGAATACAATAAGCGTCGGCCTTAGCCCTTTGCGAGTTTGCGGGCCGCCTCCATGGCGAAATAGGTGAGAACGCCGTCGCAGCCCGCACGCTTGAAACAGAGAAGCGTTTCCATCATCACCCGCTCGCCGTCGATCCAGCCGTTCATGGCCGCGGCCTTGATCTGGGTATATTCGCCGGAGACCTGATAGGCGAAGGTGGGCAGGCCAAAATTTTCCTTCAGCCGCCAGCAGATGTCGAGATAGGGCAGGCCGGGCTTGACCATCAGCATGTCGGCACCTTCCTCCACGTCGAGCGCCGCGTCGCGGATCGCCTCCATGCCGTTGGCGGGGCTGATATAATAGCTCGCCTTGTCGCCCTTCAGCAGGCCGGCGGTGGAGATCGCCTCGCGGTAGGGGCCGTAATAACCGGAGGAGAATTTCGTCGCATAGGACATGATGCCGACATTCTGGTGCCCGGCGGCGTCCAGGCCGCGGCGGATCGCGCCGATGCGGCCATCCATCATCTCCGACGGAGAAATAATGTCGGAGCCGGCATCCGCCTGCAGGACGGCGGCCCTGACGACCTGCTCGACCGTCTCGTCATTGACGATTTCGTCGCCGCGTAAAATGCCGTCATGCCCGTGGCTGGTGAAGGGGTCGAGCGCGACATCGGTGATCATGCCGATATTCGGCAGGGCTTTCTTCACCGCGGCGGTTGCCTGGTTGATGAGGTTGTTGGCTTCGAGCGCATTCGAGCCGGTCTCGTCGCGCAGCTCCATCTCGATATTCGGGAAGGTGGCGATTGCCGGAATGCCGAGATCGGCGGCTTCCTTTGCCGCTTCCACCAGCCGGTCGACGCTCATGCGGTTGACGCCGGGCATTGCCGGAATGGGGTCGAGAATGTTGCTGCCGGGCACGATGAAGACCGGCCAGATGAGATCGTCGACGGTGAGGCGGCTTTCCTGCACCAGACGGCGCGTCCAATCCGCCTTGCGGTTACGCCGCATGCGGCGATGGCCGGTTATCTCATCGACCAGATGCGTTTTATCCTGCATGTAAGAATGTCCTTCGATCAAATTTGGCAAGCTGCATAACATGAAGAGGCGCGCATGCGAATGCGACAATCTTCCCCCATTGAGGTCCTGCGCCGGCGATGATGCTTTGACAAGGCGGGCGGCGGGATTCAATATGGGCTGGTCGCCCGTTCGTCGAGACCGTATCTTCCGGCCATGGAACCTGATTCTCAACCTCTGCCGAAGCGTCCGCTTACGGAAATCCTCTTTCTGGTCTTCATGAGGCTGGTCGCGGTCACCTGTTTCTGGTTCGGCCTGCAATATTGGGCGATGCTCACGGGGTATTCGCTCGGCGGGCAGGGACGGTTCGACATGCTGAACCTGCCCTGGCGAGTGGCGGGCAGTGCGCTGGCGGTCATTTTCCCGGTCGCGGCGCTCGGCCTCTGGCTCGGCGCCTCCTGGGGGGCGGTCATGTGGGTCATGGGGGCGGGGGCGCAGATCGCCATGTACAAGGTGTGGCCGCATATCTTCGGCGCCAACACGCTGGTACCCGTCATGCACGGTCTCGTGGCAACCATTTATATACTGTTTCTGGTCGCTTTCTGGCTGGATCATCGCCAGAATGAAGAACGCGCAAGAATTGATTTACCATAAGAATAAAGCAATTCGGCCTGTTTTCGGGCCGAGTTTTAGTCTTAAGTCATTGATTTATAACGGTCTGTATCAGGCCGTTCCCGCTTCGCCACAAGTTGGGCCTTCTCGGGAAAATGCAGGTAACCATTTGTTAATCGTAGCTTTTAAGTAGAATTTTATGCGCATTGATTAGGTTCTCACTCAAGGCGGGAGACAAACAAACACACCGCCAAACAAAACAGTGAGGCAGTCATGATCAATAGCAAAGTTAAGCCGCAGGCCGTCGTTGCCGATGCACATGAAGATACCATCCGCTCGCTCTACATGGAGTCGCTGCACCTGGTGGAACGTCTCCACCGTCGCCTCCTCGATGTCATCAAGGACGAGTTCGACCGTCAGGGTCGCGATGACGTCAACGCCGTTCAGGCCCTGCTGCTGTTCAACATCGGCAATTCCGAACTGACGGCCGGCGAGCTTCGTTCGCGTGGTTATTACCTCGGTTCGAACGTCTCCTACAACGTCAAGAAGCTGGTCGACCTCGGTCTCATCAACCACCAGCGCTCGCGTGTCGACCGTCGCTCGGTCCGCATCAGCCTGACGGAAAAGGGCCAGGAAATCGCCGAAACGGTTGCCCGCCTTTATGAACGCCACGTCGGCTCGATCGAAAAGGTCGGCGGCATCGGCACCGGCGAGTTCTCCGAAATGAACAAGCTGCTGCAGCGTCTCGACCGCTTCTGGAACGACTCGATCGCTTATCGCCTGTAATCGTCGCAACGATCCGCTGTTCAAGCCGGGGGCATTCCTTGCCCCCGGTTTGCGGATTCGGTGCTGCGCCGCTACGGCTTTTGCGTGTCAAGACCCGCCTCAGAAACGGGTCTTCGCCCTGGTTTGCAGGCGAACACAGCTTCGTGAGAAGGGGGCCGTGACACGAATCGGCCATATTGATATGGGACGCGCAGATTTAAGGAGCCGGCGGTTTCTCCTGCTGTCGCGGCAAGTCCCGACTGTTGTGCCAGACACCAGCGCCAGGATCGTGGCGTATCGAGTATGACCGGCCGGCAAACACGGTGTACGTGTTTGTTAATCATATTGATTTAGGCATTGTTCAGAATGCCGAAGAGAGTGGCTGGTAGGTAGAATGACAAAGAAATCCGTTTCCTCATCCGTATCGCGCCGTGCGCTTCTGCGTTCGGCCGTTTCCGTTGGCGCCGCAGCGCTCGCCGCTCCGGCCTTTGCGCAGAACGCGCTCAACGATCTCATGGGCTCGTCGCGCCGCGGCAACTGGGATGACCAGTTCGACGCCAATACGTCGCGTTCGGCCGTGGGCGTCGTCTCCAACAATCCGGTTCTCGGGCGCGAGGCACCGATCTACATGCAGCAGGCGATCATGCAATATCAGCAGATCGTGCAGAATGGCGGCTGGCCGGAAGTACCGGCGTCCCAGCAGCGTCTGCAGATCGGCGTCTCCGATCCCTCCGTACAGGCGCTGCGTCAGCGACTGATGGTGTCCGGCGACCTGCCGCGCGAAGCCGGCATTTCCAGCGCATTCGATTCCTATGTCGATGGCGCGCTGAAGCGTTTCCAGGCCCGCCATGGTCTTCCGGCTGACGGCGTCAGCGGCGAATACACCACCAAGGCGCTCAATGTTTCGGCGCAGATACGTCTCGCCCAGCTGCAAACCAACCTCGTGCGCATCCAGTCCATGTCGGGCGATCTCGGCCAGCGTCACCTGATGGTCAATATTCCGGCCGCCGCCATCGAGGCCGTGGAAAATGAACGCGTCGTGCTGCGCAACACCGCCGTCGTCGGCCGCGCCAGCCGCCCGACCCACGTCATCAATTCCAAGATTTACGAGGTCATCCTCAATCCTTACTGGACCGCGCCGCGTTCGATCGTCGAAAAGGACATCGTGCCGCTGATGCAGAAGGACCCGACCTATCTGGAGCGGAACAATATCCGCCTCATCGACGGCAAGGGACAGGAAGTCTCGCCGACGGCGGTGGACTGGTTTGCGCCCAAGGCCCCGAACCTGATGTTCCGCCAGGACCCCGGCAAGATCAACGCCATGTCGTCCACGAAGATCAACTTCCACAATCCGAACAACGAATATATGCATGACACGCCGCAGCAGGGCCTGTTCAACAAGCTGATGCGTTTCGAATCCTCCGGTTGCGTGCGCGTGCAGAACGTGCGCGACCTGACGAGCTGGCTGCTGCGCGACACGCCCGGCTGGTCGCGTCAGGAAATGGAACGCGTCATCGCCACCCGCGTCAACACGCCGATCAAGCTGGCGCAGGAAGTGCCTGTCTATTTCGTCTACATCACCGCATGGTCGGCAAAGGACGGCGTGGTGCAGTTCCGCGACGACATCTATGAAAAGGACGGCAATGCCGAACTGGCGCTCAACACCACGAGCGGCATGGAGCAGCCTGCCGGCCCCGTCGACGACGACCTTCTGCCGCGCAACTGATCCGGCTTATGCCGTCAGTTTTATGAAAGGAAAGCTGCATCGCCTCGGTGCAGCTTTCAGCAGTGGGAATTATCTTGTTTTCCCTTTGCTCCGATCGTTGACTGAGGTGCGAAAACCTCTCCCCCGTCATCCTCGGGCCTGACCCGAGGATCCACAGCGGCACGTAGAATGGATCCTCGGGTCAAGCCCGAGGACGACGTGGAATGTGGGATTTACAAGTCGCATTGCTCCGCGCTGCTCTTCCTGGCGATTTTCATAAAAACATCTGCTGTTTTTTGCCGCAACGTCGCAGTTTGACAGGCAAATCTCGCACCCCGTATTGCTCTTGCCCGGGCAGGAGGCTAAGACGCCATCGCATTACTGTTTCAGGAGCCTTCACCATGTCGAACACAGATGCTTTCTTCTCCCGTCCGCTTGCCGATGTCGATCCGGAAATTTTCGGCGCGATCGAGAAGGAACTGGGTCGCCAGCGCCACGAGATCGAACTGATCGCCTCGGAGAACATCGTCTCCCGCGCCGTGCTTGAAGCGCAGGGGTCGATCATGACCAACAAATATGCGGAAGGTTATCCGGGCAAGCGCTACTATGGCGGCTGCCAGTTCGTCGACATCGCCGAAGAGCTTGCCATCGAGCGCGCCAAGAAGCTGTTCGGCGTCAACTTCGCCAACGTCCAGCCGAATTCCGGTTCGCAGATGAACCAGGCCGTGTTCCTCGCGCTGTTGCAGCCGGGCGATACCTTCATGGGCCTCGACCTGAATTCGGGCGGTCACCTGACACATGGTTCGCCGGTCAACATGTCCGGCAAGTGGTTCAACGTCGTGTCCTACGGCGTGCGCGAAGGCGACAACCTGCTCGACATGGACGAGGTGGAGCGCAAGGCCAAGGAACACAAGCCGAAGCTCATTCTCGCCGGCGGCACCGCCTATTCGCGCGTCTGGGACTGGAAGCGTTTCCGCGAGATCGCCGATGAAGTCGGCGCTTACCTGATGGTCGACATGGCCCACATTGCCGGTCTCGTCGCCGGTGACCAGCATCCGTCGCCGTTCCCGCACTGCCATGTCGCCACCACCACGACGCACAAATCGCTGCGCGGCCCGCGCGGCGGCATGATCCTCACCAATGACGAGGATCTGGCGAAGAAGTTCAACTCGGCCGTCTTCCCCGGGCTGCAGGGCGGCCCGCTGATGCATGTCATCGCCGCCAAGGCCGTTGCCTTCGGTGAAGCGCTGCAGCCCGAGTTCAAGGATTATGCCGCGCAGGTCGTCAAGAACGCCAAGGCGCTGGCCGAAACCCTGATCGAAGGCGGTCTGGACGTCGTTTCCGGCGGCACCGACAACCACCTGATGCTGGTCGACCTTCGCAAGAAGAACGCCACCGGCAAGCGCGCGGAAGCCGCACTCGGTCGTGCCTACGTCACCTGCAACAAGAACGGCATTCCCTTCGACCCGGAAAAGCCCTTCGTCACCTCCGGCGTCCGTCTCGGCACGCCGGCCGGCACGACGCGCGGTTTCAAGGAAGCGGAATTCCGCGAAATCGGCAAGCTGATCGTCGAGGTCCTCGACGGCCTGAAGGTTGCCAATTCGGACGAGGGCAATGCCGCCGTCGAGGCTGCGGTGCGTGAAAAGGTCGTCGGCCTGACCGACCGTTTCCCGATGTACCCGTACATGTAAGGAAAAGAAGACGATGCGCTGCCCCTTTTGCGGTTCCGAAGACACACAGGTCAAGGACTCGCGTCCGGCGGAGGACAACACCTCCATCCGCCGGCGGCGCATCTGCCCGGATTGCGGCGGCCGCTTCACGACCTATGAGCGCGTGCAACTGCGCGAGCTGATGGTCATCAAGAAAAGCGGCCGCAAGCTGCCCTTCGACCGGGAAAAGTTGGTGCGCTCCTTCGAGATCGCACTGCGCAAGCGCCCGGTCGATCGCGACCGGATCGAACGTGCGGTCTCCGGCATCGCCCGTCGTCTCGAAAGTTCCGGCGAGACGGAAATTCCCTCGGAAGAAATCGGCCTGCAGGTTCTTGAAGCGTTGAAGAGCCTCGATGACGTGGCCTTCGTGCGTTATGCCTCGGTCTATCGCGATTTCAGCCACGCCGAGGACTTTGAGAACGTGATTGCCGAAATCAACGCCAAGATCGCCCGCGATACCGACGCCGGAGCCTGACCGTGACCAGCCGCGCCGATGACGAAAGATTCATGGCCCGCGCCATCGAGGTTTCGCTTCGCCATCAGGGCCAGACGCTCACCAACCCATCGGTCGGCTGCGTGCTCGTCAAGGACGGCAAAATCATTGCCGAAGCCGTGACCGCCATCGGTGGCCGGCCGCATGCCGAACGGCAGGCGCTGGAAATCGCCGGCGATGCGGCGCGCGGTGCTACCGCTTATGTGACACTTGAACCCTGTTCCCACTGGGGCAAGACCCCGCCCTGCGCCAATGCATTGGTGGAATACGGCGTCGCCCGTGTCGTGGTGGCGGTGGACGATCCGGATGAGCGCGTTTCGGGCCGCGGTTATTCGATTTTACGCGATGCAGGCATCGTCGTGGAAACCGCTCTGCTGCGCGATGAGGGCAAGAGGGCGCTTGCCGGCTACCTCACACGCCAGATGAAAAAACGGCCACATGTGATTCTGAAGCTTGCTGTTTCCGCTGATGGCATGATCGGCAGATCGGGTGCGGGGCAGGTGGCGATTACCGGTGCCGAGGCTCGCCATGCCGTGCATGACCTGCGGGCGCGCTGCGATTGTATTCTTGTCGGTATTCGCACTGCGATCGCGGATGATCCGGAATTGACGGTGCGCATTGCCGGCATGGAGAGCCGCTCGCCGGTGCGGATCGTGCTGGATCGGCAGTTTGAGTTGCCGCTGACGTCGAAGCTTGTGAAGACGGCGCGGCAGGTTCCGGTGGTTATTGCGGTTTTACCCCCCTCTGCCCTGCCGGGCATCTCCCCCTCAAGGGGGGAGATCGATGGAGCGTCGGTCCTTCCGGCATCGACCGTCAGAGAGGGTGAACCGGGGTCGCCATTTGAACGAGGGGATAGCCCCTCGCCGATCTCTTCCCTTGAGGGGGAGATGCCCGGCAGGGCAGAGGGGGGTAACCTCGAGTCAAAACGCCAGCTCCTCACCGACGCCGGTGTCCAGATCCTCGAAGCCACGACCCTCGAAAACCTCCTGCACATCCTCGCCGAAAGCGGCATGTCGGAACTTCTGGTCGAAGGCGGCGCCTTTGCCGCAAAATCATTCCTTGAAGCCGGGCTGGTGGACCGTATCATGCTGTTCGAAAGCCCGGTCGTGATCGGCGAAGGCGGCATTGAAACGCCGCTTCGCCGCACCGATATTGCGGGCGATTACGTTCTGGTCAGCGAAACCGCCTATGGGCCGGACCGCTGCTTCGATTATGAAAGGCCGATTTGATGTTTACCGGAATTGTCACCGACGTCGGAACCGTATCCGAGCTGGAAGCGCTGCCGGAGGGCGTGCGCCTGCGTGTGGCGACCAATTACGATCCCAAGACCATCGACATGGGCGCATCCATCTCCCATGGCGGCATTTGCCTGACGGTGACGAGGCTGCCGGAAGACGGCAGCAACGAGCGCTGGTACGAGGTCGAGGCCTGGGAAGAGGCGCTGCGCCTGACGACGATCGCAGGCTGGAAACAAGGCACGCATGTCAATCTGGAGCGGGCGCTCAAGATCGGCGACGAGCTTGGCGGCCACATCGTCTCCGGCCATGTCGACGGCAAGGCGGAAATCCTCTCGGTCGAGCCGGAAGGTGAGGCGGTGCGCATCCGCTTGCGCGCACCGGAGCACCTGGCGAAATTCGTGGCTCCCAAGGGTTCCGTGGCGCTCGATGGCACGTCGCTGACCGTCAACGCCGTCGAGGGTACGGATTTCGATGTCCTTTTGATCCGCCACACGCTTGCCGTCACCACCTGGGGTGAGCGCCAGCCGGGCGACTTCGTCAATTTCGAAGTCGACACCATGGCGCGTTATGCCGCAAGGCTTGCGGAGTTTCCGGCGGCGTAAGCTGAGGAGGCTCGGCGCTTTATTGTGTTCGCGGACTCTTCCTTCTCCCGTCATTCCGGCCTTGAGCCGGAATCCAGCCAGCCCAAGTCATTGGGATGAAAGGACTTTTCTCGCCGCGCAGACGCGCGTCGGCTGGATGCCGGATCAAGTCCGGCATGACGGAGAAGGAGCAGCAAGTTTGATCCTCTTCGGTGTCGATCGCCGCCACACTTCCGGTCGAACGTGGAAAGTTATACAGACGTCGCTCGGTCGCCTGAAATCGAGCGCTGGCCAAACGGGGTAGGGGAAATACATCATGCCATCTTTCGAACTGCTGACAGCCTTTTTCATCACAACGGCCCTGTTTGCCTATATCCCCGGTCCGGCCATGCTTTATGCGGCCGCGCAAACCATGGCGCGCGGCCGGTTTGCCGGGCTGATGGCCGTGCTCGGCATCCATGTCGGCTGCTATTTCCATATCTTCGCGGCGGCCGCCGGTCTTTCGGTGCTGTTTCAGGCGGTGCCGTGGCTTTACCTCGCGGTGAAGCTGTGTGGCGCGCTTTATCTCGTCTGGCTCGGTTTTTCGATGCTGCGCAGCAAGCTGGAGGGGGAGGCGGTCAATCTGACCATCGAGCCGAAATCGGCCCGCCGCGCCTTTGTCGACAGCATCATCGTCGACGTGCTCAACCCGAAGACCGCGCTGTTCTTTCTTGCTTTCCTGCCGCAATTTGTCGATCCGGCGGCCACTTTTCCCGTCTGGCTGCAGTTCCTGATCCTCGGCATTGCCGTCAATTTCATCTTCTCGTCCGCCGATCTCGTCGGCGTGCTTTTGGCGGGCGCCATGGTGGGGCGTCTGAAGCGCTCGAGCGCCGTGCAGGCTCTGGCCCGCCGCGCCGCAGGAACGGTGCTGATGGGCCTTGGCGTTCATCTGGCTTTCCAGAAAAGCTGATTTTTCAGCTGCGCCGCCAGAACATCAAGGCTTGCGGAATGCCCTGCAAACGGGCCATGCTGCGCGGCCAATGCATGAAAATACTTGCCAAGAACGGCCAGCCGTGGTTTGACCGCCGCAAAAGCCGGTATGATCCGGCATCAAGCTTTTCGGGAAAATCCCCAGGAACCCTCACATGTCCAAACCCCATCTTCTTATCGTGGAAGCACGTTTTTACGACGATATGGCGGATGCCCTTCTCGAAGGTGCGAAATTCGCGCTCGATGAGGCCGGCGCCACCTATGACGTCATCACCGTTCTCGGCGCGCTGGAAATCCCCGCCGCCATCGCCATGGCGCTCGATGGCGCCGACAATGACGGCACGGAATATGACGGCTTCGTAGCACTCGGCATGGTCATTCGCGGCGAGACCTATCACTTCGATATCGTCGCCAACGAATCCTCCCGCGCCCTGATGGATCTCGCCGTCAGCGAATCGCTGCCGATCGGCAACGGCATCCTCACCGTCGAAAATGACGAGCAGGCCTGGGCGCGCGTGCGCCGCACCGACAAGGACAAGGGCGGTTTTGCCGCCCGCGCGGCGCTGACCATGATCGAACTGAAGAAGAAACTGGGTGGCTGAGCGCATGTCGAATGTTGAAAATGGCGGCGAACCGCGCCAGCCTTCGGTAAAGCCCGCCAACCAGCGCGGCGCAGCCCGGCTTGCGGCCGTGCAGGCGCTTTACCAGATGGATGTCGGCGGAACCGGCGTGATGGAAGTCGTGGCCGAATATGAGGCGCATCGTCTTGGCCAGGAAGTCGACGGCGATACCTATCTGAAGGCCGATCCGTCGTGGTTCCGTTCCATCGTCTCCGGCGTCGTCCGTGACCAGACCAGGATCGACCCGCTGGTGCGTTCCGCCCTTCTGGAAGACTGGCCGCTCTCGCGCCTCGATGCCACCGTCCGCGCCATTCTTCGCGCCGGCACCTTCGAGATCCTTGAGCGCAATGACGTACCGGTCGCCGTCATCGTCACGGAATATGTCGAAATCGCCCGTGCCTTCTTCGAACACGACGAGCCGAAGCTGGTGAACGCGGTGCTTGACCGCATTGCCAAGCAGGTACGCGGCGAGGCAAAACGCTAAAATACATTAGATGAGGAAGACATGAGCGCCGTTTCCGTCCCCGGACTTGAAGTTCAACTGGGCGAGGCCCAGCGCAACGTCTTTCTCCTCACCATGGCGCAGGCGATCATGGGATCGGCCGCGCCCATGAGCTTTGCGGTCGGCGCGCTTGCCGGCTATCAGCTGCTCGGCGCGGACAAGTCGCTGGCGACGGCGCCGCTCACCGGCTTCAACATTGGCGTTGCGCTCGGGGCCGTCTGCGTGGCGGCTGCATCCCGCTTCCTCGGCCGCAAGGCCGGTTTCATGGTCGGCGCGCTGATGTGCTCGATTGGCGGCGGCATCGCTGCGGTCGCGCTCTTCCGCTCCGATTTCTGGCTGTTTGCCGTCGGCCTGCTGCTGATCGGCATTTCCGGCGGCTTCACGCAGAAAATCCGCTTCGCCGCAGCCGATGCGTCGCCATCCTTTTATAAGCCGAAGGCGATTTCCTGGATTCTCGCGGGCGGCATCATTTCCGCCATCGTCGGGCCGCAACTGGCTATCCTCGGCAAGGATCTTCTCGCACCGGTCACTTTTGCCGGCGCGTTCATCGCGCTGGTGCCGCTCGGCCTTGCGTCGATTGCCATTCTGGCATTTCTGAAATTGCCCGATCCGAAAGCCGCATCCGCCCATACGGAGGCTGTGCGTCCGCTGTCGGAAATCGTCCGCACGCAGCGTTTCGTCACCGGCATGATCTGTGGCATCGGCTCTTACGCCTTGATGACCTTCATGATGACCGGCGCGCCGCTCGCCATGGTGGTCGGTTGCGGCTTCCCTACCGAACTCGCCACGCTCGGCATCCAGTGGCATGTGCTTGCCATGTTCGGCCCGAGCTTCTTCACCGGCATGTTGATTTTGCGATTCGGCGCTGAAAAAATCGTCGCCGTCGGCCTTGTCCTGCTGATGGCCTGCGCCATCGTCGCGCATATGGGCATCGCGCTGTGGAATTTCTGGGCGGCGCTCGTCCTTCTCGGTCTCGGCTGGAATTTCGGCTTCATCGGCGCAACCGCCATCGTCACCTCCAGCTATCGTCCGCATGAGGCGGACAAGGTGCAGGGCTTCCACGATATCGTGCTGTTCGGCACGGTGGCGCTCTCCTCCTTCTCCTCCGGCAAGGTGTTCACCGCCTGGGGCTGGTCGGTGATGAACCTCGTCATCTGGCCGGTTGCGGGGCTTTGCCTGCTGCTTGTGCTGTCGCTTATCTTCACAAAGCACAAGAAAGCCGCCTGAGTCGCAGGCCGCACTCTACCCCTTTCAAGTTTCAGGCAAATTTGTGGGCTTGACGCGAGACCTCGCGCCAACGCAATCTCCCGTACGAGGACATTTTTCCTTGGGAGGGGAACAAATGCCCAAGACGGGATAGGGGACAGGCCGTCCGCATCTCGCTGCACAAGGTTTCGCCGCGCCGGGGAGGGAGTGAGACCCGGCCTTTTGGGAGGTAAGTGCGCATGACCGTAATACCCATAGTGATTTTATGCGGTGTCCTGTCCGTGGTTTACGCGGTATGGGCAACCAAGAGCGTTCTCGATGCCGATCAGGGCAACGAGCGCATGCGTGAAATAGCAGGTTTTATCCGTGAAGGTGCGCAGGCTTATCTCACCCGTCAATATCTCACCATCGCCATCGTCGGCCTGATCGTCGCCGTTCTGGCCTGGTATCTTCTGTCCTCCATGGCGGCCATCGGCTTCCTCATCGGCGCGGTGCTGTCGGGCGTCGCCGGCTTCGTCGGCATGCATGTCTCCGTGCGCGCCAATCTGCGCACCGCGCAGGCCGCCTCGCACAGCCTGTCCGCCGGTCTCGACATCGCCTTCAAGTCGGGCGCCATCACCGGCATGCTGGTGGCCGGCCTCGCGCTGCTTGGCGTCTCGATCTATTATTACATCCTCACCGCGGTGATGGGGCATCCGGCCGGCTCGCGTGAGGTGATCGATGCGCTGGTCTCGCTCGGTTTCGGCGCCTCGCTGATTTCCATTTTCGCCCGTCTTGGCGGCGGCATCTTTACGAAGGGCGCCGATGTCGGCGGCGATCTCGTCGGCAAGGTTGAGGCCGGCATCCCCGAGGATGACCCGCGCAACCCGGCAACCATCGCCGACAATGTCGGCGACAATGTCGGCGATTGCGCCGGCATGGCGGCGGACCTGTTCGAGACCTACGCCGTCTCGGTGGTTGCGACCATGGTTCTTGCCGCGATCTTCTTTGCAGGAACGCCGCTGCTGGAAAGCGCCATGGTCTATCCGCTGGCGATCTGCGGCGCCTGCATCCTGACCTCGATTGCCGGCACCTTCTTCGTCAAGCTCGGTACCAACAACTCCATCATGGGTGCGCTCTACAAGGGGCTCATCGCCACGGGCGTCTTTTCGGTCGTCGGTCTTGCTGTCGCCACCCATGCGACGGTGGGCTGGGGAACGGTGGGCACGGTGGCCGGCATGGAAATCACCGGTACCAATCTCTTCTTCTGCGGTCTGGTCGGCCTCGTCGTGACGGCGCTGATCGTCGTCATCACCGAATATTACACCGGCACCAACAAGCGGCCGGTCAATTCCATCGCCCAGGCGTCGGTTACCGGCCACGGCACCAATGTCATCCAGGGCCTTGCCGTCTCGCTGGAATCGACGGCGCTGCCGGCCATCGTCATCGTCGGCGGCATCATCGGCACCTACCAGCTCGGCGGCCTGTTCGGAACCGGCATCGCGGTCACCGCCATGCTCGGTCTTGCCGGCATGATCGTGGCGCTCGACGCCTTCGGCCCGGTCACGGACAATGCCGGCGGCATTGCCGAAATGGCCGGTCTCGATCCCGACGTGCGCAAGGCGACCGACGCGCTGGACGCCGTCGGCAACACCACCAAGGCGGTGACCAAGGGTTACGCCATCGGTTCTGCCGGCCTCGGCGCGCTGGTGCTGTTTGCCGCCTATGCCAACGACCTGTCCTATTTCGCCGCCAATGGCGAGACCTATCCCTACTTCAAGGACATTGGCGAGATTTCCTTCAGCCTCGCCAATCCTTACGTTGTTGCCGGCCTGCTGTTCGGCGGCCTTATCCCCTACCTCTTCGGCGGCATAGCCATGACGGCCGTGGGCAAGGCGGCAGGCGCCATCGTCGAGGAAGTACGCCGCCAGTTCCGCGAAAAACCCGGCATCATGGCGGGCACGGAAAAGCCTGACTACGGAAGGGCGGTCGATCTTCTGACGAAAGCGGCGATCCGGGAAATGATCATCCCGTCGCTTCTGCCGGTTCTCGCCCCCCTCGTGGTGTATTTTGGCGTGCTGCTGATTTCGGGTTCCAAGGCGTCAGCCTTTGCCGCACTTGGAGCGTCGCTGCTCGGCGTCATCATCAACGGCCTGTTCGTGGCGATTTCCATGACCTCCGGCGGCGGCGCATGGGACAATGCCAAGAAGAGCTTCGAGGACGGTTTCATCGACAAGGACGGCGTGCGCCACGTCAAGGGTTCGGATGCCCACAAGGCGTCGGTGACGGGTGACACCGTCGGCGATCCCTACAAGGATACCGCCGGTCCGGCCGTAAACCCGGCCATCAAGATCACCAATATCGTGGCGCTGCTGCTGCTGGCGGTTCTTGCCCATTGAGGGCTTAGGTTCCGACAAATGAAAAAGGCCCGGGGAGCAATTCCCGGGCCTTTGAATTTATTGTCCTTCTTCCGATCAGGGGGTGTTGTCGCCCGATCCGAGAATGCTCTTGGCGATATTGGCGCCCGAGGTGCCGCCGGAAAGCAGCTGCTGCAGGAAGGTGAGATCCTTGCCGCCGGTGGGCGTGGTGCGCGAAATCGTGTCGAACACCTTGCCGTCCTGCAGTGCGTAATTGGCCTTGCGCTCGATGACGCCGTCCTTGTTGAAATAGATGGCGAGGATGTTCTGCTCGACCAGCGTCGGCTTCATGAAGGCGGCGCGGCGCACGCGCTTTTGCGAAATGTAATAGAACACCTCGTTGCCGAAGGTCGCCGTGGTCGATGGCGTGCCCATGGTCAGGAGGACCTGCTCGCGGCTCGAACCTTCCGGGATCAGCTGCAGCGACTGTTCGTCCATGACGTAGCCGTTATGAAAGACATCGGTGGTGCTGGTGCAAGCGGAAAGCAGGCTGGACGCGAGCACGATTGCGATGGCGGTCTTGCTCAGAATTTTGCCGTGACTTGCGGATGTCTGCTTGCTCAACTGCTTTTCCCCGACTGCGATCATGAATGGCACCTTCCGGCATTGCGTGGTGCACAGTGTCTGTGCACATGATTGTGTCAATCCGGGGACGGAAAATCCCGGTCACCCCCCAAATTCAATGCTTTCCCGGTCTTTTGGAACGCCTCCGGTTCTCTTTGACTGTTTCAGCGCAAAGACGAACGTGACCGCGACAGCATTGCAATTCGTGGATGCTTCGGTAAACCAGCTTTGACGATCATGCAACAAGTGCGAGGGGCGGGAAGTGAATTCACCGGCCCGGTTCGGAAAAAAACGATGATATTCGGGCTGTTCAAGAAGAAAAACAACAATCGCGCCATAGTCGACAGGCAATATGAGACCTTGACGGCCGCTGCCCGCACGCCCGCCTTTTATCTCGATCTCGGTGTTCCCGATACCGTGATGGGCCGCTTCGAGATGCTGTCGATCATCATGATTCTCTATTTCCGCCGCACGAAGTCCTCCGGCGTCAGCGGCCAGGAGATCGCGCAGGAGATCGTCGACGCGTTTTTCCAGGATATCGATCATTCCATCCGCGAACTCGGCATCGGCGATCAGGGCGTGCCGAAGCGGATGAAGAAATTTGCCGGCATGTTCTATGGACGGCTCGAATCCTATGCGGCGGCGCTCGATGTATCGGATGCCGTTGCCCTTGCCGCCGCGCTCCGTCGCAATATATATCCGCAATCGGACGAGACGGCGCCGGAACTGGACGGGCTGGCAGGCTGGATGATGGAAGCCTCCCCGGTCCTTGACGCCTGCGCCGAAGACACAATCGCAACCGGAAGCCTGACGCTGCCCTTGCCTGGACGATGAGGTTCACGATGAACACGCGACACGCCGCAAATGACGACCTGCCTTTTTCCTATCCCGTAAAGGTAGGCCATATTTCCGCCAATCCCGTCAGGATTGGTCTTGAGGCCGACGCCGAGGAACTCAAGGCGCTGGCGAAATTCTGGGACGTGCTTTCCGTCGACTATCTGAAGGCGGAGCTGCAGGTGTCCCGCTGGAAGAAGGATGGCGTGAAGATCAAGGGCGAGGTGCATGCGGCCGTGACCCAGTCCTGCGTCGTGACGCTGGAGCCGGTCTCGAGCAGGATCGAGGAGACGCTTGAACAGATTTTCGTTCCGGAAGGTTCGAAGCTGGCGCGGATGACCACCAATGAGGAGGGCGAGATCGTGCTCGACCCCGATGGTCCGGATATTCCCGATCAGTTCACCGGCGACAGCATCGATGCCGGCGCCGTCGTCGCGGAATTTGCCGCTCTCGCGATCGATCCCTATCCGCGCAAATCGGATGTCGAATTTGTCGATACGGGCGACAAGGAGCCCGAGGAGGAAAAGCGTCCGTCACCTTTCGCCGCGTTGAAAGATTGGAAAAAAGACTGAATGGCCCTGCCGGGCTGAAATAATTTTATTGTAACGAGAGCCGGAAAAGGTATTTTCGCGCAAAATCCGCTGGAGCGGCGGCAAAAAGGATAAGGGACGAGTGATCAGAATTGCAATTGACGTCATGGGTGGCGATTTCGGCCCAGATGTTGCCATACCCGGTGCCGCCAAGGCGCTTGAACGGCACAACGATGTAACTTTTCTGCTCTATGGGCAGAAGAGCAAATGCGACCCCATTCTGGCACAATATCCGGCCCTTCGGGAAAAGTCGGTCTTTCACGATTGTGAAGTCTCGGTCAGCATGGACGAGAAGCCGAGCCAGGCGCTGCGCCGCGGCCGCTACGTCTCCAGCATGTGGCGCGCCATCGAAGCCGTGAAGCTTGGCGAGGCGGATGTCGTCGTTTCCGCCGGCAATACCGGTGCGCTGATGGCCATGGCCAAATTCTGTTTGCGCACCATGGCGCGGGTGGAGCGTCCGGCGATCGCCGGCATCTGGCCGACGCTGAAAGGCGAGAGCATCGTCCTTGATGTCGGCGCAACGATCGGCGCCGATTCCCAGCAGCTTCTGGATTTCGCCCTGATGGGCGGGGCCATGGCACGGGCGCTTTTCGATATCGACCGCCCCACCGTCGGCCTGCTCAATGTTGGCGTCGAGGAGGTGAAGGGCCAGGAAGAGGTGCGTGAGGCCGGACGGCTGATCCGTGAGGCGGACCTCGGCACCATTGATTATCGCGGTTTCGTCGAAGGCGACGATATCGGCAAGGGCACTGTGGACGTGGTGGTGACCGAGGGTTTCACCGGCAACATCGCGCTGAAAGCCGCCGAAGGCACGGCGCGCCAGATCACCACGCTGCTGCGCGAGGCGATTTCCCGCAGCTTCTTCGCCAAGATCGGTTATGTTCTGGCGAAAAGCGCCTTTGATGTGCTCAGGGAAAAAATGGATCCGCGCAAGGTCAATGGCGGCGTGTTTCTTGGCCTGAACGGCATTGTCATCAAAAGCCATGGCGGCACGGACGCCATCGGTTTCGCCTCCGCCGTCGATGTCGGCTACGACATGGTTCACAACGGCCTGACCGCCAAGATTGAAAATGATCTGAAGATTTACCACGCAAGACGGCTTCCGCCCCCGGCGCCCGAAGCTCTCGTGGCTGACGAGGAATAAGGGAATGATCCGCTCTATAGTCCGTGGTTTCGGGGCAGCGCTTCCGAAGCGTGTCATGACCAACAGCGAAATCGAAGGTGTCGTCGAGACATCAGACGAATGGATCGTGCAGCGCACGGGCATCCGGCAGCGCTACATTGCCGGTGAGGGTGAAACCACCGCTTCGCTTGGCGAGGCGGCGGCCCGCGCCGCTCTCGACAATGCCGGCCTGACGCCCGACGATATCGACCTCATCATTCTGGCCACCTCGACCCCGGACAACACCTTCCCGGCGACGGCGGTGAATATCCAGAACCGGCTGGGCATGACCCACGGTTTCGCTTTCGACATGCAGGCCGTCTGCTCCGGTTTTGTCTATGCCGTTTCGACTGCCGATCTCTATATTCGCGGCGGCATGGCCAAGCGCGTCCTGGTGATCGGCTCCGAGACCTTCTCGCGCATTCTCGACTGGAAGGACCGCACCACCTGCGTGCTCTTCGGCGACGGTGCCGGCGCTCTCGTTCTCGAAGCGGGCGAAGGCGAGGGCACGTCGCAAGATCGCGGCATCCTGACCGCGCAGCTGCGTTCCGACGGTTCGCACAAGGAAAAGCTCTATGTCGACGGCGGTCCTTCGACGACGGGCACGGTCGGCCATCTGCGCATGGAGGGCCGGGAAGTCTTCAAACATGCCGTCGGCATGATTACCGACGTCATCGAACAGGCTTTCGAAGCGACCGGCACGACGGCGGACGATCTCGACTGGCTCGTTCCGCACCAGGCCAACAAGCGCATCATCGACGGCTCGGCGAAGAAGCTCAACATCGACCCGCAAAAGGTCGTGATCACCGTCGATCAGCACGGCAATACTTCGGCCGCGTCCATTCCGCTGGCGCTCGCCGTCGCGGCCGGTGACGGACGCATCAAGAAGGGCGATCTGGTGATGCTGGAGGCCATGGGCGGCGGTTTCACCTGGGGTGCGGTGCTGCTGCGCTGGTAACGGCGAATTCGTTCCACGGTAAGCTGCCGGGGTGAAATCGGTTGTATTTTTCGCAACCAGGCCCCGGTCCGTCGCGCCTGGGCAGCCCCGTTACCGCGGCAAAACCGTGCCGCGCGCTCTAAGCCCTTGCAGGTATTGCCGAAAGCCTCAAATGAATCTGGAACAATCCCTTGACCGGTCGCCACAAGGGAAATAATCTCGGCGGCTCTAAGAGAAGAGTTCAGACACGGTTTGTGGGGAAAAATGGCCGGGAAGACAGTGACACGCGCAGATCTTGCAGAATCTGTGTTTCGTAAAGTCGGGCTGTCCCGCACTGAATCCGCCGAACTGGTCGAGACGATCATCGACGAAATATGCAACGCGATCACCCGCGGCGAGGTCGTGAAGCTTTCGTCCTTCGCGACGTTTCAGATCAGGGAAAAGAACGAGCGCATCGGTCGCAACCCGAAAACGGGTGAGGAAGTCCCGATTTCTCCGCGCCGTGTCATGACCTTCAAGGCGTCGAACGTGCTGAAGCAGCGCATCCTGAAAGCCCACACGGCCCGCAAGGCCAAGCAGAAGGGCCAGAAGGCCGGCGCGTAAGTCTGGACTTTTACGCCGCCGCCGCGTGGCTTTTTGGCCTTATAACAAGTCGTTTTTCCCATTCTTCCTGTGAACATACTTGAATTTCAACGTGCAAGCCGTTGAAATCCGGTCGACTCACATCATAATCAATTTTAGTGATTTGTATCTTGCCGCAACGGGCATCGGCGCAGACGTCGGAAGGCGGCTTTTGCGGGATGGCTGGACCGGCGGGTGAAAAGCGTTCTCGTTCAGTGTCCGGCCGGATGCATGGCGCTCCGGTTCGGATGGGAGTGGAAATTTGGACAAAAGCCCCGACGCGTTTCGGACGATCAGTGAAGTGGCGGATGAGCTGAACCTGCCGCAGCATGTGCTGCGGTTCTGGGAAACGCGCTTTCCGCAGATCAAGCCGATGAAACGGGGTGGGGGCCGCCGTTATTACCGCCCGGACGATATCGATCTCCTGAAGGGCATTCGCCATCTTCTTTATGACCATGGCTATACCATCAAGGGCGTGCAGAAGCTTTTGAAAGCCAATGGCAACCGCTTCGTCGCCGCGATCGCCTCGGGTGATCTCGCGACGATGGAAGCCATCATGGCGGCGAGCGGTGAAAAGGAAGTCGCCGAACCGCGCGTCATCGATACCGATGGGGACGAGGTCGTCGGCCGTCCGAAGGCCAAGCCGAGCGGTCGTTTCTTTGGCTTTGGCGGCGGCAACAGCGATGCGGAAATATCCGTCGGCAAGTCGGGCATCGGCAAGGATGATCAGGCGCTGCTTCAGGAAGCCCTGTTCGATCTGCTCGAATGCAAGCGGCTGCTCGATCAGGTCCGCTGACGGTTTATCCACAGCTCTTTCGTCACGCCAACCTTTCGGAAACTCCTTTGGCCGATAATGCGGCTCCGTAAAAAGGAGTCCAATCGTGAGCAACCGAAAATCGACAGCACGACGCCGCACGGCGAAGAAATCGAGTGGCGGAAGCGTTTGGCCCTGGGTGCTGATGCTGGGCGTCGTCGCCGGCGGCATTCAGGCTTACGAGCACCGTGACAGTCTTCTGCCGCAGCGGCATGTTGCCAGGGCGACATCATCGGCAACGAATGCTCCGAAAGTGGCAATGGCGGCCAAGCGCGATTCCGTCACGCAGGAAAAAGTCGCATCCATTCGCCCCACATCACCCGTTCTGCCCGGCAATGCTCCGGTGCCGCCGCGTCCGATCGCCATGCCATCCTCCGCACAGCCGAGCCAGGTTGCCGCTATCCTGCCAGAAACGCGCCCTTCGGTCGAAAAAATCGCCCTCGGAGAAAAAAGCGGCACCTTTGCCTTCTGCGGCCGTTCCGGCCTCAACAATTGTGTGGCCGACGGCAACACCTTCTGGATGAAGGGCGTCAAGATGCAGCTTGCCGGCATCGAGGTTCCACAGATCGACCGGGCGCGCTGCATGGAAGAGCGCCAGCGCGGTTTCGTTGCCAAGGTCAGGCTTCGCGACATGCTGAATGCAGGTGCCTTCGACGTTGCTTCCTCCGGCGCTGCGGGTGGGCAAGCCTCGGAACGCAAACGGCTTTCACGGTCGGGCGTATCCTTTGCCGATCAACTCGTGCGGGAAGGGCTCGCGCATCCGGCAGCGGCAAAAAATCAGTCCTGGTGTGGCTGAGGCCCCGTTGACCGAAACGGTCCGGCCTGTGTAGATGAGGCACTGTCGGCACTCGGGACCGGATTTGCGTGATCCTCCACCGGGTAATGACCAGGCAATGAGCAGCGCCGGGGCCGGTTCGGCAGGCGGCGCGGCAATGCGGACGTGGCGAAATCGGTAGACGCAGCAGACTTAAAATCTGCCGACCATTGGTCTTGCGGGTTCAAGTCCCGCCGTCCGCACCACCTTTCCTTGGATCGATGCGATGCCCCAAGCTGCGAGCCGGCGCAAAACGCCTGTTCACGGACGCGTCATCCCTTCTTGAAAATCATCAAAAAGACCCTATTGACCTTGCCACGATGGGAAGCCCTATCTTTTTCGATATAAGAAAAGAGGGGTCATACGCATGTCGCAAATCGAGATCCGGGCGAGTCATCAAATTGCCATCGATGGCATGACATGCGCCTCCTGCGTTGGCCGGGTGGAGAAGGCCATTGCCAAGGTGCCGGGGGTTCTGAAAGCCTCGGTCAATCTTGCCACCGAGCGCGCCGATATCGCCTTTTCCGGACCGCCCGACGTCATGGCGGTCATCGCAGCCGTGCGGAACGCCGGTTATGGCGTCGATGAGAAAACCATCGAACTCGATATTGAGGGTATGACCTGCGCCTCCTGCGTCGGGCGCGTCGAAAAGGCGCTGAACGCCGTCGCCGGCGTTTCCGGGGCAAGCGTCAATCTGGCGACGGAACGCGCCACTGTCCGCGTCGCCGGCAATGCCGTCTCGGCCGCCGGGCTGGCTGCGGCAATCCGGCAGGCAGGTTATAAAGCAAGCGAGATCGCCACGGATAAGGCCAAGGGCGAAGAGCCGGACCGGCGCGAGGCCGAGTTGCGTGGCCTGAAGATCAGTCTTGCCGTCGCCGTTGTTCTGACCCTGCCGGTCTTCGTTCTGGAGATGGGTTCGCATCTGGTGCCCGCCATCCATGATTTCGTGATGGAAACGGTCGGCATGCAGGAAAGCTGGTATCTGCAATTTGCGCTGACCACGCTTGTTCTTTTCGGACCCGGCCTGCGCTTCTTCAAAAAGGGCATACCCGCACTTCTGCGGCTGGCGCCGGACATGAATTCGCTGGTGGTGCTCGGCACTTCCGCCGCCTGGGGATTTTCGGTGGTGGCGACCTTCCTGCCCGACATCCTGCCGCGTGGCACGGCCAATGTCTATTACGAGGCCGCGGCCGTCATCGTCACGCTCATCCTGCTTGGCCGTTTTCTCGAGGCGCGCGCCAAGGGCCGCACCAGCGAGGCGATCAAGCGGCTGATCGGCCTGCAGGCCAAATCGGCCCGCGTGCTGCGCAATGGCGAAACCGTCGATGTGCCGTTGCAGGACGTGCAGACGGGCGACGTGATCGTCGTTCGTCCCGGTGAGAAAGTGCCTGTCGACGGGCTGGTGCTCGATGGTTCCTCTTATGTCGATGAATCGATGATCACGGGTGAACCGATCCCGGTGACGAAAACGGCGGGGTCCGAGGTCGTCGGCGGCACGGTCAACCGCAACGGCTCCTTCACCTTCCGCGCCACCAAGGTGGGCGCAGATACGCTGATCGCGCAGATCATCCGCATGGTCGAGGAAGCCCAGGCCGACAAGCTGCCGATACAGGCGCTGGTGGACAAGGTGACCAACTGGTTCGTGCCGGCGGTGATGCTGGCGGCGCTCGCCACCTTCATCGTCTGGTTCGTGTTCGGGCCGGACCCGGCCTTGACCTTCGCACTCGTTAATGCGGTCGCGGTGCTCATCATCGCCTGTCCCTGCGCCATGGGTCTCGCCACGCCCACTTCTATCATGGTCGGCACCGGCCGCGCCGCCGAAATGGGCGTGCTGTTCCGGCGCGGCGATGCGCTCCAGACCCTGCGCGACGCCGATGTCATCGCCGTCGACAAGACCGGCACGCTGACGCTCGGCAAGCCGAAACTGGTGCATTTCACCACGACTGAAGGTTTTGACCCGGATACGGTGCTGCGCCTCATCGCCTCGCTGGAGAACCGATCCGAACATCCGATCGCCGAGGCAATCGTCGAGGCTGCGAAACATGGCGGCCTGACGCTTGCCGATGCGGAGGGTTTCGAGGCCACCCCCGGTTTCGGCGTGGCGGCATTGGTCGACGGCCGCAAGGTGGAGGCGGGCGCCGACCGGTTCATGACGAAACTCGGTTACGATGTCGCCATCTTCGCCGGTGATGCCGAGCGGCTGGGCAGGGAAGGGCAGTCGCCGCTTTATGCCGCTGTCGATGGCAGGCTGGCCGCCATCATTGCGGTCGCCGATCCGGTGAAGCCGACGACGCCGGAGGCGATTGCGGCGCTGCATGCGCTGGGCCTCAAGGTCACGATGATCACCGGCGACAATCGCCGCACCGCCGAAGCCATCGCCCGCCGCCTCGGTATCGATCAAGTGGTGGCGGAAGTGCTGCCCGACGGCAAGGTCGAGGCCGTGAAGAAACTGGCCGCCGGCGGCCGGCGCGTCGCCTTTGTCGGCGATGGCATCAACGATGCGCCGGCGCTCGCGGCAGCCGATGTCGGTCTTGCCATCGGCACGGGCACGGATGTCGCCATTGAAAGCGCCGATGTGGTGTTGATGTCCGGTGATCTGCGCGGTGTTGCCAATGCTATCGCGCTCTCCAAGGCGACGATCCGCAATATCGGCCAGAATCTGTTCTGGGCCTTTGCTTACAACGCCGCGCTCGTTCCCGTCGCTGCCGGAATATTGTATCCTGTCAATGGCGTTTTGCTGTCGCCTGTCCTTGCCGCCGGAGCCATGGCGCTCTCCAGCGTCTTCGTCCTCACGAACGCACTGCGCCTGAAAAGCTTCCGTGCGCCGCTGGTGGACAGGCCGTCCGGCATGCAGCTCGCAGCGGCCGAATAGGAGGCGGACATGATGACGCCTGGCAACACAATCTATCTGCCGCAGATCGGACGCAGCATCCTGGCGGCTGAGGGCGAGACCGTGCTTCAGGCCGCGCTGGCGGCAGGGGTCACCTATCCGCACGGCTGTCGCATGGGCCGCTGCGGTGCCTGCAAATCCCGTCTCATGTCCGGTGAGATCGATCTTCTCAAGCACACGCCCTTCTCATTGACGGAAGAGGAAAAAGCGGAAGGCCTGACGCTTGCCTGCCGCGCCGTGCCGATGAGCGACGTGACGATAGGCTGGCTCGATGGCGCCGATGAGATTGCCGATATTCCGACCGGCCGTTTCGACGGTGTCGTCGCGGAAGCGGTGGATGCGACGCATGATATCAAGCTTGTCCGCATCAGGCTCGATGACCGCGGGCAATTCACCTTCAAGCCCGGGCAATATGTGCGGTTGCTTTATCCGGACTGTTCGCCGCGCGACTATTCCATCGCCAGCCGGGTCGACGAGGAGCTGATCGAATTCCACATCCGGCACGTGCCGGGCGGTCTGACGAGCGGTCACATCTTCACCCGCGCCAGGGCGGGCGATCCGGTCGCCCTGGTAGGGCCTTTCGGCTCTTCCTTCCTGCGGGCAAAACATTGCGGGCCGATCCTCGGCATTGCCGGCGGCTCGGGTCTGGCGCCGGTCAAGGCCGTTGTCGAAGCCGCACTGGTCAGCGGGCAGGCGACGGGACGGGAACGTCCGATCCATGTCTATTTCGGCGCCCGCGCCCGGCGTGACCTTTATATGGTGGATCATTTCGAGGCGCTCATCGCCCGGCACCGCAATCTGAGCTTTGTTCCGGTTCTCTCGAACGAGCCGCAGGCGCAGATGCGCTGCGGTTATGTCGGCAATGCGGTGGCGGATGACTTCGACGATCTGGATGGCTGGAAAGCCTATCTCGCCGGCCCGCCGGCGATGATCGAGGCGACGGTGCCGCAGCTTCTGGCGCGTGGTATCCGCACTGCCGACATTCATGCAGACGTGTTTTTCACCCCGGAAAGATAGGAGCAGGATCGATGAACATTGGCACAGCCGCCACCGCCTCCGGTGTTTCTGCGAAGATGATCAGGCATTACGAGACGATCGGGCTGATCAAATCGGCAAACCGCACGGAGTCCGGATACCGGGTCTACACGGCCAATGACTTGGAAACCCTGCGCTTCATCCGGCGCGGGCGCGACCTCGGTTTTTCGATCGAAAAAATCAGGCAGCTCATGACCCTGTGGCGTGATCCGGGCGGCGCCTCGTGCGATGTCAAACGCATCGTCATGGAGCATGTCATCGACCTGGAAGCGAAGATGGATACCCTACGGGAGATGGCCGATACGCTTCGAAATCTCGCAACCTATTGCCCGGACAATGGTGAGCCGGAATGCCCGATCATTCAGGATCTGGCCCATTCCGAGGATATCGATTTTACCGCCGTGACCGTCGTGCCCAAACGGTCCGGCATGCTGAAGGGCACCTCCGGTCCGGTGATGGATTTACAGCGCTCCGGAAAATAAGCGGCCGGGAGCGGGCGCGGATTGCAGTGCAGACGCCAATCGTGGTGAAGGAGATCAGGCCATGTGGATACAGATAATACAGCGCTTCCTTATTCTGTGCCTGATGCTGGCGATCGTTTCCGTCATCGCGTTTCTTCTGCCCTATATGGCGGGGGGCGATCCGGCCCGTACCATCCTGTTTTCACGCATGCGCGATACGGCGCTCGATCCGCATGCGGTGGAGGCGCTGAGGGTAAGCCTCGGGCTCGACCGGCCGCTCTACGTGCAATATTTCACCTGGCTGTCCAGCGCCCTGCGCGGCGATCTTGGTTTTTCCTTCACCAGCAGCCAGCCCGTGGCCGGCGAGCTCTTGCGCTCGCTCGGCGTGTCGGTGACGTTGGCGCTGACGGCCCTGGCAATCGCGGTGGCCGTTGCCCTGCCGCTCGGCACGCTCGCCGCGATGCGCCCGGGCGGCCGGCTCGACAATTTCGCGACGCTGATGATCCAGACCTTCGTTGCGACGCCGGAATATTGGTTCGCGCCCATGTCGGCGCTGGTCTTTGCGCTCTATCTCGGCTGGCTGCCGTCGGCGGGGTGGGACAGCTGGCGCTCGCTGGTGCTTCCCGCACTCACGCTGACATTGCGCCCATTGGCCTATTTCACCCAGGTGACGCGTGCGGCCATGGCCGAGGTCCTGCGCGCGCCCTATATCACGGCGGCGCGCAGCCGCGGGCTCGGCATGCACAGCACGGTCATGCGCCACGGCATCCGCAACGGCTCGCTGCCGGTGGTTACCTTCTTCGCCCTCTGGCTTGCCGGCCTGCTGGGCGGATCGGTGGTCGTGGAGGTGATCTTCGCCATCCCCGGCATGGGCCGGCTTCTCTACGATGCGGTGGTCAATCGCGACATCCCGATGCTGCAGGGCGGTTTCATCTGCATCGTCGCCCTGTCCATCCTGATCAATACCCTGGCCGACGGCCTTTATGTCCTGATCAATCCAGCCATGCGAGGTCACCATGACCATTAGTCACTTTCCGAGCGCGACAGCCGCCATGCCGATGACCACGCCCAGGCGCCCCTCGACCCTCAGCCGCTTCACGGACTTCATCCGCCGGCGGCACTGGACCTTCTATGCGGGATCGGCGATCTTTCTCGTCATCATTCTGCTGCTGATCATCGCGCCATGGATTTCGCCCTATAATCCGGCGCAGCAGAACCTTCGCCTGCGGCTCAACCCGCCAAGCGCCGCCTATTGGCTGGGCACCGACCATCTCGGGCGCGATGTACTCAGCCGGCTGCTGATCGGCGGCCGCTTCACGGTCACGATCGCCGCCATCACCGTCATTCTCTCTGTCGCCATCGGCACCTTCATCGGCATCATCAGCGGCCGCAGCCGCGGCATTCTCGATGAAATATTGATGCGCATCGTGGATCTGCTCATCGCCATCCCCGACGTGGTGATCGCCATCTTCCTCGTCGCCATCTTCGGCCCGGGATATGGAACGCTGATCGCGTCGCTGACGATTGTCGGCTGGACACCCTTTGCGCGGCTGGCGCGCGGGCTGACGCTGTCGATCAATTCCCGCGAATATATCCGTGCGGCGGAAGTGCTCGGCTGCACGCGGCGCTTCATCATCGTCCGGCACATCATTCCCAACACGATCTGGCCGATCGCGGCCGTGGCGTTCCTGCGTTTTGGCCACAAGCTGATCACGGTGGGCGGGTTGTCGTTTCTGGGGCTCGGCGTGCAGCCGCCGGCCGCCGACTGGGCGCTGATGCTGGCCGATGCGCAGGCCTATGCCGAACGCATGCCCGTTCTGGTCATCGCACCCGGCCTGGCGATTTTCCTGTCGGCGCTCAGCGTGACGTGGATCGGCCACGGGCTCAATATCGAGACCAAGAAACAGAACGGTCATTGACGCCCGTTAAAGGGCAATGACCGGTTTGACGATCGTCAAACATGGCTGAGGCAAAGGAACCGGAAGGAGAGTAATATCGTCTGAAGCCGCATGAAAATACGCAAATGCCTCCGATTCAATAAAAATAAGGGGAACTCTTATGAATATCGAAGGACAGACGCATGCCGATACGGCCATCTCTTCCGAGCGCGCGCCGCTTCTGGAAATCGAGGATCTGCATGTTTCGGTGCCCGCGCAAAATGGCCGAAAATTTGTCATTTCGGGCCTGACGCTTTCCGTCAATGCCGGGGAGGTCGTCGCTCTCGTGGGCGAATCCGGTTCCGGCAAGAGCATGACGGCCCTGTCGCTGATGCGGCTTCTGCCACCGGGCGCGGAGATCAATTCCGGCCGCATTTCCTTTGCCGGCCGCGATATCCTCGCGCTCTCATCCGCCGAGCTCGATGCGCTGCGCGGCGCTGATATCGGCATGCTGTTCCAGCAGCCTCAGGCCATGCTGGATCCGACCAGCCGGGTAAGAACGCAGGTTGCCGAGCCTTTGTGGGTCCATCGCAAGATGAGCCGGTACGCGGCACTCAGCCGGGTCGTTGGCCTCCTGTCCGATGTCGGCATTCCGGACCCATCGGCGCGGGCGCAATGTTTCGCGCATGAGCTTTCCGGCGGCATGGCCCAGCGCGTCATGATTGCCGCGGCGCTCTCCGGCAATCCGCAACTGCTGATCGCCGATGAGCCGACGACGGCTCTCGATGTCACCGTCCAGGCACAAATCCTGCGCCTGCTGGATGACGAGCGCCGCAAGCGCCGGCTCGCAACCCTGCTCATCACCCACGATCTGTCGGTGGTCGCCGCTTTCGCGGACCGCATTGCAGTCATGTACGCCGGGCGCATCGTCGAGGAGGGGCCGACCCAGGCGATCCTCAAGGCGCCGCAGCATCCCTATACCAAGGCGCTGATCAGCTGCTCGCTTCTGACCACCGACAGCGAGGGGCAGCTGCTGACGATACCCGGATCGAGTTCGCAGGCGCATGACATGTCCTGCGGTTGCCGGTTTCATCCGCGCTGCTCGCTGGCCAAGGCGGCCGGCATGGGCAGCCGCTGCATGGCCGCGGAACCGGATTTGAACGCCTTGCCGGAAGGCCGCAAGGCGCGATGCTGGGCGGTCGGCGACGACCATGCCGGCCATGATCATGCCAGCCACGCGGTTTGCTGAAGGAGGGGGCGGAATGTTATCGACAGCGATCAGAGAAAACCCGCCAATGGCCGGCAGCGAGAGCAGGCCTTACGTGGTTGCAAAGAACCTCTGCAAATATTATCCGATATCCGGCCTTGGTCACCGGGTGGTGAAATCGGTCGACGATGTGTCCCTGACCATCGGTGAGGGCGAGGTGCTTGGCCTTGTCGGTGAATCCGGATGCGGCAAAAGCACTGTTGCCGGGCTGATCACCCGGCTGACCCATGCGACCAAAGGTGAGGTCAGCATCGGCAAACACGATATATTGCACATGCAGGGCGAGGCGCTGCGGCGCATGCGCCAGGTCGTGCAACTGGTGTTTCAGGATCCCTATTCCGCGCTCGACCCGCGCATGCGCATCGGGCAGAGCATGGAGGCGCCGCTTGCCCAGCACGGCATCGGCACACGCGAGGAGCGCACGGCGCGTGTTTTCAGGATGCTGGAAGAGGTCGGTCTCGATTCCTCCTTTTTCGATCGCTACCCGAGCCAATGTTCCGGCGGGCAGTTGCAGCGTGTGGTCATCGGCCGCGCCCTGCTTCTCAATCCGAGCTTCCTTGTCTGCGACGAGCCGACGTCGGCGCTTGATGCCTCCATGCGCACGCAGATCCTCAACCTGCTGATGGACATGAAACGCCGTCATGGTTTGACGGTTCTGATGATTTCCCATGACCTGCGCGTGGTGCGTTATCTCTGCGATCGCATCGCGGTGATGTATCTCGGGCGGATCGTCGAAATCGCTGATCGCGAGGAGCTTTTTCGCGCGCCGAAACATCCCTACACCAAGGCTTTGATCGCGTCGTCGATGCTGGATGAGACCGGCCTTTATGCGCCGGAAATGCTGCTGGACGGTGATTTGCCCAGCCCTCTCAATCCTCCGGGTGGCTGCAAATTTCACACCCGCTGCAAATATGCGACGGCGATATGCGGTGAAAAGGAGCCGGTTCTGGAGGGCGTTGCGGGCGAGCATTTCGCACGCTGCCATCATTGGCGCGAATGGAGCTGAAGCGTAAAGCAGTTACAGTTTTGTTCCTTGGTCAAAACAGATGAATTGTGCGTGCAGGGTTTAATATCGGAATAAAATTCCGAATATAAAAACCTAAAATAGATCATATTCGAATGGATATTCATGGAATATCCATTGAGTATGCTTTTGTCTCGTGATTTCAGAAAATTTAATCGAAAAATTCGTGAATATAAATGAAATGTGAGCGCTATCATCAAAAATAAAAGGGGAATATTCTATGATGAAGTACGCACTTTTGGCGACATGCGCCATGGTCACCGCGTTTTCTGCGCCAGCGGCACAGGCCGCCACGATTACCTATGACGATAATTTCGGTGTGAAGACCGGCTGGCAGATGGCCTCCGACGACGCCTATCTCGGCTCGCGCGCGGGGTGTTTCGAAAGCCTGATCCGTGTCGGCTACGACATGAAACTGGAGCCGAGCCTGGCCGAATCCTGGACACAGACCGGCCCCAAGGTATGGGAATTCAAGCTGCGCAAGGGCGTCAAGTTTCAGAACGGCGAAACGCTGGATGCCAAGGCCGCCGTGAACGCGCTTACCAACCTTCTGAAAGCGCCGGTTCCCGCCCGCGCCTTTTCACCGAAGCTCATCGCCACGGTCGAAGCCGGTGGCGATGATATTGTCCGGATAACGACGATCGAGCCTTCGGTGCTGCTGCCAGCACAGATGGCGAGCCCCGCCACCTCCATTCTCGCACCGGCGGCCTACAAGGACGGCAAGGTCGATCCGGTTGGAACCTGCACCGGACCTTTCAAGATCACGGAGGTCGATCCCAGCCAGCACATGATACTGACCGCCAACCACGATTATTGGGGCGGAATGCCGAAGCTTGCGGGTGGCCGCGTGAATTTCGTTCCCGATGCCGACACCCGCGCCACCCAGGCGCGCACCGGGGAAGCGCAGATTTCGCGCCTCGTTCCGCCATGGACAGTCAAGACGATCGAATCCACCGAAGGCGTCAAGGTCGCGCCGATCCCGTCGCCGCGCATCACCGAACTGCTGCTCAACAATTCCAGGCCGCCCTTCGACAATCTCAAGGTGCGCCAGGCGATCCAGGCCGCCGTCGATACCGGCGGTATCGCCGAGAGCATCTATGAAGGCGCCGTCAAGGGTGCGGCCATGCCCTTTGCGGCGGGTGAACCCTGGGCTGCCGAAGAAGGCAAACCCGCCTATGACGTGGAAAAGGCCAAGGACCTGCTGAAGGAAGCGGGGGTAGCCCCCGGCAGCCTGAAGGTCACGCTGCTTGCCTATACGGCAAAGACCGAACTGAAGGATGTCGCGGCGATCATCCAGGCGCAGCTGCAGGAACTCGGAATCAAGGTCGATGTCCGGGTTGCCGATTACAGTGCGATCGAACCCGACCTTCTGGCCGGCAAGTTCGACATGGCGCTGCTGTCGCGCGGTTATGCCACCGATGTCGCCGAACCGGCCGGTTTCCTGAATGCCGATTATACCTGCGGCGGCAGCTATAATATCTCGCATTATTGCAATGAGGCGACCGACAAGCTGATCAAATCCGCTTATGCGACGGCCGAACCCGCAAAGCGTTACGCCATTTACAGCGAAGCGGCGAAGAAACTTTACGACGAAGCCGTCTCCGTCTTCCTCATCCACGAAACCGTGTTCGATGCCTACTCCGCCAAGCTCGAAAACTACAAGCCGCATCCGCTCAACTATTTTGTCATGACCAAGGATCTGGCAACGAAATAAGTCCGGCAAGTGTTGCCGATGAGATATGGCCCGGCTCGTGAGAGCCGGGCCATATTGCCGATAGGTGCCGCGGCGTCACGGTATTTTGAAAACGGGCATCCGCACTCCGTCATCCCCGATGAGATCCGGGGTCAAGTGCGATCGAGTTCTTGATCGCAAAAGAGTCCTCTCACGGCGCAGACGCGCCGCGGCTGGATGCCGGATCGGGTCGGGCATCACGGAAGCTGGCGCTGAAGTTTGAAAGATGCGGGGTCGAAGGAGCCGGAAAACCTCCACCGTCATCCCTGAAAAGGGAGAGGCATCGCCGCGGGAAGGTATGGAAAAGGACAAAGCCCCGTGAGGTCCAAGGGTTGCTTCACAGGTTCAGCGTGAAGCGGAGCAGTCAGGGCGATCCGGCGGCCGCAGGGATAGGCGCCGCCGGACCTCTTCGGATCAGGCGCGCGCTTCCGGCGTATAACCTGCGGCGGTGATGATTTCGGCAATACGGGCCGCGTCGGAGACGCCGCCGACGACGACGGTGCGGCTTGCGGGATCGGCATGCACGGCGGCACCGGGCACGGTCTTTTCGATCGCGCCCTTGATCACGCCGGCGCAGTGACCGCAGGTCATGTCTTCAACATGGAAAGAAAGATCTGCATCAACCGGTGCCGTGGCGGTTTCGGCATGATGCTGGTGAGCGGTGCACATCGGGCGTTTCTCCTTGGTTGGAAATGTGTAACAGGGGGAGCCTGGACTATTCCAACGTGGGAAGGTCAAGCGCTTTATTCACGCGGATGCGGGATATCAGCTCTTCCAGAAAATCGGCATCAGCAATACGAGGACGGTCAGGATTTCCAGGCGTCCGAGCAGCATCAGCACCGACAGCAGATAAAGCGCCGGATCGCTGATGGTGGAGAAATTGCCCGCCGGTCCGATGATCGGGCCGATGCCGGGGCCGACATTGGCAAGCGAGGTCGCGACGGCCGAGGTGGCGGTGAGGAAATCATACCCCATCAGGCTCATGGCAAGGCTGCCGGCGATCCACAGCGCGATGAAACAGCTGACGAACAGGAAGATCGTCCGGATCGTATCGGGATCGACCACCTGCTGGCCATAACGCACCGAATAGACGGCGTTCGGATAGATCAGCTTCTTCAGGCCGGCGCGCACCACGTTGAAGATGATGAGAAAGCGATAGGCCTTGATGCCGCCCGCCGTCGAACCGGAGCAGCCGCCCATGAAAGTGGCGAAAAAGGCGACCACAACAACGAAGGGACCCCAGAGCGTGTAATCGTCGCTGGCAAAACCGCCGGTCGACAGGATCGAGGTCATGTTGAAGAAGGAATGGCTGAGCGCGTCGTCCAGCGGCACGCCGTTCCTGAAATGATGGTAGACGCCGACCGCAATCGAGATCGCGCAGAGATAGCCGAGAAAGACGGCAATCTGCGGGTCGCGCAGCGTCTCCAGCCGGCGGCGCACCGCAAGCAGGATCATCACCGAAAAGGGCAGGCTGCCGAAGATCAGGAAGATGGTGGCGATCCACAGCAGCGCGGTATTGTTGAAATAGGCGAAAGACGCGTCGTGGGTGGAAAAACCGCCGGTCGCGACCGTCGACATGGCATGGTTCAGCGCGTCGAAATGCGACATGCCGGCAAAATCATAAGCGATGGTGCAGGCCAGCGTCATGATGATGTAGATCGCCACGAAGGCCCGCGTGAAGCTTGCCAGACGCGCAAACGGCCGGTCATTGCCGGTGTCGGAGGATTCCATGCGGAAGAAGGTCATACCGCCGACCCGCAGGAGCGGCAGGATGAAGAGGCCGAGCGCGACGATACCGATGCCGCCCAGCCAGCACAGCAGCGACCGCCACAGAAGAATGCCCTGCGGTGCATTGTCGAGCCCGGATATGGCGGTCGATCCCGTCGTGGTGATGGCGGAGACGGATTCGAACAGCGCCTGGCCGGGCGTCAGGTCGAGTTCCGACAGGTAGAGCGGAACCGCGCCGACGATGGAAAACACCAGCCAGAGAATATTGACGAGCAGGAAGCCGAAGCGTTTGTTGAAGGATGCGATCGGCCCGCGGGTGGCGAGCGCGCAGGCAAGCGCGAAGCCGCCGCACATGAAGCCGGACAGCGCAAACACCATCCAGTCGTCATTGCCGTAATAAAGATCCGTCAGCGCGGGCAGGAACATGGCAGTCGCAAGGTAGAGCCCGAAGATGGACGCCACATAAATGACCGAGCGCAGAAGGTTGCTGTTCAAGAAATGAAACCCAGAGTTCGTGGCCGCGCTGAAATGAGTCTTTGTCTCCGACGCCGTCCTATGGCATAGCGGGTGCCATTATGAATTTCAATGGATTGACAATCGTGGACAAGCAGCTTGTGGAGGCAGCGCGGCGGGAAGTGCGGGAGATATTCCCGGAAACGCCGCTGCAGTTGAATGAACATCTCAGCCGTCGGTATGGCGCGTCGATTTGGCTGAAGCGCGAGGATCTGTCCCCGGTTCGTTCCTACAAGATTAGAGGCGCATTCAACTTTCTGCGCAAGGCGGTGGCCAAGGCCGGCAAGGACAAGGTGTTCGTCTGTGCGTCCGCCGGCAATCATGCCCAGGGCTTTGCTTTCGCCTGCCGTCATTTCGGCGTTCACGGTGTCGTTTTCATGCCGGTGACCACGCCGCAGCAGAAGATCGACAAGACCCGTATCTTCGGCGGCGAATTCATCAAGATCCGTCTGGTGGGCGATATATTCGACCAGTGTTATGCGGCTGCGCGCAAGCACGTCGAGGACAATGACGGCTACATGGTGCCGCCCTTCGACCATGAGGATATCATCGAGGGGCAGGCGACGGTCGCCGCCGAGATCATGGACCAGCTGCCGGAAGGCACGAAGCCGGATATCGTCGTCATGCCGGTCGGCGGCGGCGGTCTTTCCGCCGGCCTTTCCGGTTTTCTGGCCGGCACGGTCCGCAAGGAAAACTTCGTGTTCTGCGAGCCGGAAGGTGCGCCGAGCCTGAAGAAGAGCCTCGAACACGGCGAGCCGGTGACGCTGAACAAGGTCGACAATTTCGTCGATGGCGCAGCCGTTGCCCGCATCGGCGACCTGAATTTCAAGGCACTGAAGGATTTCCCGGCCGAGCAGGTGATGCTCATCCCCGAAAACGCCATCTGTGTCACGATCATCGAGATGCTGAACCTCGAAGGTGTGGTTCTGGAGCCGGCGGGCGCACTGGCGATTGCCGCGCTGGAAAAGCTTGGCCGGGAGAGGCTGGAAGGCAAGACGGTCATCGCTGTCGTCTCCGGCGGCAATTTCGATTTCGAGCGCCTGCCGGATGTGAAGGAACGCGCCATGCGTTACACCGGCGTGAAGAAATATTTCATCCTGCGCCTGCCGCAGCGTCCCGGCGCATTGCGCGATTTCCTCAACCTGCTCGGCCCGGACGACGATATCGCCCGTTTCGAATATCTGAAGAAATCGGCCCGCAATTTCGGCTCGATCCTGATCGGTATCGAAACCAGCACCAAGGACAATTTCGCAGGACTGCTGGAGCGTTTCGAGGCCGCCGGTCTCGGTTATGAGGATATTACCGAAAACGACATCCTGTCGAACCTGATCATCTGATCGGGAAACGAACGGCAGGGAAGGGCGGATCACCGCCGCCCTTCAAACGTGACAGATTGAGGGAGTGAAAGCCATGGCATCGTTTTTTTCCAAAATCCTCTCGGCCTTCGGCTCCGGCCAGCCATCTTCCGATGCGCCGCAGAAGACCGCACAGGCAGAGCCGCATACGCATGGCGACTATCTGATCTATGCGACGCCGATCAAGGAAGGCGGCCAGTTCCGCCTGGCGGGCCGCATCGAGAAAAAGGCTGGCGAGGAAGTGCTGGTGCACGAATTCGTCCGCGCCGACGTCTTCACCAGCATGGACGATGCGGTGGAGTTCACCATCCGCAAGGCGAAACTGATCATCGACCAGAACGGTTCATCGCTCTTCCCAGGAAAATGATGACGTTTTCTTCCGCCGGACATTAAGATTCCGTTGGTTGCTTCGGCCTATCGTCCCTGAAGGGCATGGAGTCGCGCCGAGAAACCGGCGTGGTGTGGATCGATAGGGCGTGTGCCGATGCAATGGGCAAATCTGGCCCTCTTTCTGATTGAGGCCACCGTCTATTTTTCGGTAATGACGGCGTTCCTTCATTACCGGCATATTCTCGGCATCGGTGTTTTTCTCACCGCGCTGGGTGTCATGCATTTCATGGAAACCTATCTGGCCGCCGTCTTTTACGTCGAGCTGCCCTTCGGCGTGGCTTCCCCCGGTTCGTCCATTCTGTTTGCCGGCAAGCTGATGATGATCCTCATGCTTTATATGCGCGAGGATGCGGCGGTCGTGCGCCAGCCGATCTATGGCCTGTTTCTCGGCAATATATTGACCGTCATCATGGCGCAGATCATCCATTTCCATCAGACGGTGGCGGTCGTTCCCGGACAGTCGCTCAGCGCCGGCTTTCTCAATGAGATGGGCGTGCTGATGGTATGGGGAACCAGCCTGCTTTACATCGACGCCATCGCCATCATCCTGTTTTACGAAAAGCTGGGACGCTATCTTCAGCGCCATATCGTCCTGCGCTTCGCGATCTGCGGCGTCGTCATTTTGAGTTTCGACCAGGCCGGCTTTTACGGGGTGCTGCGACTTCTGTTCAATGCCCCGGTCGATGTCTTCTACGACGGCTGGAAGGCGAAGATGGCGGCTGTCGCCATCTATTCGGCGCTTTTCGCCATCTATCTCTGGCTGACATCGGGCAAGGGGCGTTTCCTGACACGCCGCAGCGTTGCCGACGTCTTCAACGATCTCACTTTCAGGGAGCGTTACGAGGAGCTTTTGTCCCGCTCAGGCCGCGACATGCTGACCGGCGTATCGGACCGTGCCCGCATGGAACTTGATGCGCCGTCCGTCGTGGTGGAGTGTCTGGAGAAGCAACGTCCCGTCAGCGTGCTGATCGTCGATATCGATCACTTCAAGACCGTCAACGACACTTTCGGGCATTTGCAGGGTGACGAGATATTGCGGGAATTCGCCGCCGTGCTGAAGCGCGCCGTGCAGCCGCTCGGGCATCTGTATCGTTTTGGCGGCGAGGAATTTGTGGCTCTCCTGCCGGCAATGGCCCATGAGGCCGCTCTTGCCTTTTCCGCCAATCTGCGGGCGGCGATATTGACGGATCTGCGCCGCCCGGATGGCTCGCCGCTGACCGTCAGCATCGGTGTCGCCACGGCCTTCGAGGATGGGCAGCTTTTCCGTGCGCTTTTATCGGAAGCCGATGCCCGGCTTTATGCGGCAAAAAACAACGGCCGGGACCAGGTCCACGGCCGTCATGGCATGTGGGTCGGCTGATACCGGCAACCGCGCCGGCATCAGCGTGCCGTGTCGCCGGCCTCAGGCGGCCTGTGCCAGTTCGGCAACCTTGGCTTCTGCGGCAGCCACGGCCTTTTCAACGGCTTCCGGGCCGAATGCCAGGCCTTCGACATAGATCACTTCCACATCCGTCATGCCCATGAAACCGAGAACGGTCTTCAGATAGGGAACGGCGTGGTTCAGCGAAACGGCGGGGCCTTCGGAGTAGACGCCGGCAGCGGCCAGCACGATGTAGACCTTCTTGCCGGTGGCAAGACCCTGCGGGCCGGTTTCGGTATATTTGAAGGTCTGGCCGGCACGGGCGACATTGTCGATCCACGACTTCAGGCCGGAATAGATGTTGAAGTTGATGAGGCCGGTGCCGATGACGACGGTGTCGGCGGCCAGAAGTTCGGCCACCAGCTTGTCGGAATAGTCGGCGGCAATCGCTTCTTCGGGCGTGCGCTGATCGGCCGGCTTGCGGATTGCGGCCGTCTTGACGGTGTCGAGATGTGGAATGGGATCGGCGGCGAGATCGCGGTGGACAAGGGTGTTCGATGCCGACTTGGCCTTCAGCTTGCCCGCAAGCTCACCGGCAAACTTGTTCGAAACCGATTCGTCGCCGCGCGGGCTGGAGGTGATGAGAAGAATGTTGGACATGGTCTTTTCCTTGCATGCAATGGTTTGACGGGATGCCTTGGGAGGGCGCGGAGGAGCCACGGGCACCTCCTTTTCTGCTTATATGAAAAATTACTGCCATCAAGAAAACTGTGATAATATGGAAGCAATCTATCGATGAAATGGATGGAAGATGGACGCGAACCCGACGCTCGACCAGTTGCAGGTATTTTTGACGGTAGCCGAGACCGGCAGTTTTTCCGCCGCATCCCGCGCGCTCAATCGCGCCCAGTCGGTGGTCAGCTACACCATAGCCAATCTTGAGGCGCAGCTGGAGGTCACGCTGTTCGAGCGCAGTGGCGTGCGCCAGCCGAAGCTGACGGATGAGGGGCGCGCCATGCTGGAGGATGCAAGGCGCATCGTCGCCGGCCTGCAGGAAATGCGCGCTCGCGCCAAGGGGCTGAAACAGGGGCTTGAGGCGGAGCTCTCCGTCGCCATCAGCACCATGGTGCCGGCGGAGGCAATGGTGGCGGTGCTGCGGGATTTTCGCCGGCAATTTCCCACCGTCACGCTCAGCCTCAATGTCGGCGAACTGGGCATGGTCATGGATATGGTATTATCGCGCAAGGCCGGCATCGGCATTGGCGGGGCGATGTTGCGCCAGGACGATGAACTCGTCGTCGAAAAGGTCGGTCATTCCTTCATGCTGCCGGTTGTCGCTTCGGATCATCCGCTGGCCCAGATCGAGCGGCCGCTGGTCCTTGGCGATGTGCGCGAGGAGGTCCAGCTTGTCGTCACCGATGCTTCCGGCCTGACCAAGGGCCGCGATTTCAACGTCCTGTCCTACAAGACATGGCGGGTCAGCGACATCGCCACCAAATACCAGCTGATCAAGGGTGGTCTGGGATGGGGCGGTCTGCCGGCATCCATCGTTCGCAACGACCTGACCAATGGCAGCCTGAAGGCGCTTGATCTCGACGCCTATGAGCAGGGCGAATATCCCCTGTTTGCGCTTCGGCGGGTGGATGAGCCCGCCGGCCCCGCCGGCCAATGGCTCGCGACAGCATTTCAGCAGCGCCTGTCGGCCTGCCCAAACCAGAAGGATTTCAACGGGATGCTCGCGGCTGGCAAACAGAGGACCATTTCTGTCGCCGCTGAGTGACATTCGTTGAACCGTGACAATTGCTTTTCGGCTTTAGAAGGTGCGGCGTGTTTCTTGTCCCCGGCGGGGAGAAGGAAGGGCCGCAACCTCGGCACCAAGCTCCAGGCAAGGCCAATTGACGCGGGCTGGCCTCCTGCCTATACCTAATCCACGGTCAGCAGTTCACCGAGGCATCGCCGTCCCGCAAGGGAAGCTAAACCTGCATTGGAAAACAGTGACAGCACTTGTCCCGTGCCCTGTCGGAAGCCGGCGATCAGCGACACCATTTCGGAATGGCACGTGAGGATAAGTCATGCCACGTTCGATCCTTTCCATGGAGGTCGCGGACCTCTCGACCTTTGCCAAATCGCTGCGCGAACAGATGGGCAGGCTGGACCGCCAGCCAAGCCATGTGGAGATGCTCAATCTCCTGAGCAGGGCTGCAGGCTTCCGTAATTTCCAGCATCTGCGCGCGTTCCGCACGCTGCTGCCCGCCGAAAGCGGGCCTGCAGCAGCCGAGACGATGCCGGCCGTCAATGAGGGCAGGGTGCTGAAGACCGCGCGGATTTTTGATGCCGCCGGCAGGCTGGCGCAATGGCCGTCCCGCCGTTCGCAGCAGGAATTGTGCCTCTGGTATCTATGGGCGAAAATTCCCGCCGAACGGAGCTTCTCCGAACGCGAATTCAGCGGCTTTCTGGATGGCCTGCATCTGTTTGGCGATGCAGCGATGCTGCGGCGCGACATGGTCGGCCTGAAACTCATCCGCCGCAACCGCGATGGCAGCGATTATCGGCGTATCGAGCGGAAGCCGCCGGCGGAACTGCCGCTTCTGCTGCGCGCAGTCGGTAGGCGCGATTAAAAAAGCCCTCCCGGCACATTGCCGCCGGGAGGGCCATCGTCCTCAAAGAACCAGACGGAACTTCGCGAAACCTTCCGCACCGTCGCCGACATCCTCGATTTTCGCGCCCTTGATGTCCGTCGCATAATGGCGGCCCTTGGGGCCGGTCTCGAAGATTGCCGTGGTATTGGCCACCGGCGCGAAGGACCAGTTGGCATCCGCCGACGGGTTGATGGTGCCCTGGTCGACGATGTAGCGCACGATCACGTCGCGATTGGTATCGGGGGCAACGAAGATCACCTTGTCGGCAGCGATATCGGGGAACTTGCCGCCGCCTCCGGCGCGGTAATTATTGGTGGCCACCACGAATTTCTGCTCGGGATCGATCGGCTTGCCGTTGAATTGCAGATTGACGATGCGATTGCTGTCCGGATTGACCGCCTTGCCGTCCTTGTCGAACTTCGCCGGCTTGGAAATATCGATCTGATAGGTGACGCCGTCGATGACATCGAAATTATAGGACGGGAAATCCGGGTTGAGCAGCGGCGCGTCCTTTGCCCCGGCCTCGACCGTGTTGAACATGCCTGCCGACATTTCCAGCCAGTTCTTCACCTGCGCGCCGTTGATCAGCACCGCCTGCACCGTGTTGGGGTAAAGATAGAGGTCGGCGACGTTCTTGATGGCAATGTCACCGGCGGGGACATCGGTATAATAATCCGCGCCGCCGCGACCGCCGGACTTAAAGGGCGCCGCGGCAGAAAGCACCGGCAGGTCCTTATATTGCCCTTCCTTCAGCATGTCCTTGATATACCAGGTCTGGGCGTTGGAGACGATCTGCACGGACGGATCGTCGGCCACCAGCGCGAAATAGGAATAGAGCGGGGCGGACGTCTTGCCGACGGGACGGCGCACATAGGCGAGGGCCGCTTCGTGATCGGCCTTGGCGGCGGCGAGAACCTCTGCCTTGTCGGTGAAATCGGCGACGATCTTGCGGTTTTCGTCGCGGTGATAGATCGGCCGGGCTTCGGAGGTGAAGTCGACGATCTTCCAGCCCTTGCCGTCCTTTTCGAGCAACAGGTCGATGAGGCCCATATGCGAACCCCAGAAACCGGCCATGACCGCCGGCTTGCCCATCAGCGTGCCCTTGACCGCATCCGCGCCCTCGATGCCGTCCCAGGTCTTGGGGCCAGGGAAGACGAGATGCTGGTGCCCGGTGAAGATGGCGTCGATGCCGTCGACGCCTGCCAGGTAAAGCGAGGCGTTTTCCATCCGCTCGGTCTGGCCCTTGCCGTCGATGCCGGAATGGGAAAGAGCGATGACGATATCGGCGCCTTCTTCCTTCATGACAGGCACCCAGGCTTTCGCGGCCTCGACGATGTCGCGCGTCTGCGCCTTGCCTTCGAGGTTCTTGGAATCCCACATCATGATCTGCGGCGGCACGAAGCCGATAATGCCGACCTTGACCGGGCTCGTCACGCCGCCGCCGTCGCGGATCTGCTTTTCCAGAATGACATAGGGCTTGAAGAACAGCTCGTCGTTTTTCGGATCGGAAGCGAGCTGGCCCTTGGTGAGATTGGCGCAGACGTAAGGGAACCCGGCGCCGGCCAGCGTGTTCGACATGTAGTCGAGGCCGTAATTGAATTCGTGGTTGCCGAGCGTGCCGCAATCATAACCCAGCACGTTCATGGCGTTGATGACGGGGTGCTTGTCGCCGGCCTTCATGCCGCGCTCATAGGCGATATAGTCGCCGAGCGGATTGCCCTGCAGGAAGTCGCCATTATCCACCAGCATCGAATTGCCGGCCTCGGCGCGGATCTTGTCGATGATCGAGGCGGTGCGCGAAAGCCCCATCGTGTCGTTTGGCTTGTCGGCGTAATAATCATAGGGAAAGACGTGAACATGGATGTCCGTCGTTTCCATGATGCGCAGATGCGCCTGATTGGCGGCGGCGCGCGCGGCGAAGGGGTGCAGCAGCACCAGCGCCGAGGAGGCCGCAATGCCGCCGAGAAGCGAACGGCGGGTAATGGGGTGGAGAGCGAGAAGCGACGACATGGGAACTCCTTCGGATGAAGCTTGCGCTGTCATGGAAAGCGACAGGGTAGAAGCAATCGCCGAGGAGTCCATCATCAAAATGACAAGCCCGTGACGGACTTGCCTGTTTTCAACCGTTTGATAAATTTTTTGTCATCGGCGCGTGGCGCGCGCACCGTCATCGCGGCATTACGCTCCGTTCCCTCGCCGTAATCCGGTTCTCGGCATTTGTTATTTCAGCGCGCGAGCGTCGGTTTCACGTCTTCATGGAAAAAGCGGAAATAGGAGGAGAGCTGCGCCAGCGTGTTGGTGGAAAGCTTCAGCTGCAGCCCAAGGCGATTCATGTGCTGCCACTGCACCACACCTTCGATGAAGCCAAGATCGTCGCTCTGCACCTTGACCCGGCTACCCTTGGCAGCCGCGAAAGGCCCGTCCAGTTCGAGAGCCATTCCGGTCGCCGAAAGGTCGACGACACGGCCTCTGGTCGACTGGCTGAAATAGTGCACGGTCGCGAAGATCCTCGTCTTGCTGCGGGGTGCGCTGCGGGTTGCCATGTTGAGGTTGTTTGTCATTTTGCTGCTCAAATCAATTGTTTCCGATAGCTGCATCATGGCGCGGAAAGCTTGAGAGCCGTTTAGTCCTTTTCTTAAAATTGCAGGCAATTGCCGATTATGCTGTATCGATACGGCACTGGTAGCAATTGTTGCGGGCGGAACGCACATGCACATAGGCGACATCCGTGCGCTCGAGAAGCTGCCCTGCGCGTGAGACGATCTCGCCCGTCGCCGTCACCGCGCCGGTGCCGTAGACGATGCGGTCGTCGGCGCCATATCCGCGTATGATATAATCCGGGCTGTCCAGCATCGGCGGGACGGTTTTTGTCTGCGGATAGCGCGCGCAGGCGTCCGCATGCAGAAATATAGGCCCCGTTTCCGCATAAGGCTGCAATGAAGGAAAGGGCCGGTAGGCGAGGATCAGCATCCTTTCCCCTGCAGCGATCTGGGAAAGGCAATGGCGGCAGGGCATGCCGCCCGGCGAAATGGCCTGCTCCGGCCGGTTGCCATAGGCGTCGGCCGCGCCTGCGCGGAAGGCTTCGGCTTCGTTAGCCGGCATTGCAATAAAGACGAGATCGGACATGGTGGGCTCCTTCCGGTTGGGATCGGCGTTGCTTCTTTGCAGCTATGATCCCGAAACGGAGCACTATCCACCCGATTCTTGACAGGCGATGCAACCAGCCCATTGCGTGACTCGTTAGCATCGGGAATCAGTGACGCTCCTCGTTTCCGGAAGGTCTGATTTTATGTTGCGTCGTTTTCTGGCCGCCGTACCGCTGGCTTTCGTTTCGTTGACGGCTCCGATCGAGGCGCGGGCGCAGCTTGCCTCCGGTCTGGACGGCCTGTCCGACGACCAGCTGCAGCAGGCCGTGAATTTCGTCATCGGCAACGCGATCTTCTCGCTCTATCACGAGGGTGCGCGCATGCTGATTTCAGATTTCGGCACCCCCCACACCGGCAGTGCGCAGGCTCCGGCCGACCAGCTGGCGGGCACGCTCATCCTTCAGGCCAACGAGGAATGGCTTGATACCGCGCTCGTCAATGCCACCGACAGCTGGTATCTGGCGCGGGAGGCGGAGACCCTGCCCGAGCACGAAGCGCCGGTCTTTTCCGCACTGGTGCCCGACAGGAGCCGCGACCGCAACATGGCCTGCCTGATGGTCGGCCGCGACAAGGACGGTTATGGCGATCTGGCCGCCATGATGGGTCTCAACAATGCCGACTTCGGCAAATGCGCCGCCGCCTATCCGGGCGTCGCTTCCGCTTGGGAGAATTTTCTCGCTCCCTACCGCAGCCAGGCATCGTCCAGATTTTCCGTCAGCTACGTGCCGCCGCGCGATCCTGACCTTGAACCCTATGCCATCATGGTCAAGGAATCGAAGGTGCTCGATCTCATCAGCCGCAGCTTCGGTGCCTATGCCCTGAAGGGCGACGTCCGGCTGACGGCCAAATCCTGCGGCCGTCCCGATGTCTACTGGTCGGCGGAAAAGCGCGAAATCACCTATTGCTACGAGCTTGGCAAGTTCCAGGCGGAGCTGATTGCCGATCACCTGCTGAACACCGTCACGGAAGACAAGGGCGCCGCCGGCGGACATATTCCAACGGCTGTCAATCTGGAACGGGAAATCTGAGGCCGATTGCCGGACGCTGGCGATCTGCCTCCTGGATGGGAGGAGAGTGCCATGCCAAAGGTCGTCGTTCGCAATTTCGCCATTTCGCTTGACGGATATGGCGCAGGACCGGAGCAGAGCCTGCAAAATCCGCTGGGCGTGCGTGGCGAAGAGTTGCACCAATGGGCCTTCAAGACCCGCACCTTCCACCGCATGTTCGGCAAGGACGGTGGCTCGACCGGCACGGACGAGGATTTCTCCGAAAAGAGCTTCGAAAATATCGGTGCCTGGATTCTCGGGCGCAACATGTTCGGGCCGGTGCGCGGTGCATGGCCGGATGAAAGTTGGAAGGGCTGGTGGGGCGAAGAACCGCCCTATCACGTTCCGGTCTTCGTCCTGACACATCATGCGCGTCCGTCCTTCACTATGAAGGGCGGCACCGAGTTCCATTTCGTCACCGACGGCATCGAAGAGGCGCTCGACAGGGCGCTGACGGCGGCGAATGGCAGGGATGTCCGCATCGGCGGCGGCGTTTCCACCATCCGGCAATATATGGCGGCGGGCATGATCGATGAGTTGCATCTGGCCCTTGCGCCGGTGTTTCTCGGCAAGGGCGAGCTGCTTTTCGAAGGGCTGGATTTGCCCGCGCTCGGTTATCGCTGCACCGGAACGGTGGCCGGCGAGGGCGCGACGCATCTGATGATCGAGAAGGCTTGAGCATTACGCTGTTTTGGGGCTTCGCACCAACCGGTCAACGGTTTACGAGGCTGGCACCTGCCTCCGCCCTCATTCCTGTGCTTGTCACAGGAATCCAGTCGACGCGCGTCTGCGCGACGGGAAGAGTCTTTTCAACCCAAGGACTTGGGCTGGCTGGATTCCTGTGACAAGCACAGGAATGAGGGGGAAGGAACGGCACACACTCCGTATCGAAGAACGGCGTGCGCCGCTCTCGAAGGCCGAAGCCTCAGTTCCGCAGCGATATCTCCAGAAGCTCCGTATCGGCAAGCGGCTCCACCCAGGCCTCATAGGTGCCGACGGGTGAAAAGCCCATCATCTGGTAAAGCTGCAGCGCGCGCGGATGGTCGAGCGTATTGGTGGTCACCGTCACCCGCTGCGGATTGTCCTGCCAGGCGGCGTAAAGCGCCTGCAGCAGGAACCACTTGCCGACGCCCGCGCCAATCGCCTCTTCGAGCAGCCCGAAATAGGAAAGCTCGGTCACCTCGTCGCTCGCCTTGTTCAGCTCAAAGAGACCGGCGGGCGCGCCGTTCATGTAAAGAACCGTGACGCTGTTTTTCGGATCGCGCAGGATGGCGGCAAGCTCGGCGTCGCTCATCCGCATGCGCTTTTGCCAATGCCAGCGTTTGCCCACCCGCCAGTAGAGATAGCGGTAGAAATGCAGGGGAATATTGTTGACGCGCATCAGCGCCGTCTGGATGTTGACGGGGATCGGCAGGCTGACCTTCGGTGGTGCGGTCATTTCCAGCTGCGTCACATGCGCCTTCAGCGGCCCATGCGCGATGGCAGGCAGGGGATCGGCAGCGCCGGTCACAACAGGCGTATCCTGCAATCCACCCCATTCCGACCATGAGCCGTCATAAAGCGAATTGTCGGAATGGCCGAGCGATTCCAGCGCCAGCGTGATGACGGCGGCGGTGACACCCGAGCCGCAACTGGTGACAACGGGCTTCGAAAGATCGATGCCGGCATCCGTCACCATCTTGCGGATGGCGGTCAGGTCCTTGAAATGGCCGTTTTCGGAAAAGGCCGTCGCCGGCAGGCTGCGCGCGCCGGGCATATGGCCAGAGCGCATGCCGGCGCGCGGCTCGGCCTCGTCGCCGGTAAAGCGCCCGGCGCCGCGGGCGTCGGCGATCTGCTTTTCGCCGCTGTCGACGATGCCGCGCATGGCGGCAAGCGAAGTCACGCGCTTTTCGTTGAAGTCAGGCGTAAAGGTGACCGGCTCGATTTCCGGTGTACCGGTTTCGAGCGGCCGGCCGTCGCGCTTCCAGCCGTCCAGGCCGCCATCCAGCACATAGGCCTTGCGCACGCCCATCACCCTGAGCATCCACCACACACGCGGCGCGGAAAAGAAACCGGGGCCGTCATAGACCACGATCGTATCATTCTCGCTGAGACCAAGCTCGCCGGCCTCTTGCGCAAAGAATTCCGGTGATGGCAGGGAGTGCGGCAGACCGGTCGCATGGTCGGCAATCTTGTCCTGATCGAAGAACACGGCGCCCGGCAGGTGACCTGCGGCATATTCCTCCGCGCCGTTGCGCTTGTGCGCCGGCAGATACCAGGAGGCATCAACGACACGAAACCCTGATGTGCCGAGCTGTTTTTCCACCCAGTCCGCCGAAACGACGAAACGGCTCTTATCCGTGCTCACGATGTTTCTCCCAATCTCAGGCAACAGCTTCAGGCGCGCCGAAACGAATGCGGAACCGCCTGTTCTCCTTGCCCTTCTTTTCTATCTTGGCAATGTGAATATCGCCCACTTCCTGCGTTTCGGAAACATGGGTGCCGCCGCAGGGCTGGCTGTCGATGCTGGAATTTTCGCCGATGCAGACGAGGCTGACCCGGCCAAGGCCCATTGGCGGGCGCACATTCTTGGATTTGACGATGCCCGGATTGGCCTGCAGCTCCTCGTCGGTGATCCATTGCAGGAAGACGGGATGGTTGGCTTTCACCAGCTCCATCAGTTTTGCCGTGACCTCATCCTTGTCGATGGTTTCCGACATGTCGAAATCGACGCGCGATTCGTCTTCGCCGACCGCCGCACCCGTGATCGGCCACTGGCAGACGACGGAGAGCAGGTGGCAGGCGGTGTGCATGCGCATCAGCTTGTAGCGGCGCGGCCAGTCCACATGCAGGGTCAGCTTCTCGCCGACTTCAGGCGAGGGCTGGCCTTCGAGCGGCACATGGATGATGACGCTCTTGTCGGCGCCGTTTCTGGTGACGCCAAGGTCGATGCGCGTGCCATCGGCACGCTCGAGAAAGCCGCTATCGCCCGGCTGGCCGCCGGAGGTGGCGTAAAAGCAGGTCTGATCGAATTCTATGCCGCCATCCTCATGCACCGCCGTGACGATCGCTTCCACAGTTGAGAGATAAAAATCGTCGCGGAACAGGGCATTCACAGGCATTTCGGCATGTCCTCAAACGGTTTCGTACGGAACCGCAATCTCGCTTTTCGTCGCCAGCCACTGCGGCACGGGAAGGCCCTTGGAGCGCAGGAAATCCGGATTGAACAGCTTCGATTGATAACGATTACCGTAGTCGCACAATATCGTCACGATTGTATGCCCCGGGCCGAGCTCGCGGGCAAGGCGGATCGCGCCGGCAATATTGATACCGGAGGAGCCGCCGAGGCAAAGCCCTTCCTTTGTCACCAGATCGAACAGCACCGGCAGCGCTTCCGCATCGGAGACGCGATAGGAAAAGTCCGGTGTGAAGCCTTCCAGATTGGCGGTGATACGGCCCTGTCCGATACCTTCGGTGATGGAAGAACCTTCGGACTTCAGGACACCGTGCTTGTAAAACTCGTAAAGAGCGGCACCTTCAGGGTCGGCAAGGCCGATCTTGATATCAGGGTTGAAATCGCGCAGGCCGTCGGCCACGCCTGCCAGCGTTCCGCCTGATCCGACCGAGCAGATGAAACCGTCGACCTTGCCGTCCGTCTGGTCCCAGATTTCCGGCGCGGTGGTTTCGATATGCGCCTGGCGGTTGGCGATATTGTCGAACTGGTTGGCCCAGATCGCGCCATTCTCATCGGTTGCAGCAAGCTGTTTTGCCAGCCGGCCGGAGACCTTCACGTAATTGTTCGGATTGGAATAGGGAGCGGCCGGAACCTCGACCAGCTTTGCGCCGAGAAGCTTCAGCGCGTCCTTCTTTTCCTGGCTCTGCGTCTCGGGAATGACGATGACCGTCTTGTAGCCGAGCGCGTTGGCGACCAGCGACAGGCCGATGCCGGTATTGCCGGCCGTGCCTTCGACGATGGTGCCGCCCGGGCGCAATTGCCCGCGCCGTTCGGCATCGCGAATGATGTAGAGCGCGGCGCGATCCTTGACCGACTGGCCGGGATTGAGGAACTCCGCTTTTCCGAGGATTTCGCACCCCGTCGCTTCAGAAGCGGCTTTCAGACGGATGAGCGGCGTGTTGCCGATGGCACTGAGCGCAGAGGGATGAATGGTCATGATCGAGCCTTCTTGTCTGAGCGGAAATTAGGTGCCGTTATGTCCCGTTACAACCGCTTCAAGGCAAGAAATTATCTTCCCGGCTTCGGCTTAGCCACGCAAAATTTTGCCGATACCCAATTTTATGTGTCCTTCTTCACCGCGCCATAGGCGGCAAGCGCTCTTTCCCGCGCCTTTGCATGATCGACGATGGGCAGCGGATAGGTTTCGCCGAGCGTGATGCCCGCCTTTTTAAGTACCTCCTTTGGCGCTTCGAACGGCTTGTGGATGTATTTCCGTTCCAGCTTCTCCAGCTCGGGCACGAAACGGCGCACATAATCGCCGTCGCCGTCGAATTTCTCACCCTGCAATATCGGGTTGAAGATGCGGAAGAACGGCGAAGCATCCGCCCCTGAGCCCGCCACCCATTGCCAGTTGGCGGCGTTGGAGGCCGGATCGGCATCGACGAGCGTATCGCGGAACCACTTTTCGCCCTTCCGCCAGTCGATCAGCAGGTGTTTGATAAGGAAGGACGCCACGACCATGCGCACCCGGTTGTGCATGGTGCCGTGCTGCCACAATTGCCGCATGCCGGCATCCACGATGGGATAGCCGGTCATGCCGCGTGTCCAGGCGGTGAAGGATTTTTCATCCTCCCGCCAGGCAAAGGCATCGAAACTGTCGTTCCAGTTCTTCTCGTCCAGTTCGGGAAAATGAAACAGCAGGTGATAGCAGAATTCCCGCCAGGCGATTTCCTTGCGGAAACGGCTGATATCGTTTGCGGCAATGTGGCGGGAAAGCCCCTTCGTCGCGTGCCATACCGCGGCAGGCGATATCTCTCCTGACGCAAGATGCGGCGAAAGCAGCGAAGTCGCGGGTTTTGCCGGAAAATCCCGGCCGTCTTCATAACCTTTCAGGGCGCCATCGATGAAATCATCCAGTTTCTCCAACGCGCCGTTTTCGCCGGGGGTCCAGATGTCACTGAAATCCTTTGCCCAGTCCGGCTTGGTTGGAAGCAGCGTCCAGTCTGAAAGTTTCTCGGATTTCGGCCACACCTTCGGTGCCTTCAGGCTCTTCGGCGCGTCTGCTGGCGCATGTGGCTCCTCGCCACCCTCCAGCGCCCGCCAGAAGGGCGTATAGACACGGTAAGGCCCGCCCGATTTCGTCTGCAGCCGCGATGGCTCATGCAGCAGATGGCCGGAAAAGCTTCGAACCGTCAGGCCATCGTCGCGCAGCTTCTGTTTGAGTGCCTTGTCGGTGGCCATGCCGGAAGGATCATAACGGCGATTCCAGAACACCGCCTCTGCGGCGGTTTCGGATATAAGGTGCCGCAGCGTCTGCTCGGCATCACCGCTCAAAAGCACCAGACGGGATCCGGCTTTTTCAAGCGCCGCCGAGAGGGCGACAAGCGAATGATGAAGCCACCATTCCTGCGCGCCGCCGAGCGGGCCTGAGGATTTTTCCCGGATATAGACGGGCACCACGGGTCCGTCATGCTCCACAGCGGCAAGCAAGGCGAGATTGTCCGAAAGGCGCAGGTCCTTGCGGAACCAGACGATGGCGGGGGAGGCTGTTGTCGGCATGAATGGACCCGGTTCACTTCCGCTTGAACGAGTGTTGAACCGCTTTGTTCCGCAAATCGGCTAGAATGGAAAGATGGGGCGCATGGTTTCTCGAGGGTTATTTTTCCACCCTTGAAACCGCAGGTGAAGGGAACCAACTGGAGGAGCCGGCGTTTGTCGCCGGTTAATAGAGCATGGAAGTCCAATCAATGTTGCTGAATGACGTTAAGTGGGAAAAGCCCGTTACCATCTCCCTTGAAAACGGTGCTCCCCGGATTTTCAACGGTGTCTACGAAGCCTTCGATTTTTTGCAGCACGAATGGCCCGAACGCGGCGACAAGGCGCATGAGCAGGCACTTCGCCTGTGCCGTGCCTCGCTGATGGGTGATGTGGCGGGCGAAATCGCCCGCACGGCTTTCGTCGCGGCCAGCCGGCAGGCGCGATGCCTGATGGAGGACAAGGAGCAGGCGCAGAACAAGATCGCATCCTGAACTCAATCGACACGGATGTCTTTGAAGGCCACCCGCCGCACCGGGTGGCCTTGTTTTTTAAGGGGTCCGGAAACGGGTTGTTTCAGATGCAGGATGTGGCATCGTATGCGCCTGAAAGCGGATGAATGAATGCGATGACCAACCATTATGGCTATATTGTTTTCCCCACGGCGCTCGGCCATTGCGGCCTTGCCTGGGCAGGGCGCGGCATCGCCCGTCTGCAATTGCCCGGCGCCGATGCCGGCGAAACCGAAAAGCTTCTCCTGAAACGTCTGCCGTCATCCACCCTTGCGGTTCCCGAAACACGCACGCGTGAGGTGATCGCGATGATCACCCGTTATTTCAGCGGTGAACCGATCGATTTCGTCACTGTCGAACTCGATCTTGCCGGGCAGGAGCGTTTCTTTCTCGATGTCTACGCGGTGGCGCGGCAGATCGGCTGGGGCCGCACGGCGACCTATGGCGGCATCGTCAAGGATCTCGGCCTCGGCATGGAAAGAGCCCGCGACGTCGGTCAGGCCATGGCCAAAAATCCGGTGCCGCTGATCATTCCCTGCCATCGCGTTCTGGCCGCCGGCGGCCGGCTGGGCGGCTTTTCCGCGCCGGGCGGAACCACGACCAAATTACGTATGCTGGATCTCGAAAATGCCGGACGCGGCCGTGCCGACGAGGCGCAGGGCAGCCTGTTTTGAAGCAATGACAGATCAGCGCGCATGAATAGGCGTCTGATTTCTGCCCATTTCTCGTCAAATTGTCGCTAAATTGTCACAATACACGGGCGCCCTCTAACATAAGGGCGAGACGTTTGAGAGTATCCGCGTTAATTCTATCCGCTGCCTTGACTTTTACAGTCGTGGCGTCGGCCTCTGCCGGCATGCTGAACCAAGCAGAACAATATACCGGGCTGCACGAGTCCAAAAACAACAAGAGCCTGAAGACCATTTTGGGGGCCAACCCCCGCAGCACCCCGTGGTGCGGTCTTTTCCTGCACGCCGTTGCCAGCAAGGCTGGCCGGCAGTCTCCGAAATCCTACGGATTTGCGAAATCGTGGAGTTCCTTCGGTTACGCCGTGCCGGTGAGCGAAGCCAAGCCCGGTGACGTTGTCGTCATTCGCAATGGCCGCGGTTACCATGCTGGCATTCTCAAGAGCATGAGCGGCAAGACCGCCAAGATCCTCGGCGGCAACCAGTCCGGCCGGGTGCAGGTTTCCAATTTCAGCCGCAAGGCCATTGTCTCCGTCCGCCGCTGACAGGCGGACGCAAGCTTGTTTCTAATGAAGGCGGGCCATGACCCGCCTTTTCCGTTTTAAAACGCCTATGGCTGCTCGCGAACGCCCGGCGCGGCCTCGCGCTGATCGTCATCTTCGAGATCTGTGGCGACGATGAAGGCGTCTTCGTGCTGGCGCGCGGCCTGTCGGCGGGCGCGCAGGCTCATGCTTTCGTCGGGATAAATCTCGCCCTCCCGGTCCTTCAGTTCGCTGTCGGTGTCAAAACGCGCAACATCCTCGTCGCGAATGTCGAGCGGTTCGGTTTTCGGCTTTTGCGGGGTAGGCATGGGGAATTCTCCTGCGGGTTTGTGCAAGCCAAACGATCCTCACTCGATGTCGGTTCCCTTTGGCGAGGAAAAGCGCCTTTGCCGGCGACCGCGCGGAACAAAGTCTGGCTTTTTCTGTTTTTTCAGTGGCACAATCAAACCCGTGCAACACGAAAAGGGAGGCCCGTTATGAGCCATGATCGCGAAGCCGCAATCCGTGAAAAAGCCCGTGCGATTTGGGAGAGGGAGGGAAGGCCGGAGGGGCACCACGAGCGACACTGGATCGAGGCGGAACGGGAACTTTCCGCAGGCGCCGAAACGGCAAAGACCACGGCTGCGAAAGGTGTGAAGAAACCCGCTGCCGCCAAGACATCGGCGGAAAATGCGCCCGCAAAGAAAGCCCCGGTGAAAAAGGCTCCGTCGGCGAAGGCCAAGTCCCCGGCGGTCAAATCGCTTGAGAAGGAACGCAAGTCCGCGGACGGCAAAAAGCAAGACGATCTGACCGAAAGCCTGGAAGAGAGCTTTCCGGCAAGCGACCCGCCGGCATTGACCAACGCCACAAAGGCGACGAAGCGCGCGGTCAAGAAGACCTGACGACCTTGCCGGCCGCTTGACCGGTCAGAGAGGGAAATGCCACGAGACGGACAGGGCGAACGCGGCTGCGCTTCGCTCTTTAAGTCATGTTTTTTAGAAAAATGGCTCCCCGGGCCGGATTCGAACCGGCGACCTGTCGATTAACAGTCGAATGCTCTACCGCTGAGCTACCAGGGAACGTGCGCTGCTTGGCGCGGTGTGAGCGGGGTAATACAAATGCTTTTCCGATTTGCCAAGCGCTTTTTTCAAAAAAAACGCATTCCTCTTGTTTTATCTCGCCGGAGTCCCGATTTTCCGGGCTTATCGGCACTGAAAAAATTATCCACAGGCCAGATCGAAAAGGGCAGGATGGAATGAAATTCGGTATGGACCACAGGACGGGTCGCCTCAACGTTGGAAAATGGAGCCTTGCCATGCCGCGTTCGCGCGTCGGCAGGATCGCGACGGGCTCGGCGCTGGTGGTCGGCGGCACGCTGGGGTTTTTGCCCGTCCTCGGTTTCTGGATGATTCCGCTCGGCCTCGTCGTGCTCTCGCACGATCTGCCGGCGGTGCGCCGCAGGCGGCGAAGGCTCGCCGTATGGTGGGCATCGCGACAGAACCGCCGCGAGACCCGCAATGATGGCCGCCAATAGGCTTTAGCCGCCGATGGAACTGCTGATGCCCTGGCCGGCCCAGAAAGCGGCATAGGCGAGTGCCGCGAAATAAATCGCCGTCAGGCCAAGGAACACATAACCGCCGAGCACGGTGACGCCGTCCCTCTGGATCATGCCGGCCGATAACAGCAGGATGGCGACGCCGGGCAGGGTGTTGGAAAAGGGGATGAAACCGAGCGGCATCATCAAAAGCACGCCCGCCGTCATCAGGGCGAGCCCGTTTATCCTGTTGGCGATGACGCCCGTCGTCAGTGCCGGAATGCGCGGACGAATGAAGCGATCGAGCTTGGAGACGATGGCGATACCCTTCCGGAGCGCCGGCACCAGCTTCGCCGTCTCCATCTGCCGGTCGAGGATTTTCGCGGGCAGCCATGGCAAACGGTTGAGGGTGATCGCCAGGCTGACAAGGATGATCGCCGCGCCGAAGACGGTGCTGACGCCGGGAATGGACACCGGAATGAGAAAGGGCAGGGAGGCGATGGCGCAGATAAGCAGCAGGCCCTGCTCGCCGATCGCTTCCATCAACTCGCGCAACGTGATCGTCTGGCCCTGCAATTTCCCTATCAGCTTTTCAAGCGTCGCGCTGAGCTTCTCAGACGTATCAGTGAATGCGAATTCGGTCGTCATGCTGCTTCCCGGAAGTTGTTTAACTCCGGGTTTGATACCATTCCTCCGGCCGGATGCCTATCTCCGATGGAAAATCGGCACCGCCACCGGCCATGGCCGAGGCACGCGTTTCGTCTGCCGGGCGCCCTAGTGGGAAACCCAGTTGCTGTAGGCGCCCGCGAGAAGCACGATCAGCAGGATGACGAGTATGACCGGATTGATCGACGTAATGAAGTTTACATAGTCCATGATAACTTCCTCCTCTTTCCTCCAGAAGCCATTCTACAGCAAAATCAAGCAAGTATCTACCATAGGGTGAATTTTTGCGACGCAACAACCTTTTGCCGTTCGAGGCGGGAATCGTTTGCCTTTCGCGTTTTTTGCGATGCAAAATAAAATTCTTGCCATTTGCCATTCTCTTGCCTTGTCTCTAATCCTCATGTCGTGGCGGCAGCTGTTCTGCCTGTCTTGCGCCGCCGATAAACCGCATGAACCCCCGCTGAAAGGCCTCGCCCGCCGCCCGCCTTTATGCCGCAACGATCTTCCAGGAGACATGAAATGCTGAAAAACATCTATGCCTGGACGATGGCGCTTGCGGCGCGCAAAACCGCCGTATGGTGGCTGGCGATCGTCGCCTTCGTGGAAAGCTCGGTCTTTGTCGTGCCGGCGGATGTGCTGTTTCTGCCCATGGTGCTGGCCAAGCCGAAGAAGGCGATGTTTTATGCGCTTGTGGCAACCGTCGCCTCGGTTCTCGGCGGCATCGCCGGCTGGTTCCTGGGGCACTATGCTTTTGAGAGCATCGCCCGGCCCATTCTGGAATTTTACGGCAAGCTCGACAGTTTCGAACAGCTGAAGAATTCGGTCGACTACGAGACCATCGTTCTCCTGCTGGTGACATCGGGGCTTGCGCATCTGCCGCCGATCAAGGTCGTGACGATCCTCTCGGGCGCGGCCAATATCAGCCTCGGCCTCTTCATTCTTTCGGCCGTCGTCACACGCGGTGCGCGCTTTTTCATCCTTGCCGGATTGCTGCAGAAATACGGCGAACCGGTGCGCCATTTCATCGAAAGACGCCTTGGCGCCATCACGGCCGCGGCCGCCGCCGCGCTCATCGCGGTCTATGCGGTCTATGTTTTCGTGCGTTGACCGAACGCAAATTCTCTACTCTTACAATACTGTCGTATAACTTTCAGCTTACTGTCAGAATCCGCCTGTATCGGTTCTCTCATCGAGTTAGGGAACCGTTTTATTATGCGAAAATTCTGGAAGTGCTCCTTTGGGGGCATGGGTATTGCTGTGCTTGCCGCAGGCGGTTATCTCTATGCCATTCAGCTTCTTGGCAATTTTCATGAGGTGGTGGCGGGGCAGCTTTACCGCTCCAACCAGCCGAGCACCGAGGAACTTGTCCGCTATACCGAGGATCACGGCATCAAGACCGTCATCAACCTGCGCGGACCGAACGAATCCAAGGCCTGGTATCGGGATGAGGTCGAAACTTCCCGCAAACTTGGCCTGAAACACATTGATTTCGGCATGTCGGCCAGCCAGGAGCTTGATATGGGCAGGGTGAACGAGCTGGTCGCGATCATGCGCGATGCGCCCAAACCCATCCTCATCCATTGCAAGGCCGGCGCCGACCGCACGGGCCTTGCCACAGCGCTCTATCTCAGCCGCGTCGCGCGTCTCGGCGAAAAGGAGGCGGAGAGCCAGCTTTCGGTGCGTTATGGCCATATAGGCATCCCCTATCTGTCGAAGACCTATGCCATGGACCGGACCTGGGAAAATGTGGAGAAGATGCCGATCGTCGACGATTTCGCCATTGCGTCGAACGAATTCTGAGGGTGGCTTCGCACACAGAGCCAACAGGGTTGCGCTTGGGTGATCTGACGAACGGACCTCGCATCCCAACCTGTCGGCGGCAGGCACCGCGACGGCTGCGACACGCAGATTTCCGCCGGTCGAATGTGTAAGGGCGCAGCGCCCAGCGCCATCATCCGGCGTGATACCCGCCTTTTGTCATTCCACTGCAAATGAAGATTATTATTTTATATTAGTAACTTATGCGATCTCGCAATTTAAGTTGACTCTTTGTATCATCTTTTATACAGCGACGTTGTTTCAACTTCTGGATCGCATCATGACCCGAAAAAAAATTATTAGCGGCCTTGCCGCATCGTTCCTATCCGTTTTCTTCGTCGCGCCTTCCGCCACCGCCGCGGAAAAGACCTTTACCGATGTCATCGGACGCGAGGTGAAGGTTGATCTTCCGGCAAAGCGCGTCGTTCTTGGTTTTTACTTCGAGGATTACATGGCGGTTGGCGGCGAAAAGGCCTATGATTCCGTCGTCGGCATTTCCCGCGAAGCCTGGGAAGGTTGGGTTCCCGCCAACTGGAAAATGCATCTCGCCCACAGGGCCTCGCTTGCCGATATTGCTGACGTCGGCGAAGTCGAAGCGCAGACCTTCTCGGTCGAAAAAGTGCTGAGCCTCAATCCCGATCTGGTGATCCTGGCGGATTGGCAATACAAGGCGCTCGGTCTCGATGCCGACCGTCTGGAGGAAGAGGGCATTCCGGTCGTTGTGGTTGACTACAACGCCCAGACAGTCGAGCGCCATGTCGCATCCACCCGGCTTTTCGGCGAACTGACCGGCCAGGAACAGCGCGGCAAGGAAATCGCCGAATTTTACGCCGCTTCGCTGAAGGACGTCGCCAGCCGCGTGGCGAAATCCGGCCAGCCGAAACCGAAGGTCTATGTCGAATTCGGCAATAAGGGACCGGCGGAATATTCCTTCACCTATGGCAAGAACATGTGGGGCGTCATGTCGACGGCTGCCGGCGGCGACAATATTGCCGCACCTTTCGTCGAATGGTGGGGGCCGATCAATCCTGAACAGGTTCTGGCGTCCAAGCCTGACGCCATTTTCATTTCCGGCCGTGAAAACAACAAGAACCCGGCGGCGCTGCCGATGGGGCAGGCGGTAAAGGCCGCAGATGCCCGCGAAAAGCTAAAGGCTTTCGAAACCCGTCAGGGCTGGAGTGAATTGCCGGCCATCAAGAACGCGCAGCTGTTCGGCGTTTATCAGGGCGCGTCGCGCACGCTCTCCGATTTCGCGATGGTGCAATATATCGCCAAGCAGCTTTATCCCGCGCAGTTCAAGGATGTCGATCCGATCGCCAACTATCTCGGCTATTACAGGAAATACCTGCCTGTCACGCCGGAAGGCACCTTCGCCATCGCCGTCAGGGATTGATGGTTCCGTTCGCGGCGGCGGCCAAGAACATGTGCCGTCTGCCGAAGGTAAAAATCCTGCGGACGCCATTTTGCGGCGTCCGCTTTTTCAGCATCGTTTTTCACACGGGTTTTCCATGACAATTGCCGCCCGCAACGCCGAAGCCATCGGTGCGCACCGGCTGCGTGAACGCCGTCGCTGGCGCACCGTCTCGATCGTGTTCGTACTGATGGCGGTAAGCCTCGTTTTCGATATAGCGACCGGCCCGTCGCTGCTGTCGCCCGGCGAAGTGGTGCGGTCGCTGACGGGGCTTGGCGAACGTGCGGCAATGACCGATTCCATCGTGCGCGGCCTGCGCCTGCCCATGGCGCTGATGGCGCTTGCGGTCGGTGCGGCGCTCGGTGCCGGCGGTGCGCAGATGCAGACCCTGCTCAATAATCCAATGGCAAGCCCCTATACGCTCGGCATGGCGGCGGCGGCGGGTTTCGGCGCCGCGCTGGTGCTGGCGCTGGGCGGTCTCGGGCTGGATGCGATGATCGCCGTTCCGCTCGGCGCTTTCGTCTTTTCCATGCTCGCCGCGCTCTTCCTCTTCATGCTGGCTTCCATGCGGCAGATGACGGCCGAAACCATCATTCTTGGCGGTATCGCACTTCTCTTTCTGTTTCAGTCGCTGCTGTCGCTCATCCAGTTCCTGTCCTCGCCGGAGCTGTCACAGCAGATACTCTTCTGGCTGTTCGGTAGTCTCACCAAGGCCACTTGGCCGACACTGGGTCTGACGGCGGCTGTTACCGCGCTCTGCTGCGCCCTGCTGATGGCCGATTGCTGGAAGCTGACGGCGCTCAGAATGGGAGAAATGCGGGCGGCAAGCCTCGGCATCAATGTCCGCAGGCTGCGCATGAAGGTTCTCGTCATCGTCGCCATCATGACCGCCACGGCCACAAGTTTTGTCGGCGTCATCGGCTTCATCGGACTTGTCGCTCCCCATATTGCCCGCATGACGGTGGGTGAGGACCAGCGCTTCTTCCTGCCCATGTCTGTGCTGAGCGGCGCACTGATGCTTTCGGCGGCCTCTATTTTATCCAAGTCGATCATTCCAGGTGCACTGTTTCCGGTTGGAATCGTCACGGCCATCGTTGGCGTGCCGTTTCTCTTGTGGTTGATTTTTGCCCCGAAGAGGCGTGGCCGATGATGGTTCTGGACGGGATTTCCATCGACCGCGGCGGACAGACCGTTGTGAAAGGACTGTCGGCGCGTCTGCAAGCGGGACACATTCACGCCGTCATCGGTCCCAATGGCACAGGCAAGACGACCCTTCTCAGAGCGCTCTTCGGCGACCTGCCGCTTGCCGCCGGCGCGATCAGTCTCGGCGACCGTCGGCTGCGGGCAGGTGAAAAAGCAGGACGGCACACAAGGGACTGGCGGGATCGTTTCGCCTATATGCCGCAGGATACGGCCGCGGATATAGCGCTCAGCGTGCTGGAGGTGGTGGCGCTCGGCCGTTTCGGCAAGCTGTCGCTTCATATTGACGACGAGACGCTGGACCTTGCCATGACGCGCCTGCATCAGACGGGAATAGCGCATCTGGCCGGCAGGGAGATCGCCTCGCTCAGCGGCGGGCAAAGACAGATGGCGCTTTTCGCGCAGGTTCTGATGCGCGAACCGCAGGCCATGCTGCTGGACGAGCCGGTCAGCGCGCTGGATCTCAAGCATCAGGTGGCGCTTCTCGATCTGGTGCGGCGGGAAACCCGCGCCAATGGCCGGATAACGCTGGTCGTGCTGCATGATCTCAATCTCGCCTGCCAATATGCCGATAATCTGCTGGTGATTTCCGACGGCGTGCTGAAGGCGACGGGTGCGCCGGGCGATATCGTTACGCCGAAGCTCATTGCCGAAACCTACGGCGTGGCCGTTGAGGTCCTGCGCGACCGGCGTGGCAACCCGGTCATTCAGCCGTCAGGCAACGCGCCGCGCGAACATTTCACGACATTTGAAGGAATAATTGGATGAAAAGACCTTTGATGACGCTTGCCGCGGCAATTGCCGTGATGTTGTCCGTCACGCCATCTGTCGCTGCCGAACACAAGGTGCTGATGCTCAATTACGGCAAGGATGGCGGCATGGTGTTTGAACCTTCCTATGTGAAGGCCGAGCCGGGCGACACCATTACCTTTGTGCCTGAAAATTCCAGTCACTACGTCCAGTCCTATGTGGTTCCGGAAGGGGTGACGCCGTGGAAAAGCAAGCTCGACGAGGCTTATAGCGTCACCGTCGATAAGGAGGGCGTCTATCTCTATTATTGCCCGCCGCATTTGATGATGGCGATGATCGGCGTCATCCAGGTTGGCGCCCCCGTCAATCTCGAAACTGTCAGGCAAAAGGCGGAAAAGCTGCGGCCGAAGCTCGTCATGAAGGGCGAGAGGCTGGAGGCGGCGCTGGCACAGGTGACGCCCGCGCCATAGAGCTCCGGCTGTTTGAACCGTTTGCTTCCATCCACATCCCCATTCTGCAACCCCGAAACCAAGGACGAATCCATGGCGAACAAAGTGATCGAAACGACTTTGAACGATCTCCTCAACGGCGAATTGCGTGCTCACCACGCCTATCTTCAGGCAGCCGCATGGGCGTCGGAACGCAATCTCGACGGGTGCTATAAATTCCTGCTCGGCCATGCGGCGGAAGAGCTGGAGCACATGCACCGCATCTTCGGCTTCCTGAACGATCTCGGCGCAAGGGTCACCTTCACCGAACTGCCGGCGCCGCAGGTCACGGCAAACGACGTCAAGGGGCTGTTTGCGATCGTTGCGGATCATGAGGCCCGTGTCACCGCGGCCATCAATGCGGCGGTTGATCTTGCCCGCGGGGAAAAAGACCACGCCACCACCTCGTTCCTGCAATGGTTCGTCGACGAGCAGCATGAGGAAGACAGCCTTTGCCGCACCATACTCGGCAAGATCGAGCTGATCGGCGACGGTCCCAATGCGCTTTATCTGATCGACCGCGAAATCGGCGAGCTGGCGGACAAGGGCTGATTGCCGCACCGTTTTTTGCACTCCACCAGCCGTGCCAAACACGGCTTGTGGAGTGTGAGCCCTCGGCTCAATCGTGCCCGATATCCGGCGTCCATCCGCGCGTATATCCCTTTCCCATAATGGCGACCGCAAGGGACAGCTGTTCCTGCAAATGCTCGATTTCTCCAAGAAGGGTTTCGACAGCCGCCCTTGCATCGCCGTCATGGCATTGGATGACATATCCCGCTATGTCGTCTGGCCTTATCGGGGGGATTTTTTCAGCGTCGGACATAATGGATAACCTCTCTTTTGTTCACTAAATGTTCTAATTTTAGCAGAGAGTCAACAAGACAATACGCGTCGTTCCTCGGCGGCCGCCGAGCTTGCAGTCAGGAATGGATCTTCAGAAATTGAAGCGGAAAATGCGCTCGATCACCCATATGGGCGGATCGGCAAGACGATGGTTGGAACACGGGATTCCAGCTTGAGGCCCCATGGCCTTGCGCCGCGAAACCGAACATTAATGGACAGAGGGATCGTCGCTATCCAGGAAGCTGCGAATCCCGTCTTTCTCACAAGTGGCGAGGAACTCTTCCCAGGCGTCCTTGTCGGTGGCGAAAGGCTCGTCCCAGGTGGTGACATCGTCGTGCTCGCTGATGACCTCGAGCGTCCAATCCTGCTGGGTGCCGGCGGGCCGGTGAATATCGACGAGAACCGTGATACCGTCGTCTTCAAACTCGCCCGAGAATTCCGAGTGTTCTATTTTGGTTTTTTTAGGCATCTCGGCACACCTCGTTTTTGGGCCTGGAAAAGCGCACGGCCGAACCCGGTCTTTTAAATTCGCGCATAGCGCTGCCTGCAAGATCGCTGAAACAAATATAGCCAGCTCTGGGGGAACTGGCTATCTATCTGTTTTTATTGGTCGGAGCGGCGGGATTCGAACCCACGACCCCTTGACCCCCAGTCAAGTGCGCTACCGGGCTGCGCTACGCTCCGAACCTGAAAGCCGTTTATATATAAGCCTGTTAGGGCGCAAGCGGAAAATCGCCTTTTCGCGAAAAAACGAACAATGGGTGTGGCGGGACCGGACTCGCGCCGCCGCATTTTGCTCACATGCGCCACATGCCTCCGTCAAACGCGTGACACATCCTCTTTCCATCATTGCCGGAACCTGCCGTGATCTTCGGCGTTCAATTGCAGCGGAATTGAAACTCAGGGAGATGACTATGTCTGAACTTGTCGTTGTTGGTTTTGATGGAACGGAAGAGGCCGACCGGGTCCTTCTGAAACTTGCGGGCCTGAAAAAGGAATATCTGGTCGATCTGGAAGACGCCGTGGTCGTGGTGCGCGATGAAAACGGCAAGGTGCACCTGAAGCAGAGCGTCAATCTGACGGCGATCGGTGCAAGCTCAGGGTTCCTGTCCGGCGGTCTCTGGGGCGGCCTCGTCGGCCTGCTGTTCCTCAACCCGCTGGCCGGATTTGCGATTGGCGGCGCGATCGGTGCGGGCACCGGCGCATTGGCCGGTTCGCTGACGGATTACGGCATCGATGACGATTTCATCAAGTCGCTCGGCGAAACCATTCCGAACGGCTCTTCGGCGCTGTTCGTCCTGATCCGCAAGGTGCAGCCGGAAAAGGTTCTCGCGGAACTGGAAGGGCTGCGCGGGCGCGTCATCAAGACGTCGCTGTCGCCGGAGCAGGAAGCGCAGCTGCAAAAGGCGCTTTCCGGCGGGGCCAAACAGGCTGCGGCGCCTGCGGTGTAGCCAAGTGACGGCGATGCTGCGGCATGGTCTTGCCGCAGCATTCCGCCGTTGCATCTGCAATCGGCACTACACCGTCAGCGTGCCTGTTTTCGCCTGCGGCCAGGTCAGGTAATAATAGCGGCTGCCGACGCTGCCGAAAAACGCATTGTCGCCGGACATACTGTCGACGTAAGCACCGCTCGTCGTCTTGGCATAGGCTGCGCCGTCGCGCTTGAGGTGGTCCTTCAGAAAATCGCTCCAGCCCGTCGTGGCGATCCCCGCTGCCGGTTTTGACGTGGTTTTCGAATCGGACGCCACGTCCCAGGCCACGACCTGCGCTCCTTCCGTCGGATCCGATACGGTCAGCGTGCCGGCCGCAAGCGCGTCCAGCATCGCCTTTGCCTGCGACGCCTTGTCCGGGTCCTTGGCGAGATCGTCCAGCATCGCTTTCAGATCCTTCATGAAGCCGGCCTGCGTTATGTCGCCGGAAGATGTCTGCTTCGTCGTCTCACTCGCGCTTTTCTCGCTCGAGGTTTGCGCATATTGCGCCAGAAGCTGCGTCAGCCTCGTATTGGTGGAGGAAGAGGACGTGTCGACCCCGTAGGTGCTGAGAAGAGAGGACCGCGATGAGGAAGATGAGGTTGCGGCGGAATTGTCCTCCTGCTCCCTGATGGCCTTGAGGGCCAGTTTGGTGGCGGTGAGGCGGGTGGAAAGATCGATGGAGGAGACCATTGTGTGAATATTTCCATGATCAGGCCCGATACGCATCATCCGTATCGAACCGGCACGGCAGGTGTTCGGTCCCGCCTTTTGTCCTCTCTCATAAGAAGACCGGATGCGCCCCGGCCTTTGTTCAGGCAGGAACGCATCCGGTCTTAATGGCCTTAGTTTGCGCGACGCTTGCGGCTCAGTTTTCCTGTACGGACACGCCGTTGGGTCCGATATTCATCTCGATCCCCTTCGGTTTGCTTTCCTCATGCCAGACATAGGCGCCAAGGCCGGCGATGACCACGACAAGCGCGCCGATGATGAGATAGAGATTGTTGGTCTGCGTCATAGGATGTCTCCCCGTTGGACAATCGAAATCGGCAGCTAAACGCATGAAATCGCGAAAGGTTCCGTAAGGGTAAGCATTTTAGGGCTTGCTTGCGCGACGGCGCAGGCTTTCGCGCTTTTCCAGCGCCATGCAGCCCCACAAAATTCCGAGCAGCAGGAAGAAGTGCCGCCAGTGATCGGTGTCGATGACAGCGCCGATCATCACATGGCCGACAAAAGTCACCCAGGAAATGATCAGGAACGGTTGCCACGGCCGCGGGCGCAGCAAATGCCTGAAACCGGCGGCGATGGTCCAGCAGATCAGCACGAGATAGATGACGAAGCCGAACCAGCCATGCGTGGTCAGGCTTTTCAGCCAGATATTATGTTCGGCGGCGGGAAATATATTGTCGAACACCATGGGGCCGATGCCGAGCGGATGTTCCATCGCCAGCAGGAAGCCGAGATAGTGGCGGGCAAAACGTCCGAGATGGCCGCCATCATAGGACTGTACCGCCGAAGCGCGACTGGAGAAGAGATCGGCCACCTGCTTGAATTGCAGCGCGATGATGACCGCCGCCACCATGAGCGCCACCGCGACGAGAAACAGCACGAGAATCTTCAGGCGAAACGCCGCTGTGCGCTCCTTCAGCAGCATGACGAAGACGAGCAGCAGAGCGGCGAACAGAAACAGGCCCCAGGCCGCGCGCGAAAACGACAGGAACACGCCCAGCGACAGGACAAGCAGGCTGACGATTCGCCAGGGTGCATGCATCGCCTTGCCGGTCAGCAGACCGTAGATCAGGTAAAGCGACGGGGTCACGAGAAAGGGGCCGAAGACGTTCGGGTCCTGAAAAGCACCCTTGGCGCGATCGTAAAGGGTGAAGACCTCGAAGCCGGGAATGGCGTGGAAATAACCGATGATGCCGAGCAGGGAGGTGATCAGCGCCGCCGCCAGCCACGCCCGGAAAATCAAAAGCAGCCGCTGCTGCTTGTCCTCGATGATCGCGGCGTAAAAAACCGAGGTCAGCGCCAGAAAGGTCGATACGGCGAGATAAAGCGGCCCCTCATCCAGATCGGCCATGGTGGTCAGCGAGAGATAGCCGCCGATGTTGAAGGCAAGCAGCAGGCACAGGAGCAGGACGACCGTGCGCGACAGACGCAGGCCAAGCAGGAACCAGAGCGCCACCTGTCCCACCATCATCAGCTCGTAGGGCGCCGGTTCGGAAATGACGAAGCCGGAAAGAAACACGCCGAAGGCGATGAAGAACGAGCCGATGAGCCGCATGGTGGCCAAAGGCGCGTCAAAATCCGCAGCGTGCTGGTAACCGGTGTGGGTCAATAGGCGTTTTCCGATTTGAGCAGCCGGATCGGCGTCAGGAACAGGATCTTGAGATCAAGAAACAGCGACCAGTTCTCGATGTAATAAAGATCGTATTCGGTGCGGAACTTGATCTTGTCGCCGTGGTCGATCTCGCCGCGCCAGCCATTGATCTGCGCCCAGCCGGTCACGCCGGGCTTGACCTTGTGCCGCGCGAAATAATGCTCCACCACCTCGGTATATTTCAGGTCGCCGGTCTGGGCATGGACGGCGTGCGGACGCGGTCCGACCAGCGACAGATCGCCATAGAGAACGTTGAAAAGCTGCGGCAGTTCGTCCATCGAGGATTTGCGCAGGAAACGCCCGACGGGCGTGACGCGCGGATCGTTCTTGGTGACCGCCTTCTTGGCGGTGGGATCGCTGAGTTCCGTATACATGGAGCGGAACTTCCAGACATTGATCGTTTCATTGTTGAAGCCGTGACGCTTCTGCTTGAAGAGGACGGGGCCTTTCGAGGTCGTTTTCACGGCAATGCCCGCACCCACCATCACCGGCCACAGAAGGGCTATGCCGACGAGGCTGAAGGTGATGTCGAATACGCGCTTCGCCACCGAATCCCAGTCACGGATCGGCTTGTCGAACACGTCGAGCATCGGCACGGTGCCGACATGGGAATAGGCGCGGGGGCGGAAACGCAGCTTGTTGGCATGCGCCGCGATGCGGATATCGACCGGCAGCACCCACAGCTTGCGCAGAAGCTGGAGAATGCGCGCCTCGGCGCTGAGCGGCAGGGCGATGATCAGCATGTCGAGCTTCGTCAGGCGGGCGAATTCCACCAGCTCCGCAAAGGTGCCGAGCTTCGGATAACCGGCGACGACGTCGGGAGAACGTTCGCTCTTGCGGTCGTCGAAAATCCCGCAGATGCGGATATCGTTGTCCGACTGTTTTTCCAGCGAGCGGATGAGATCCCTGGCGGAATCGCCGCCGCCAACGATGACGGCGCGGCGTTCCATCACCCCATTGCGGCTCCAGTGGCGAATGGCGAAGCCGAGCAGCAGCCGCCCGGTGAAAATAGCGATCGCACTTGTTGCATACCAAATGCCGAAGGCCGGCCAGGAATGCAGGGCATTGGGGAAAAAAACGAGAATGAAGCAGGCCACGCCGACAAATGACAGGCAGACAGCGCCCTGAATGCGGGCGAACATTTTCAGCGGCGTCCGCAGCGTCGGCAGCTGGTAACAATCGCCCGCCTGCAGCAGCGACACGCAGAGCGCTGCGCCCAGCACGCCGCTGCCGAAAATCGCCAGGAAGGTTTCGAGGCCCCGGTCGGCGGCAATGCCGTTGACGACGGCGGCGGCGACCACGAGCATCGTAAACTCCAGCAGCCGCAACTGGCCGATCACCATGTTCGGCGAATGGTTGCCCGCACGCAACTGATTGGCGATCTGTCGTGCAAGAGGATTGAGAACGACGGTCTCGGATGCCGAAGGTTCACCGGCCTCGCGTTCGGAGATTTTTTTGCGCAACGACTCCAGATCGAATTGCAGTCTATCCTTGTCAGCCTTGGTCATTGCTTTGATCCGCACCCTCCAGCGCATCGGCCCCGAACGTCGCATTCGATTGTCGATCCGAGCAGAAAACTAGCCGAAACATGCTAAGAAACGTTTATGATGGATTTCTACAGGACGGCTGGAATATACAATTAAAAATCGTGTTTTTAAAATGACCTTAGGCCGATAACAGGTCGCGATAGAGCTTCATCATCTCAGCGGCCATGACCGGTGTCGAAAATTTCGCCTTGAAGCTGTCGGGGCGGGGCATGACCCGTTTCGCCCAGTCCGCGTCCTCGGCATCCTTGACCATGATCCGCGCCAGCGCATCGGCATCTCCGGCCGCCACAAGCGCCTCGCTGTTTTCCCCCAGAACCTCGGGAATGCCGCCGACATGCGACGCGATGACCGTTTTTCCCGCAGCCAGCGCTTCCAGCACGATATAGGGCATGGCTTCGGCGCGCGAGGGCACCACCACCGTCGGCGCCAGCGCGAAAGCCTGTCTGGCGGGCATGGCCGCATGCATGGTGATCCGTTGGGAAAGCCCGGCCTGGTCGATCATGGCCGCATATTTGTCCCTGTCGGGTCCGTCCCCCACAATCACGCCGGACATGGGCTGGCCGATGCTGCGCTCCATCGTCGCGAACGCCTTGATGAAGATGTCCGGTCCCTTCAGGTCGCGCAACATGCCGATATAGAGAAAGCGGGCCGCCGTCCCCGTGGCGGGCACGGCTTCGAATTCGCTTTCCTGTACGCCGTTATAGATCATAGCGGTGCGGGTGCGTGGTTTGCCGACCTTGGTTTCATAGGTCGCCTGCTCGAACCTGCACACGAAGCAGAGCGCGTCGGTGAAATGTTCCTGAAACCGCTCGAGCCGCAGGAAGAGCTGCCCCTTCAGGCTGTTGCGGGCATAATGCAGACTGCCGCCATGCGGCGAATAGAGGCGGGCTACGCGATACCTGTTCGCCCGCAGCAATGAGCCGATCAGCCGGGCCAGAGCGCCGCCCTTGGCGCTGTGTCCGTGCAGAATGTCCGGCCGCAAACTTTTGATATGGTTATAGGACCTGAAGAGCGCCGGCAGGTCGCCGGGGCCGATCGACCGCTTGATGGGCAGCCGGGTGAGGCCCAGCTCCAGCATCGGGGCGATCTGGGCGAAAAGCCGTTCCTCATGGGCGCCGCCGGTCGAGCTGTCGCAGACGATGCCGACCTTGTGGCCCTGCTTGACATGTTCCTCGATCAGGTCGCGCACATGGCGGAAGACGCCGCCCACGGGGGAGCGGAAGCAGTGAATGATGCGCAGGGGAGGGCCGTCATCCGACACGGGCGCCACTCCGACGGTCAGAAGAAGCGTTCGCGCACATAGACCGTATCGCCCGCGAGAATGGGTGCGGTGATCCCGATCCGGCCGGTCATCACCTCGGCGTTGATTTTGCGGGTGATGTCGACATCGGCCTGGTTGGCGCGCGGCGTGAAGCCGCCGGCGATGGCGATGGCGTTCTGCACCGTCATGCCCGGTACATAGGAATATTGGCCGGGACGGCCCACTTCACCCATGATGAAGACGGGGCGGTATCGGTCGATCTCGATCGTCACGTCCGGATCGCGCAAGTAGCCTTGGCGTAATTTGGCGGCGATGGCGGCTTCGAGCTGCGGCAGCGTCTTGCCGCGGGCGGGAACCTGGCCGACGAGCGGGAAGGCGACGTAACCGGCCTGGTCGACCGTATAGGTATTGCTCAGTCCGGCCTGTTCGAAGACATTGATGCGCAGCCGGTCGCCGCTGTCGACGTGATAGGGTTGAAGGGCGGCCTCATTGAACGACCGTGGCGCGGGTTGATATGCCGCGCAACCGGAAAGGGCCGTCAGGACGGCTAGCGTCAGTGCGGTGACATGTCGTGATCCGGCGAGCGGCATCTGATCTGGCTCCGAGTCGATCTATGAGCTTTCTTATCGTTCTGTTAGGGTTAATGGGCGGTAAACGGCCGATCTTGAGTGTCGCAATATCCGCTTTATTTCGTCGGATTCGCAGCAATTAACTGTTGTGTTACCGGAAAGACTTAAGCTTCGCCAAAATTGGCCATTTATATTTGACTTTGAACGCCCGAGGTTTGTCTCGGTTACGGAGCCCGCATGAACGGCGATCGCATTGACGACAGGGATGTGGATATCGATCTTGCGGAGCTCGTCGCGGCCATATGGCGGCGCAGGGGCCGTATCGCCGCCGTCACGCTTCTGGCCGGAGGCGCCGCCTTCATCATCGCCAGCATGATGTCGCCTGCCTATAAGGGCGAGGCGCGGGTCCTCATCGAATCCCGTGCGGCGTCCTTCGGCGCGTCGCAGCAGTCCAACGCGCCCGCCGAACCGGTGCTCGATGAACTGACGGTGTCCAGCCAGGTGCAGATCCTGCAGTCGGTCGACCTCATCAAGCAGGTCGCGAAGGACATGAAGCTTTACGAGCTGGATGAGTTCGATCCGGAGGCGCATCCGTCGCTCGTCTCGCGGCTGCTGGTTGCGCTCGGGGTCAAGAAGGATCCGCTTCAGGTGTTGCCCGAAGAACGGGTGCTGAAGGCGTTTCGGGAAAAACTGCAGGTCTATCAGGTTGAAAGCTCGCGCGTCATCACGGTCGAATTCTCTTCCGAGGACCCGAAACTCGCGGCCGCCATTCCCAATGAGATGATGAAGGCCTTCATCGCGCTGCAAAGCGGTGCGAAACTCGATACCAGTACCGAGGCGGCGCGCTGGCTGGAGCCGGAAATCGCCAATCTGCGCGAGAAGGTGCGAGAGGCGGACAAGAAGGTCGCGGATTATCGTGCCTCGTCCGATCTTCTGTCGGCGGGGCAGGGCGAAACGCTTGCCACCCGGCAACTCGGCGATATCTCCACCGAACTTGGCCGTATCCGCGGTGAGCGCGCCAATGCGGAGGCGCGGGCGGAAGGCGTCCGTAACGCGCTGGCAAGCGGCCGTCCTCTGGACACTTTCCCGGATGTCGTCGGCTCTCCGACGATCCAGCGGCTGAAGGAAAACGAAACGGCCATCCGCAGCCAGATTTCCGATCTGTCGTCCTCGCTGCTGGAGGGCCATCCGCGCATCCGGGCCTTGCGCAACCAGCTCGACGGCATCCAGCGGCAGATCCAGGAAGAAACCCGCAAGGTGCTGGCAAGCCTTGAAAACGAGGCCAATGTTTCGCGTCTGCGGGAGCGGCAGCTGGTCCAGCAGTTGAACGTGCTGAAATCGGAAAGCGTGCGCGCCGGCGAGCAGCAGGTCGGCCTGAACGATCTGGAACGGGAAGCCTCGGCGCAGAGGCAGCTTCTGGAAACTTATCTCGCCCGTTACCGCGAGGCGACGTCGCGAGCCGGCTCGGCCGACTCCACGCCCGCCGATGCGCGTGTGATCTCGACGGCAGTGGAGCCGCGCGAGCCCTATTTCCCCAAGACCGGGGCCATCACCATCGTCGTTACGCTGGCGGCGTTTCTGCTCTCCTGCATCGTTGTCATGCTGGTTGAACTCTTCACCGGCCGGGCCTTGAGACCGGTGGGCAGGAATGAGGCTCCGCCGCTCTCCGATCCGCCGCCGCCGCCCGCCCGCGCGCCGGTCGTTGCGGACGAGGCCACGCATATGCCGGAACAGCCGGTCGCCGCCCGCCATGAGACTGTACCGCCGCCCGCTGCCCGGGCCATGCCGGCCGCCGCATATGAGCCCGTCGCCGAAGAGGAGCGGCAGATGCCGGTCGCGGCCGCGGCTGCGATACCGGCCTTGCCCAGGGAAGACGTGGCTGGCGCCAAAGAGATCGCTGCCGAGAACGTGGTCGCGGAAGAGGATAGAGACACTTCCGACGATTTCTCGATCGACGCCGTTGCGGGCTTCCTTGCCACGCGTCTTGCCAAACCCGTCGCCGCAGTCGTATCCCCGGCCGGTGACAGCGGTTCGACCACGACCGTGATGCTGGCGCGTGCCCTGTCTGAAATGGGCCGTTCGGTTGTTCTCGTCGATATGACGGCCTCGGCCTGTCCCACCCGTCTGATGGTGCCCGAGGCCGGGTTGCCGGGCGTCATGGACCTTCTGGCGGGTGCTGCCGCCTTTGGCGAGACCATTCACGGCGACAGGCTTTCCGACGCCCATATCGTGCCGCGTGGCAATGCCCAGCCGCGCGAGGCGATGCGCGCCATCGACCGCCTGACGATGATCCTCGGAGCGCTCTCCGACGCCTATGATACGGTTCTGGTCGAATGCGGCGCGGTGCAGATTTCGAGCCTCGAAAAAATGCTGCGCAATCTGCCGGCGGAAATCATCGTTTCGGTGCCCGGCAAGGATGGCGACATGCTGGAAAAGACGCTCGCCGAACTGGCATCCCATGGCTACGAACAGGCATTGCCGATGACCGGCATGCGCAAGCCGGGGCATCTGAGCGCGGCCTGACGGGTAGGGAGGTCCCGTTCCGTCAGTCCGTAGCCGTTGCGGCATCCGTCCGTGGCCGTCCGGCGCGAAAACGCTGGATCAGCGCATAGAGCGCCGGGTTGGACTTGATCAGGCTCTTCGTCCGGGCGATGGCGACATAGGCTGAGGCTGCCGCGCGGCCCTTTAATGTCACCGGCACGAATATATCGTGCTGCACCGTGGAAAGCGGACACCAGCTGCGTTTGTAAAGCTGGTCGCCGACACCGAAATCGAAGATCGCGGCGCCATCGCGGCAGGCCCTTTCGATCATCAGCCAGAACAGCAATTCGCCGGGGCTGAGTTCCGAAACGGTTTCATCGATCGATCCGAACTGGCAGATGACGTGATCCTGCTTGCGCGACAGACCGGATATGGCGGCAATGACGCCCTCGTTTTCGCCATGCAGGCGAATGGCATGAAGCTCCAGCAGGCTGTCCGCACCAGCCTCGGGAAAATTGGCCAGGTCGTAGAAGAAATCCCTGACCGATTGCTGCCGGAAAACATCGGGAATGCCCTGAGATGCGAAGCGGGCGGCCTTTTGCCGGAAAAAGGCCTGCAGCAATTCGCATTTTTCCTGCGGCGACCGGGCGATCACATGGCTGTAACCGCCCATCTCCTCGGCTCGTCGGCTCTGGATACGGAATTTCTTGCGCCGCCTTTTGGCATTGACCTGCCGCAAGGTGGTTTCAAAATTCTCCAGCAGCGGCAGTTGAAAGGCCGGGTTCTGGTTTTCGACGGAAGCAAGATAGGAGAGCGGATTTCTCCTGCCGCGCCAGGTGAGCGGTATGTTCTGCAAGGCAAGGATATCCGCACGGCCATGCAGCAGTTTTCGTGCTTCACGCGCGATGGCGTCCGCGGTTCTCTGACCGGCCTGTTCGGCAAAAACCGGATCGAAGAGGCCGGTATTGATATTGTTGAAACGGCCGCCTGGAAAATGTGCCTTGCGGATACCGCCTTCCTGCACGATTTCGAGAGGCAGCAGGAACACCGTCTTTCCGCCCTGTCTGCCGCGAATGACCAGCAGCGGGCTTTCCTGCGTCCGCGCCCAGATGGAGCACCAGCCGAAACCCTGATGCAGTGAATTGAGCGGGTCGCTCTCCATTCGCTGCCAGTCCGAAAGCAGGGAGGTCACGTCCTCGACGAGATCGATCAAAAGGCGATCGGCACCCCGCCGCTCGCCTTGTGTGGCGGCAGGTCCCTTGCCTTCGCTGATTGTGACCGGCCCTGCAGCCGCCATTCACTCTCTCCGGTTGTTTCGGACGCACTATAGCGTTGAGCGGCAAACAATCGGTTTATAAAATTGCGACCTGCGGATGTCCCGCGGCAAAGTCGCTATCCCTGTTTCTTGGGGCCGGCCATCCATTTGATGATGAGCATGACCGGCAGGATCCACAAAAGCCCGCTCAGCACGAAATAGGCGAGATGGACCCACCAGGGCGACTGCGCCAGCGTCGCCGAGGCGATGGCCGTCGCCGCTACGGCGTAAATGACCACGAGGCAGATGATGACGATGGTGCCGATAAGCGATCTGAGGCGAGGGGGCATGAAATCTTCCATCATTAAATGTCTGCGCGGACTATACCGCCGCGACCGCATGCCGCAAACCCTGAGGCCTTGTTTTGTGGTGCCGGTTGGGGCTAATCAACATGACTGTATGAGGGAGATCTGAAAGATGCGCTCGAGCGGCATGATAATGGCAAACGGTTCTGCGGACATGGTGGTGGTGGCTGCCCTTGAGAAACAGGAGAAGGACCGCCGCCTGCTGCGCATCTGGCTGCGCGTCGTTCTTTTTACGCTCTTCTGTCTCGTCCTCGTCGGCGGCGCCACGCGGCTTACCGAATCCGGTCTGTCGATCACCGAATGGAAGCCGATCCACGGCGCGATTCCGCCGCTTTCCGTGGCAGAATGGGAAGAGGAATTCCAGCTCTACAAGCGCATTCCCCAATATCAGGAAATCAACAAGGGCATGTCGCTTGACGAATTCAAGACGATTTTCTGGTGGGAATGGGCGCATCGCCTGCTTGCCCGCGCCATCGGCCTCATCTTCGCCTTGCCGCTTGCCTTCTTCTGGCTGACCGGCCGTGTCGAAAAGCGCCTGCGCCTGCCCTTGGTCGGCCTTCTGGCGCTTGGCGGCTTTCAGGGCTTCATCGGCTGGTGGATGGTGTCCTCAGGCCTCGTCAACCGCACCGATGTCTCGCAATATCGCCTTGCCACGCATCTGACCATCGCCTGCCTGATCTTCGCGGGCTGCATGTGGATATTGCGCGGCCTGTCGCACCATTCGCCGGAGGCAGCCAATGAAACGACCGGCCGCCGTTTTGCGGCGCTTTTGACCATCCTCTGTCTGTTCCAGATCTATCTCGGCGCGCTGGTGGCGGGGTTGAATGCCGGCCTTTCCTACAATACCTGGCCGCTCATGGACGGCGCATTGGTGCCGGGCGATCTTTTCCTGCAGCAGCCGTGGTGGATCAATCTCTTCGAAAACCCGAAGACCGTGCAGTTCATCCACCGCCTTGGCGCCTATACGCTGTTTGCCGCCACGCTGTGGCATATGGTGTCGATGGCGCGCGCGCTGCCGAATACGCCCCACGCCCGCCGCGCGGTGCTGTTCTTCGTACTCGTATCCATTCAGGCGGCGCTCGGAGTCACCACGCTGCTCATGCATGTGGATATTCATGTGGCACTTGCCCATCAGGGCATGGCGCTGATCGTGCTTGGTTTCGCCGTCGCTCACTGGCGCGGTTTCATTGGCGAATATCCGGCACCCGTTGCGGTCGAAGTCAGGGACTGAGGCAGCTTAGAACTGCGCGAGCACCGCTTTGATGGTGGCCGCGACGACGAGTTCGTTGTCGCGCTCTTCCGCATTGCCGTCCTCTGCGTGCCACGCGGCAGAAAGGCAGCCATAGGCAAAGGCATATTGTAGCAATAGCCGTTCGTCCCGTTGCAGAGCCTTCGCAAAAATCGCCGCCATGGAGGCGATGCGCGCCTCGCTGCGCGTCAGGTCGAAACGGTCGAGCGGATTGGAGAACATGTTGGCGACATCGAGCGCCGCATCGCCGATCAGGCCGGCGGGATCGATGATGATCCAGCCGCGTTCACCGCGCATGATGTTCTCGTGATGCAGATCGCCGTGCAGCGGTTTCACATCCCGCTGCTGGCCGATCAGTTGCTGCGCCAGCGTGGCCGCCTCGATGTAGGGGCTCTCCACGCCGTCAGTACGATCCTGTTCGGCCTTGCGGAACAGGCTCTCGAAATAGAGCGGCAGCGTCAGCAGGCTTGAAGGCGGCGGCTGCTGCGATGGCTGATGATATCTGAGCAGGACATCGGCGGCGATTTCCGTGGTGGCATCGTCGTTGCCGTCGCGAAACAGCACGTCGCGCAGGGTTTCCGTGCCGGCATGTTCCATCAGCAAAATATCGTCGGAGCGGTCGAGCAGCTCCACGCAACCGATACCGGCGCGCCATTCGATGAAATCCGCGCCGCGCAGGCTGTCCTTCAGTACTTTCTTTTTCAGAACCTTGGCGACGGCAAGGGAGCCGTCGCCGCGCGTAAGCTCGTAGACCACCCCGGCCGGCGTGTCGGCAATCTGTTTCGCGGCCTCGATATTCCACGAGGCCGGAAAAGATGGGGCGGCCATGTTCATAAGGAACGTCTCATGCGGACAGCATCAGTTCCATGTTCTGCACGGCAGCACCGGAGGCGCCCTTGCCGAGATTGTCGAGCAGTGCGACGAGGTTGATATGCTCCCCGCCCGGCGTACCGAAGACGAAGAGCTTCATCGTGTCCTTGCCTGCCAGTTCCTCGGCATCGATGCGCGAGAGCCCCTTGCTTTCGGCAATTGGCACCACGCTGACGATATCCTGCCCCGCATAATGGGCGGTCAGCGCCGCATGGATCGTTTCGATGGTCGTGCCTTCCTTCAGGTCGGCGGCAAACAGCGGCACCTGCACGATCATGCCCTGCGGGAAACGCCCGACGGAGGGCGAAAACAGCGGCGCGCGGTCGAGCTGGCCGTGAATGGTCATTTCCGGCACGTGCTTGTGCTTCAGCGTCAGGCCATAAAGGAAATTATTGGCGCTGATGGCGTCATCGCGGCTCTGGTCTTCCATCTGCGCGATCATCTGCTTGCCGCCGCCGGTATAACCGGAAACCGCATTGACGCTGACGGGATAACCATCGGGCAGGATGCCGGCGGCCCGCAGCGGGCGCAGAAGGGCGATCGCGCCGGTCGGGTAGCAGCCCGGATTGGCGACGAGGCGGGCGGAACGAACCTTGTCGCCCTGTTCCTTGTCCATTTCGGCAAAGCCGTAGGCCCAGTCCTGATGGACGCGATAGGCGGTCGAGGTGTCGATGATGCGGACATTGTTGTTGCCGGCCACCATCGAGACGGCTTCCCGGGAAGCATCATCAGGCAGGCAGAGGATCGAAATGTCGGCACTGTTGAGCATATCCTCGCGCATCGCCGCATTACGACGCTCGGCTTCGGGAATGGACAGCAGCTCGATATCGCGGCGACCGGCAAGGCGCGTGCGGATCTGCAGACCCGTGGTGCCGTGTTCGCCATCGATGAAGATCTTCGCTGTCATGTCCTTGTCCTGACTTTTCAAAGGGTTGCGCGTGTACTCGGAATCAGTTTGGCAAGCGCCGTTTTCTCTCTCAGCCGGCCTTGGCCAACCGTTCGGCGCGCAGGCCAAGCATATACATTGCAACGGTGGCTCCGGCAATGGCGGTAATATCCGCATGATCGTAAGCGGGCGCCACCTCCACTACATCGGAGCCGCGAATATCAAGCTGGCCGAGTCCGCGCAGAACCGACAATATCTTGGCGCTGGTCGGTCCGCCGGCGACGGGCGTGCCGGTTCCCGGTGCGAAGGCGGGATCGAGGCAATCGATATCGAAAGTCAGATAGGTGGGCATGCCGCCCGTATGCTTGACGATCAACGAGGCGATGTCGCTCGCCCGCATTTCCTCCACCTCGTAACCGTGGAGAATGCGGATGCCGAAATCCTCCGGCGCATGGGTGCGGATGCCGATCTGGATCGAGCGGTCGGCATCGATCAGCCCGTCGCGCACGGCACGGGCCACGAAGGAGCCGTGGTCGATGCGCTTGCCGTCATCGAACCATGTGTCCTGATGCGCGTCGAACTGCACCAGCGCCAGCGGCCCATGCTTGGCCACATGCGCCTTCAGCAGCGGCCAGGTAATGAAATGATCGCCGCCGAGCGTCAGCAGATAATCCGTTTTGGAGATGATCCGGCGCGCTTCCTTTTCGATCGTGTCAGGCGTTTTCCAGTGGTTGCCGTAATCCAGCAGGCAGTCGCCATAATCGATGGTCGGCATATGGGCGAAGAGATCGCGCGCGAAGGGATATTGCGGATCGTTATCGAAAATCGCCGAGGCGCGGCGGATCGCCTGCGGCCCGAAGCGCGCACCCGGCCGGTTGGAGGTAGCCGCATCGAAGGGAATGCCCCATATGGCCGTCGATACGCCCTTGAGATTCTTGGTATATTTGCGCCGCATGAAGGAGAGGACTCCCGCATGGGTCGGGTCGGTGGCGGCCGATGTCAGGGTCGTCGCGGTAAAGGCATGGTCGATGGTTTTGCTGGGCATTATTTATCGGCCTTTTCGGCAAGATCGGCGAAGTTGCGGATTTTGATCGCTCGGCCGTCGAAACGCGCGACGATTTCAAGTTCGCCACCCATCGCCTCGATAAACCGGCGTAACGTTCCGACATACATATCGGCGCGCTTTTCCAGTTTTGCGACGGAGCTTTGGCCGATATCCAGCGCCTGTGCTATTTCATCCTGCGAGAGCTTTAGCGCCCGGCGCACATCCGCAAGGTCCATTTCCTCTTCCAGCCGGTCTGCTTCTCTTCCTGCCTTAACGCGCGCGTCGTCAGACATCCGGTTACGCAACTGCGCAAAACTGTGCCTACCGCTCATCGTTCTTCTCCTTTTCCAACTCCGCCAGATGCTCGTCATAAAGGTCGTCGGCAATCGGGATCATGCGATCATAAAACCGCTTGTCGCCAGTCTTGTCGCCTCCAATCAGCAGTATCGCCATTCGGCGCGGATCGAAGGCGTAAAAAATCCGCAGCGGCTTGCCTCCGCTCTGGATACGGAGTTCCCGCATATGCGGGTGGCGAGATCCATGAATGCCGCTCGAATATGGAAACGGCAGGCGCGGGCCGCGCTCCTCAAGTTTCTGAACATAGGCGTCGATGCTGATGTGGTCGCTCTCATCAAGCGCCTCCCACCATAATCCGAATTCATTCGTATATTCGACGACATAGTTCATCGGGAAATATTATTCCCTTGAGGGAATAATTCAAGCGATTGCTGTTCAGCGAAATAAAAAAGGCGGAACCGAAGTCCCGCCTTTCGAAGTTCTGAACGAACCGTTCGTAGAAGCGATTAACGCTTGGAGAACTGGAACGAACGGCGGGCCTTGGCCTTGCCGTACTTCTTACGCTCGACGACACGGCTGTCGCGGGTCAGGAAGCCGCCCTTCTTCAGAACGGAGCGCAGGCCCGGTTCGAAGTAGGTGAGGGCCTTGGACAGGCCGTGACGAACGGCACCGGCCTGACCGGACAGACCACCACCGGCAACGGTGGCGATGATGTCGAACTGACCCGTGCGGGCAGCGGCGACGATCGGCTGCTGAAGGATCATCTGCAGAACCGGACGTGCGAAATACGTGGTGAAATCGCGGCCGTTGATGATGATCTTGCCAGAACCGGCCTTTACCCATACGCGGGCGACGGCGTTCTTGCGCTTGCCGGTCGCGTAGGAGCGGCCGAGGGTGTCAACCTTGCGGACATGCACGGGAGCCGAAGCTTCCGAAGCCGGGGCGAGGTCTTTCAGAGAGGAAAGATCGGCCATTATCAGGCGCTCCTTACGTTCTTCTTGTTGAGCGCGGCGACGTCGAGGGCGACCGGCTGCTGTGCTTCGTGCGGGTGGTTGGAACCGGCGTAAACGCGCAGGTTCTTCATCTGGCGACGGCCGAGCGGGCCGCGCGGGATCATGCGCTCGACGGCCTTTTCAACGACGCGCTCCGGGAAGCGGCCCTCGATGATCTGGCGAGCCGTACGCTCCTTGATGCCACCCGGGTGACCGGTGTGCCAGTAGTACTTCTTGTCGGAATACTTCTTGCCGGTGAAGGCGACCTTTTCCGCGTTGATGACGATGACGTTGTCGCCATCATCGACGTGGGGGGTGTAGGTAGCCTTGTGCTTGCCGCGCAGGCGGGTTGCAACGATGGTGGCGAGGCGACCAACAACGAGGCCTTCGGCGTCGATGATGACCCACTTCTTCTCCACCTCAGCGGGCTTCTGAACGAAAGTAGACATTGGTTTCACTTTCTAATGTGGACCCGTCATCCTCCTGTTTGAAAGAGCATACGGGCGTTTCTTGTTGCTTGGTTTGGTTGCCGCGAAGGCAACCGCAAATGACCCTCTTCCGGCTGGAATCCGATCTGGGGCGCTTATACGGTGCGCGAGCGAAGGCGTCAATATGACCGTTTTGGCAGGCTGCAAAAATAACGCAGTAAAAACAAGTGGTTATTTATGTGGTATTATTTTACCCCATGCGGCTGGCCAGTTTTACCCCAGTCGCATCACCAGAACGCCGGCTGCGATGATGCCGCCGGCGAGATAGCGCCAGGGGCTGGCGCGTTCCTTGAGGATCACCACGGAGATCACCAGCGCAAACAGAATGGAGGTTTCCCGCAGCGCTGCGACGACGGCGACGGGGGCCTTGGTCATGGCGTAGAGCGCCAGGCCGTAGGAGAGAATGGAGCCGCCGCCGCCGACCAGTCCCCGCCACCAGTTGCGGCGTACATGCCGTATGACGGGGCTGACGCCGCGCTGGTAAAAGGCGAAGCCGAAAAGCAGCACGGGCGGCAGCAGCGACATCCACAGCGTATAGGAGATGGCATTGCCCGAAAGCCTGGCGCCGACGCCGTCCACAAAGGTGTAGGAGGCGATGACGAAGGCGTTGAGAAGGGCGATCAGGATCGCCTTTCCGCCGCCGCGGCGCGCCTCGAAGGCGAGCGTCAGGATGCCGCCGGAAATGACGACGATGCCGGCCAGCGCGAGCGGGCTTAGAACCTCGCTCAGGAAAAGGCTGCTTGTGGCCGCGACGATGAGCGGCGCCACGCCACGCATCACCGGATAGACAAGGCCGATATCGCCGATCGTGTAGGCGGCGGCGACAAGGCGGAAATAGGCGAATTGCAGCACGGCCGAGGCAATCAGAAAAGGAAGGGCGACCGGAGCGGGCATCGGCAGGAAGGGCAGAAACGGCAAGGAGCAGGCTGCGGCGCCCGCCGCGATCAGCGAGGCATCCAACGACTTGTCGGATCCGGATTTGACCAGCGCATTCCATCCGGCATGCAGGATCGCACCCAGAAGGACCAGAAGAAGAATGTCGATTGTCACAATAGAGACTCGCTCGCAGGCTAATCTGGCGAGCCTATAGCATCGGATTGCAAACCGGAATCCATTTTCAATGGAGACCCGTGGGCGTTGTCGTCATTCGCTGTCCCCTCGGCGATTCCGCGATTACGGCGAAGATGACGCGCGTTAAATTCTGGCTTTATGCATGTCGTGAGGCATCCTGCTTCAAGGATCTATGCCGCTTTGCTCACGATTTCATCCGGGAAGCCTGCGTGCCGCTGTGGGATGCACGGCTTTTGGCGTCGCCGCAGCAGGGAAGTCGTCAAAAAATGCCGCCGTTTCACCGGATATTCACGCTTGGTTCCCGTTTCCGTCGCTGCGGAAAATTGTATTGCGCATGATGCGGAGTCCTTTCATTATTATGAAAATAAATTTCACTGATATGTAAAATAACCAACTGTAACGTTACAGATTTTACAGATGGATTGGTTTGCGCAATAACTTTTTGAAAATTAGATATAGCTAATTAATCGGTGAACGGAATGAAAACAAACAGGAGACGAAGGGCGCATAAAATGCACGCTAATGTTGATTTGGCCGGCTTTCCGGTGCAGATGGGTCATTTTGAAAACTGGATGAAAATACTCAATTCAGCCGTGCACAGGCTATTTTCGTGAAATCATTTTGCGTGGATGAAAAGGCGCTGATCAGGCGATGGCACCGCCGCCGGCATGATTTTTCAAGGCTGGCAGGGGGTTCAAGAGCGTGATGACGCTTCCTAAATGACAATGAGGGCAAGGGATGGCGATGTGCAGATGCGTCCGCGGATTTATGCAGGAAACGCGATGCTCGCGCCGGTCTTTCACGGGGAGCGTCTGCCGGCGTCTCTCAAACGGCGTGGTGCGCCAAAGGGACAAGTTGACATGCAGCATGATACTTACGAACCGGATTATCTCAGAAAAATCCTCACCAATGTCAGGACCATCGCCCTGCTTGGCGCCTCTCCCAACCCGGATCGGCCAAGCCATGGCGTCATGCGGTTCTTATTGTCGAAGGGCTACCGGGTGTTTCCGGTCAATCCCGGCCAGGCGGGCAAGGAGATATTGGGGCAGAAGGTCTATGCGAGGCTCGCCGATATCCCCGAGGCGGTGGACATGATCGATGTTTTCCGCGCGCCGGAATATTTGTCGGCTATCGTCGAAGAGGCGATTTCGCTGCCTGAGAGGCCAAGGGTGATCTGGGGTCAGCTTTCCGTCCGCGATGACAATGCCGCCGCCAAGGCGGAAGCCTACGGTATGGACGTGGTGATGGACCGGTGCCCCGCAATTGAGTATCCGCGTCTCAATATTGCGCGATAGTTGGTACGGATTGGACTTATCATTTGGCGCCAAGGCATTATGATCCCTTCAAAATTCCATTGGAGGAAACATGATGCCGAGCAGCAATCCCGGATTTTCGACGCTGGCCATTCACGCGGGCGCGCAGCCTGATCCGACCACGGGCGCGCGCGCGACGCCAATTTATCAGACGACGGCCTATGCGTTCCGCGATGCCGATCACGCCGCCGCCTTGTTCGGGCTAAAAGAGTTCGGCAATATCTATACCCGCATCATGAATCCCACCCAGGCAGTGCTGGAGGAGCGGGTGGCGGCGCTTGAAGGCGGCACGGCGGCGCTCGCCGTCGCTTCCGGTCATGCGGCGCAATTGCTGGTCTTTCATACGCTGCTGCAGCCCGGTGACAATTTCGTCGCCGCCCGCCAGCTTTATGGCGGCTCGATCAACCAGTTCGGCCACGCCTTCAAGGGCTTCGACTGGCAGGTGCGCTGGGCCGATGCCACCGACCCGGAAAGTTTCGAGGCGCAGATCGATGACCGTACGCGCGCCGTCTTCATCGAAAGCCTCGCCAATCCCGGCGGCACCTTTGTCGATATCGCAGCCATTGCCGATGTCGCCCATCGCCACGGCCTGCCGCTCATCGTCGACAATACCATGGCCAGCCCCTATCTGTTGCGGCCGCTGGAACACGGCGCGGACATCGTTCTGCACTCACTGACGAAATTCCTCGGCGGCCACGGCAATTCCATGGGCGGCATCATCGTCGACGGCGGTACCTTCGACTGGTCGGCGACTGGCCGATATCCGGCGCTGTCGCAGCCGCGGCCGGAATATTCCGGCGTCGTGCTGCACCAGACCTTCGGCAATTTCGCCTTCGCCATCGCCTGCCGCGTGCTTGGCTTGCGTGATCTCGGCCCGGCGATCTCGCCCTTCAACGCCTTCCTCATCCTCACCGGCATAGAGACACTGCCACTGCGCGTTCAGCGCCACTCCGACAACGCGCTCGCCGTCGCCCAGTGGCTGAAGGCGCATCCCAAGGTCGGCTGGGTGCATTATGCGGGCCTTGATGACAGCGACAACCACGCCCTTCAACAGCGTTATTCGCCGAAGGGCGCAGGTTCGGTCTTCACCTTCGGCGTCAAAGGCGGTTATGCCGCCGGCAAGGCGCTGGTAGAGGGGCTGCAGCTCTTCTCTCATCTCGCCAATATCGGCGACACCCGCTCGCTCGTCATCCACCCGGCCTCCACCACCCATGCGCAGCTGACGCCGGAACAGCAGACCGCGGCCGGCGCCGGGCCGGATGTGGTGCGCCTGTCGATCGGCATCGAGGACGTCAAGGACATCATCGCCGATCTTGAACAATCGCTTGCCAATGTCTGAAAGGTTTCGTCGCGCGCGTTTTATGCGCGTGTGAACGCTGCTCATCGGCCTCATGTCATGATCGCGCGGCCGCCGAAACGCCCGGAAAAGGGTGTTTTCGGCGGCCCGCCTGCGTGCAGCCTACGTCTTCTGGAGAGCCTGGATGAACTCCTTTGAAACGGCGCAGGATTTCTCCATGAAGTCGATGATGATTTCGAGTTGCCTCTCGTCATAGTCTCCATAAAGCGCCTCCATCTTTTCCTGAAGCGGCGCGTATATCTGAAACAGCCCGTGTATTTTTTCAGGATCTGGCGTCGCCAGCACGCGCCGGCGATCGGCGGGGTCGGGCAGGCGTTTTATGAAGCCGGCCTTTTCCAGTCGATCCAGCAGCGCAGTCACCGCCCCGGTCGTGAGGCCGGTCGCTTTCGCAAGTTCGCCGGCACTGGCTTGGCCCTGCATCTGAAGGATATCCAGGCACTCCAGATCGGTGGTGTTCAAGCGTGCCTTTGCCGCGATGGCCTGGCTGATGAGCAGGGACTGCGCACTGGCCTGTCGCAGCAGTTCTGTCAATCGCCTGTTGCAGATGTCTCTTGACATTAAAGTATCTCAATAATTAAGAAATATTGGTTATCAAGATAATATGCCGGGCGAGGTTACGCCAGCGGTAAGTTCACCGATCGGGCCTATGGCGTCGAAAAAAAGGAAAATCCGCGCTGCACGGCTTGCGGAAAGGTAAGTGGCGACGATGTTCGAACCGTTGGTTTTCCATGCGATCTTGATTGCCGGTAGTCTTGGCGCCATCGGGCTGGGCGGCGGCATTTACGAGACCCTTCTTGTCGACCCGCTCTGGCCTTCGCGGCCGAAGCTGATCCAGCCGGGGCGGGGCGGGATCAACCGAAAGCTCTTCTGGGGTCCGGCTCACGGGTTGTTCGAGGTGGCTTTGCTTCTGGCTGTCTGGCTGACATGGGCGCAGCCCGGCATTCGGATCTGGATATGGCTGGCACTCGCGGCGCATCTCGCGGCACGAATCTGGTCCTTTACCTATTTCATCCCCATGGCGATCCGGTTTGAGACGGGACGGGCGGGTGACGCTGCGACAGCCTCGAAAGCTGCGACGAAATGGGTGCGATTGAGCCGCTGGCGGCTTCCAATCGAGTTCCTGGCCGTGCTCTTTCTGTTCATCGCGCTTGCGAAATCGGCGGGAAATTGAGGTTGCGCACCGTCGCTTCCAGCGGCGAATCCGCCTAAGACAGAGGGCCTACGCCCCCATCACGAAAGACGTGCCATATGGAAAACCGAACCGGACTGCTTCGAATTGTCAGCCTTTTCCTTGCATTCGGAATTGCGGTCATGGCCGATATACCGGGTGTTGTTCCGCTGCCGAAGGCGCAGGCCGAGGCGGAATATTTCCCCACGCAGCAGGATTTTATCGGAAAATGGAAGCTCACCGGCGCGACCAGCCGTCCGCCGCGCGATATGAAAACCGAGCCGACAGCCCAGCAGGAAGCGGATGCGACACTGTTCCAGGAAACGGTGACGACTTTTTACTCCGCCTTTGATTATCTGGAGATTACGGCTGACGGACGTTACAATTTCCACCAGGCCGGCGATCCGTCTTCTGCCTCATGCGTCTGGTGCGGCACGTGGTCGTTCGACAAGAGTTCGCTCTGGCTCCAGCTCGACACGGCGCCCCGGCTCGATATCTATGCGAAGGAGGGCGACATGCAGATGACCTACACCGCCGAACCCGACGAGACGTCGAGATACAAGTGGCTGGTTTTTGGCTGGACGAAGATCGAGTAAGTCGCATCTTTTCTGATGAGGCACGCAAGTCTTCATCCTTGCTGGCTGGACAGTCAATTTCAAGTTGTTGCTTGAGTTGAAGATGTTTGACGACGCGCTCGCAATCGAGCAAAGCTGTGCTACCAACCACCTTTTACGGACTGGGATACCATGGCGAATTTTCTGTCTTTTGATGATGTCACCGGAGTGGAGCATGGCGCGCCTGCGCCGGAGCGGCTGATATCCGGCGATCCCAGATTCACGACATGGAATCTCGAGGAGGCTCCCGGCGGCATCTATGCCGGCATCTGGCAGTCCACGCCCGGCAAATGGCGGGTGGTCTATGATGAGTGGGAGTATTTCAGCATTCTCGAAGGCCATTCCATCCTGACGGAAGACGGCGGCACGCCGCGCGATCTGAGGCCGGGTGACCGGGTGGTGCTGCGCCCCGGATTCACGGGAACGTGGGAAGTCGTGGAAACCACGCGGAAGGATTACGTCATCCGGCTTTGAGGGTGCCCTACCAGCGAGTCATGACGCCAAGCGGCGCAATTTTTTCGTCGATCGATATCAGGGCCATGTTTTCCAGAATCGATTGCGCTGCGAGGATCCTGTCGAATGGATCGCGGTGTAGGCCCGGCAGCATGGCGCTGCGAACCATATGGGCGCTGTTGATCGGCAGCTCAATAAACCGTTCCTGTGCGATCACACCTGAGAAATCAGGAAGGATCACAGATGCGTCTGGTAAACGGCCACGCGCAAATTTTGTCGCGATTTCCCATGCGGAGGCCGCGCTGACGTAGATATCATTTTCCGGGTCACCGATTATTTCACGGGCATGCAAAGAAAGTTGCTCATGATCACTCAGCCACCAAAGCAAGGCATGAGTATCCAACAAATATTTCATTCCGGCACGAATTCTTTGAGTTCGTCTTCCGTCAACGGTTCGAAAAATTCAGGCCCCACAACGAGCATACCCTTGTAGCGACCCGGAGTACGCCGCTGTCCTGGAGGCGAGACAACCCGCACCGCGTCTTGTGAATGACCTATTGCATCCAGTTCACGCGACAATCTCTCAAGCTTTGCCTCCAGTTCGGAAAAAACTGGCAAAGCGGGCGGTACCATATCCGTTTTCTTCCTCGATTTCGCTGCCAAAACATTTGCCTCAAGATTGTTGGACCAAGATACTTAGCGTATTGCGAAATATGAGAACTACATTACCACGCCAGATCGAGCCGCTCCAGACCATGGAAGTGATAGACGTCCTTCACCTTGGGCGCTTCGGCAATCTTCAGGCCCGGCAGGCGTTTGAAAAGCAGGGGCAGTGCGAGGTTGAGTTCCAGTCTCGCAAGCGGCGCGCCGATGCAGAAATGGATGCCCGCGCCGAAGGAAACGTTGACGCCTTCGTTCCGGTCCGGCTGAAAGGCCAGAGGATCGGAAAATTTCGCCGGATCGAGATTGGCGGCGGCCAGGATGAGGCTGACTTTGTCGCCACGCTTGAACCCGACGCCGTCGATCTCGACCGGTTCCAGAACCCAGCGCTGGAAGATGTGCACCGGCGCGCAGATGCGCAGCGTCTCCTCGACCGTGCGTTCGGTGGCCGTCTCGTCACGGAAGAGGGCCTCGGGAGCGATATCGCTTTCCAGAATGATGCGCACGGAATTCCCGATCTGGTGCACCGTCGCTTCGTGACCGGCGTTCAACAGCACGATGGTGGTGGAGACAAGCTCGTCGTCGGTCAGGTACTGGCCCTTGTGCTCCGTATGGATCATGTGGCTCAGCAGATCGTCCTTCGGCTCGGCCCGTCGCTCGGCGATCACGCTGCGCACATAGTCTGAAAATTCCTGTGCAGCCTTGTCGGCCAGAAGCTCGTCCTCGGGCGTGCGCTTGAACATGTACATGCCGACATAGGCATGGGACCATTTAAGCAGCTGCGGCCCCATCTCCTCGGGAATGCCGATCATGCGGGCGATCATCGTCACGGGAATGACGTCGGCATAGGAGGACAGCAGTTCGGTTTCGCCATCCGCTTGGAAGGCGTCGATCAGGCGGTTGGCGAGCTCCTCGATTTCCGGCTTCATCTTGTCGACATGCCGCGACACGAAGGCGCGGTTGATCAGCGTGCGCAGCCGCGTGTGCTCCGGCGGCTCGAGCTCCAGCAGCGAATGCTGTTCGGCGGCGTCGAAATGCTTCACATGTTCCAGCGGCTCGGCCAGGCCGATTTCCTCATGCAGGATCTGCCGTCCGAAACGGCGGTCGCGCAGAAGCGCGCTGACATGGTCGTAGCCCGTGAAGAACCATTGCCGCTGCTCTTCCCAGTAGAAGGTGGGACATTGCGCGTGCAGGGCGGCATAGACCGGGTTCGGATCGTTGTAAAAGGCCGGATCGCGGGCGTTCAACGAGACACGGCGTGTGGCGGGATCGATTTTCAGGAAAGGAAATGTCGCTGTCATGCCTAACGTCTATTCCGCGCATGGTGCTTTGGGAAGGGCGGGAAAAGACCTTTGCGCGTGTTTTTCCGTCTGTCGCCGCATGGTTGCAGCATCACCGGCAGGCGATGGCGGAGATCCGGTTCAGCGCCGCAACCTGCCGGTCGGCATTGTTGTCCATCGGATTTTCGTCCCGGTCCGGGGCCGGCACGACGACATTTGCCGAATTGACGTGGATGACGGTCCGGTTGCGCCCAGCCTTCTTTGCCGCATAAAGCGCCCGGTCGGCTTCCGTCATCATCGTGTTGAGGTCCGCATCCTTGATCATCGCTTCGGATATGCCGACGCTGGTGGTGACCTCGATGGGTTCGCCGCGCGCGGTGATCTTCGAAAGCCGCAGATTGCCGCGGATAGCCTCCGCCAGCGCCACCGTGCTGGAAGGGCTTTCAACTTCGGCCACCAGCGCGAATTCTTCGCCGCCCATCCTGACGAAAAGCCCGCGGTCGCCGATCGCCTTCTGCGCGAGATTGCAGAAATGCACCAGTACCGCATCGCCCGACTGATGGCCGTATTTGTCGTTGATCTTCTTGAAATGATCGATATCGAACAGCACCAGCGCCACATAGCGGCTGGAGGCCGGCGACCGTTTTTTGACATGCTCGAACTCTTCGAGAAGGCCGCGCCGGTTCAGAACGCCGGTGAGATGGTCGGTCATGGCGAGCCGCTGGAGACGTTTTTCGCTGTCGTCCATGATGATCCTGGCGCTGATCATGATGATGATCGTGAAGCCGAGAATGCCCGAAAAGGCAAGCGGCGAGGTCAGCGCGATGGCCTTCGGAGACGTCATGTCGCTAGGGATGACGACAAAGGCGACAACGGCGCCGAAAAGCGCCTGCAAAACGAAGGTGACGGCAAGGGCCTTGCGGCTGAGCGAAGCCCGCCTTCCGTTCGCCAGGACAACGCTGGCCAGCATCACATAACCGACCGCCGCGCAGCCGTGATAAAGCAGGATGCGCGAGGCCATGCTTTCCCGGACAGGCGCGATGAACATGCCCGCCACCCACAGAAGCGCCGGTATGGCGATCCAGCCGCCGAGCCTGCGTTGCTCGAAGGACAGGAGGCCGGCCAGCCAGAAGCCGAAGGCGGAAAGCGCAAGCGTGTTGCCGACCTCGATCGACAGGAAGGCGGGAATGTCGCCGCGCAGCGCCACCATCACCGTTCCGACGCCCGTGGCGACGAAACCGGCGGCGAAATAGAGATTGTGCCGGCGGGAAGGGCGGTGTAGCCACAGCGTCCCCAAAAGGGCGGCGAGGGTGAGCGTTTCCGACGCCCAAAGCAGCATGCCCGTCTTTGCATCCAGCATTGCAAAATCCTATCTGCGCTATCATGCCGTAAAAGCGGGGTCTGCGGCACGATGTGCGCAATGCCCGCGGGAATTGTTGAGATGCCATGTCGCCCGAACGAGGCGCCCGTTCCCTGACGGGAACCGGAAATTCGCCGCACAGTATCAGCAGTAAATCCCTAACGAGTTCTTGCCGGTGAGAAGTTATATCTGTGCATGAACCGGCGTTTTTGCACTTGCGGACGGTTTCCATGAAAAATGATGCCGGTGACCGGATGCAGCCCGGGACCCGCCGCCCGGTTTAAGAACGCCCCCGAACGGGGCGGCAAGGGCCTGCAATCGCTGTTGAGCCGTTAAGGATATGCGGCTTCGTGTCTTGAAGTACGGGGCAGGGACACTCTATGTAGGGAGAATGAAGGTTAGAAGTGATTCCGGAGCGTTTTTCGCGAAGGGCAGAGTTTGACAAAGGACGGACATGAAAAATCCAGTTGATACCGCCATGGCTCTGGTGCCGATGGTCGTTGAGCAGACCAATCGCGGCGAACGCTCCTACGACATATTTTCCCGTCTTCTCAAGGAACGCATCATTTTCCTCACCGGTCCGGTGGAAGACCAGATGGCCTCGCTCGTCTGCGCGCAGCTGCTTTTCCTCGAGGCTGAAAATCCGAAGAAGGAAATCGCGCTCTATATCAATTCGCCGGGCGGCGTCGTGACCGCCGGCATGGCGATCTACGATACGATGCAGTTCATCCGCCCCGCTGTCTCGACGCTTTGCGTCGGCCAGGCCGCATCCATGGGCTCGCTGCTTCTGGCCGCCGGCGAAAAGGGAATGCGTTTCGCCACCCCGAACGCCCGCATCATGGTGCACCAGCCGTCCGGCGGTTTCCAGGGGCAGGCGTCGGATATCGAGCGCCATGCCCGCGACATCATCAAGATGAAGCGCCGCCTCAATGAAGTCTACGTGAAGCACACGGGCCGCACGCTCGAAGAGGTTGAAAAAACCCTTGATCGCGACCACTTCATGGATGCAGACGAGGCGAAGGACTGGGGCGTGATCGACAAGATCCTGACCTCGCGCCAGGAAATCGAGGGCGCCGCCGCGAATTGAGGCGCGCCGCTTTCTGACGTTTGTTTGACCCCGCAAAAGTAATTTCGGGGCTTTCAACCGCAGCAGAAAGCGATATTAGTATATATAAAGGCTATGTTGAATTTTTATGACGCGGCCTTTGGTTTGATGGGGAATTCGTTGCAGCCGGTTGTCAGCTCCTGTATCTGATACGGCTAGTACCCCGGGAAACGAGGCGGATACGGCAATGCACCCCAAGGCGGGCCGTATCTGCGGGCGGTAAGTTGACCGCGATCCGTTTGGCGGACCTGCGGCGTGCTGGAAGGAAAGAGATATGAGCAAAGTCAGCGGCAGCAACGGCGGCGACTCTAAGAATACACTCTATTGTTCATTCTGCGGCAAGAGCCAGCACGAAGTCCGGAAACTCATTGCCGGACCGACGGTATTCATCTGCGATGAATGCGTCGAATTGTGCATGGACATCATCCGCGAGGAGAACAAGACGTCGATGGTGAAGTCGCGCGAGGGTGTTCCCACCCCGCAGGATATCATCAAGATCCTCGACGAATATGTCATCGGTCAGAAGCAGGCAAAGAAGATTCTGTCGGTGGCCGTTCACAACCACTACAAGCGCCTCGCGCACGCCTCCAAGAACGGCGATGTCGAGCTGGCGAAATCGAACATCATGCTCGTCGGTCCGACGGGCTGCGGCAAGACCTATCTTGCCCAGACGCTCGCCCGCATCATCGACGTTCCCTTCACCATGGCGGATGCAACGACGCTGACCGAAGCCGGTTATGTCGGTGAGGACGTGGAAAACATCATCCTGAAGCTGCTTCAGGCTGCGGATTACAATGTCGAGCGCGCCCAGCGCGGCATCGTCTATATCGACGAGGTCGACAAGATTTCCCGCAAGTCCGACAACCCGTCCATCACGCGCGACGTGTCGGGCGAGGGCGTCCAGCAGGCGCTTCTGAAGATCATGGAAGGCACGGTCGCTTCCGTTCCGCCGCAGGGCGGCCGCAAGCATCCGCAGCAGGAGTTCCTGCAGGTGGATACGACCAACATCCTGTTCATCTGCGGCGGCGCCTTTGCCGGCCTCGACAAGATCATCTCGGCCCGTGGTGAAAAGACCTCGATCGGCTTCGGTGCGACCGTCAAGGCGGAAGACGATCGTCGTGTGGGCGAAGTGCTGCGCGAGCTGGAGCCGGAAGATCTGGTGAAATTCGGCCTCATCCCGGAATTCATCGGCCGTCTGCCCGTTCTCGCAACGCTGGAAGACCTTGATGAGGATGCGCTGATCCAGATCCTGTCCGAGCCGAAGAACGCGCTCGTCAAGCAGTATCAGCGCCTGTTCGAGATGGAAGATGTGGAACTGACCTTCCACGAGGATGCGCTGCGCGAAATCGCCCGCAAGGCGATCACCCGCAGGACCGGCGCCCGTGGTCTGCGCTCGATCATGGAGAAGATCCTGCTCGACACCATGTTTGAACTGCCGACGCTGGAAGGCGTGCGCGAAGTGGTCATTTCCGACGAGGTCGTCAGCGGCCTTGCGCGTCCGCTCTACATCTATGCGGACCGTCAGGAAGAAAAGACCAACGTTTCGGCGTGACCGGCTGGCCTAATACTTTGATGATGTCACAAGGCCCGCATCCGTGCGGGCCTTTTCATTGTCTGCGGGGCATGAAACTTGCGCCGAACTTGGTGAAGCCCGATTTTGCGTTTGGAGCGGATTGCGCTTTGCTGATAAAGTCTTACAACTGATTTGCAGCGCGATATGACGGAAATGTGAATTCCCGTCGGCGACCCGGTTCCCATGTCCTTCGGGATAACCGGAAATGTCGGGAGTACTAGCCGGCGCTGGGTTTTGTTGAATTTCACGGTCTTGCCGCATCGCGGGACCGTCTGTTCCGGCGACTTGAAATCGGTGTTTTGAAACTCCACTTTCAGTCTCGAGAAATGAATGTGCCGGATGCCCCAAGCTCACCCGGCAAAGTGTCCCGAAAGGGACCATGGAAAGGAAATGATATGACGAACATCACGTCTGCGGCATCTGGCGGCACCTATCCGGTGCTTCCCCTGCGCGACATTGTCGTTTTCCCGCATATGATCGTTCCCCTGTTCGTCGGGCGGGAAAAATCCATCCGCGCGCTCGAGGAAGTCATGGGCTCGGACAAGCAGATCATGCTTGTCACCCAGATCAACGCCAGCGACGATGATCCGGCGCCGGAAGCCATCCACAAGGTCGGCACGGTCGCCAATGTGCTGCAGCTTCTGAAGCTTCCCGACGGCACCGTGAAGGTGCTGGTGGAGGGCAAGGGCCGTGCGCAGATCGACAGCTATACCGGCCGCGAGGATTTCTACGAAGCCTCTGCGACGCCGCTGCAGGAACCCGCCGAAGATCCGGTCGAGATCGAGGCGCTGTCGCGTTCGGTCGTGTCGGAATTCGAGAGCTATGTGAAGCTCAACAAGAAGATTTCGCCCGAGGTTGTCGGCGCTGCCGGCCAGATCGACGATTATTCGAAGCTGGCCGACACGGTCGCTTCGCACCTGTCGATCAAGATCACCGAAAAGCAGGAAATGCTGGAAACCGTCAGCGTCAAGCAGCGGCTTGAAAAGGCGCTCGGCTTCATGGAAGGCGAAATTTCCGTGCTCCAGGTCGAAAAGCGCATCCGCTCGCGCGTCAAGCGCCAGATGGAGAAGACCCAGCGCGAATATTACCTGAACGAGCAGATGAAGGCGATCCAGAAGGAACTCGGCGACGGCGAGGACGGCCGCGACGAGATGGCCGAGCTGGAAGAGCGCATCGCCAAGACCAAGCTTTCCAAGGAGGCCAAGGAAAAGGCCGAAGCGGAAATGAAGAAGCTTCGCCAGATGAGCCCGATGTCCGCGGAAGCGACCGTCGTGCGCAACTATCTGGACTGGCTGCTGGGCCTGCCCTGGGGCAAGAAGTCGAAGATCAAGACCGATCTCAACGCCGCCGAAAAAATCCTCGATCAGGATCATTTCGGTCTGGACAAGGTCAAGGAACGCATCGTCGAGTACCTGGCGGTACAGGCGCGCGCAACCAAGATCCGTGGACCCATCCTGTGCCTCGTCGGCCCGCCCGGCGTCGGCAAGACCTCGCTCGCCAAGTCGATCGCCAAGGCGACCGGCCGCGAATATGTCCGCATGGCGCTGGGCGGCGTGCGTGACGAGGCGGAAATCCGCGGTCACCGCCGCACCTATATCGGCTCCATGCCGGGCAAGATCGTGCAGTCGATGAAGAAGGCCAAGAAGGCGAACCCGCTCTTCCTGCTCGACGAAATCGACAAGATGGGCATGGATTTCCGTGGCGACCCGTCTTCGGCGCTGCTCGAGGTGCTCGATCCGGAACAGAACTCCACCTTCATGGACCATTATCTTGAAGTGGAATACGACCTGTCCGACGTGATGTTCGTGACCACGGCCAACACGCTGAACATTCCGGGTCCGTTGATGGACCGCATGGAAGTGATCCGCATCGCCGGTTACACGGAAGACGAAAAGCGCGAAATCGCCAAGCGTCACCTGTTGCCCAAGGCGATCAAGGAACATGCCCTGCGTCCGGAAGAGTTCTCGGTCACCGACGAGGCCCTGATGGTGGTGATCCAGCAATACACCCGCGAGGCGGGCGTGCGCAGCTTCGAACGCGAGCTGATGAAGCTGGCGCGCAAGGCTGTCACCGAGATCATCAAGGGCAAGGTCAAGTCCGTGGAAGTCACCGCTGCCAACGTGCCGGATTATCTGGGCGTTCCGCGGTTCCGCCATGGCGAGGCCGAACGCGAGGACCAGGTGGGCGTCGTCACGGGTCTCGCCTGGACGGAAGTCGGCGGTGAGCTGCTCACCATCGAAGGCGTGATGATGCCGGGCAAGGGCCGCATGACGGTCACCGGCAACCTCAAGGAAGTGATGAAGGAATCCATTTCGGCGGCGGCATCTTACGTCCGTTCGCGCGCCGTGGACTTCGGCATCGAACCGCCGCGCTTCGACAAGAGCGACATCCACGTCCACGTTCCGGAAGGTGCTACCCCGAAGGACGGACCGTCCGCCGGCGTTGCCATGGCCACCGCCATCGTCTCGATCATGACCGGCATTCCGGTCTCCAAGGATGTGGCGATGACCGGCGAGATCACCCTGCGTGGTCGCGTGCTGCCGATCGGCGGCCTGAAGGAAAAGCTGCTTGCGGCTCTGCGCGGCGGCATCAGGAAGGTGCTGATCCCGGAAGAAAACGCCAAGGACTTGGCGGAGATTCCGGACAATGTGAAGAACGAGATGGAGATCATCCCGGTTTCGCGCATGGGAGAGGTGATCGAACACGCCCTCATCCGCAAGCCGGAACCCATCGAGTGGGATGGCAGCATCGAGACGCCGGTGATCGCCACGGTCGAAGGTGTCGATGACGGCAGCCAGACCATCGCGCATTGATCGCCACATCGGTGCGGGGACGGAATCGGTTTCCGCAAAGCCTGATGCATAGAATCAATGTGTTAGGCGCCATGGGCCGCATGCGGGATATGAACCCGCGCAAGTGATGCCAAATTGGCACGATTTTGGGAAAGGCCGGCAGAAATGTCGGCCTTTTTTGTGAAAAAAATCTCAGACCCCTTGTTTTTCAGGCGATTCCAGCGCTTTTGAGTTGCTGCGCGCGGATGCGAACGTATTCTGCGCCGGCTTAATTTGAGTCGTTTCAAACCATTGAAAGGGGTGGAAACATGAACAAGAACGAGCTCGTCTCTGCTGTTGCCGAAAAGGCTGGTCTCACGAAGGCAGATGCTGCTTCCGCTGTTGATGCCGTATTCGAAACCGTACAGAGCGAACTGAAGAACGGTGGCGACATCCGCCTCGCCGGCTTCGGCAGCTTCTCCGTCAGCCGTCGTGAAGCCTCCAAGGGCCGTAACCCTTCCACGGGTGCTGAAGTCGATATCCCGGCTCGCAACGTGCCGAAGTTCTCCGCAGGCAAGGGCCTGAAGGACGCCGTCAACTCGTAAGGTTTCCGGAAGGCCGTGACGCCCGGCGGCGGGCGGACGGCTTTTCAGGTTCACGAGGAAGCATGTTTTGACGCGCTGACACCATCGGCAGGCACAAGGACTGTCAGGCCATTCGAGCCTTTTTCGGATGGCCGGATTTCTCAGCCCGGACGGTGTGGATTGAAAGGGCCGATACGCGCCTGTGTAGCTTCCATCCGGACACACGGCGTTTCGATCCCCGCAATGTGCGCATAAACACGAAAGCCCGGCCTTCAAGGCCGGGCTTTTTGATTCCCGGCAAGGAAATGTCATGCCTCTGTCATGTCTTTGACGCAGAAGCCAAAGGGTATTTCTGGACCCAAGGGGGATTATAATGGCGTTCCGATTTTCTCATATGGCTTTGACCGCCGCGCTGCTGACATCCGCGGCATTTCCGGCCGCTGCCGAGCCGGTTTTCAACCGCATCGCCTCTTTCCCGGTGGCGAAGAACCTGCCGGCGGACAAGGACGCCAAGTCCGTCACGTCGGCTGAAATCGTCACCGCCAGCGAAGACGGCAAGACGCTGATCTATTCCGACAGCCCGCTTGGCGGCATCGGCTTCATCGACATCACCGATGCCAAGGCTCCGAAGGCCGGCGGCGCGTTGCTGCTCGAAGGCGAGCCAACCTCGGTTGCCGTTGCCGGCGTCAAGGTTCTCGCCGGTGTCAACACCTCTGAAAGCTTCGTCAAGCCGTCAGGCAAGCTGGTAACGGTCGATATCGCCACCAAGAAGATCGAGGCAAGCTGCGATCTCGGCGGCCAGCCCGATTCGGTTGCCGTCTCTCCGGACAAGACCTTTGCCGCCATCGCCATCGAGAACGAGCGCGACGAAGAGGTGAACGAAGGCGCCCTGCCGCAGATGCCGGCCGGCTATCTGGTGACGGTTGGTCTGAAGGACGGTGTGGCCGACTGCGCGACGCTGAAGAAGATCGAGCTGACCGGACTTGCCGAAATCGCTCCGGAAGATCCGGAGCCGGAATTCGTTTCGATCAACGCCAATGGCGAAATCGCGCTGACGCTGCAGGAAAACAACCATATCGTTATCATCGACGGCAAGACCGGCACGGTGAAGACGCATTTCTCCGCCGGCAAGGTCGATCTCGAAGGCATCGACACCAAGACCGACGGCCAGCTGAAGTTCACCGACAAGCAGGAAGGCCGCAAGCGCGAGCCGGACGCCGTCAAGTGGCTGGACAATGACCGCATCGTCATCGCCAATGAAGGTGACTGGCAGGGCGGTTCGCGCGGCTTCACCATCTTCGACAAGACCGGCAAGCTTCTCTACGAATCCGGTTCCTCGCTTGAGCATGCGGTTGCGGCCATCGGCCACTATCCCGAAAAGCGCTCCAAGGCCAAGGGCATCGAGCCGGAAGGTCTGGAAGCGGCAACATTCGGCGGGGAGAAATATTTCTTCGTGCTTGCCGAGCGCGCCTCCGTCGTCGCTGTCTACAAGGACACCGGCAAGGAGCCGCAGCTGACGCAGCTCCTGCCTTCGGGCGTTTCGCCGGAAGGCGCGGTCGCTATCCCGTCGCGTGATCTTCTCGCCACGGCCAATGAGGTCGATCTGGTCGAGGACGGCGGTGTCCGCTCGCATGTCATGCTCTATGAGCGCGCCGAAGGCCAGCCGGCCTATCCGCAGCTTGTTTCCGCCACCGTTGACGGTGCGCCGATCGGCTGGGGTGCGCTTTCCGGTCTGGTTGGCGATGCCGAGAAGCCCGGCATTCTTTATGCCGTTTCCGACTCGGTTTACGGCAACCAGCCGTCGATCTTCACCATCGACGCCACGAAGAAGCCCGCCGTCATCACCAGCGTGCTGCGCATCAAGCGCGACGGCATCGCTGCCCAGAAGCTCGACATCGAAGGCATCACGCTGGATGGCAAGGGCGGCTTCTGGCTGGCCTCGGAAGGCGACAGCGCCAAGCTCGTGCCGCATGCGCTCTACAACGTCAACGCCAAGGGTGAGATCAAGGCTGAGATCGCGCTGCCGAAGGAACTGCTGGCCGGCGAGACGCGCTTCGGTTTCGAAGGCGTGACCCTGATCGGCAAGGGCGATGATGTGACACTGTGGATGGCCGTGCAGCGCGAATGGGGCACGGACGAGAAGGGCTTCGTCAAGCTCGTCTCCTATAATCCTAAATCGAAGGAATGGGGCGCCGTGCGCTACCCGCTCGACAAGACCGAAGCCGGCTGGGTCGGTCTTTCCGAAATCACCGCCCAGGGCGACCATGTCTATATCGTCGAGCGTGACAACCAGATCGGCGACAAGGCCAAGATCAAGAAGCTCTACCGGGTGGCGATCGCCGACCTGAAGCCAGGCAAGATCGGTGGCGAGCTGCCGCTGGTGACCAAGCAGGAAGCCCATGATTTCCTGGCCGACCTCAAGTCCCAGACCAATGGTTACGTGGTGGACAAGCTGGAAGGCTTCACCTTCGACAAGGCCGGAACGGCCTATGCCGTGACCGACAATGACGGCGTCGACGATTCTTCGGGCGAGACGCTGTTCTTCACCGTCAATCTGAAGGCGATCAACTGATCACGCCGAACGGTGCCGCATACGAGAAAAGCCGGGCATCGCCCGGCTTTTTGTTGCGAAGGCGATACCGTCCCGGATGGCTGCCCTGCATGAGGCATCGCAGCACCCGCCGTTGAACGGGCCGTGTGGCGTCGGTATCTGACAGGAGAGGGGTTTGTCCGGGGAAAATGCTTCAACGACCGTGACAGGTCACCGCCCCATGGAATTCTTGTTTTTGGGAGTATCTTGCTTTTCCGAATCCTGCTGGACCCAGCGAAAAAAAATATAAACAGGCAGCGCAATAAGCGCGAGTGTTACAAACGCATCGATCGACATGGTTTCATCCATCAGTTCAACCGTTCATCATGAAACGGTACTGAAACAATGCCTGAAATCTCTTTAAAAAGTCTGAATCCGCTTATTTTTCGGTATGTTACGGATTAGAACAGCGATCGGCAGACGATGTTTGACTCTGGGGCAGGCGTGCCGATTTGGAATGGATTTCACTCCGAAAAGCGATTCCGGTTGCCCGCAGACGTGATGCTGCATCTTGAGAAGCGAATGCGGGGCAGGGGGTGCGGTTGAGAATGCGGGGAAAATCAGGAACAATCACCGACATATCCGAACTATCGTCGGCTCAGACACAGTCATATTAAGAAGTGCGGTGAGAATGGTGGGCGATGAGAGACTCGAACTCCCGACATCCTCGGTGTAAACGAGGCGCTCTACCAACTGAGCTAATCGCCCTTCGCGTGCCTCGGATCATGTCCGCCGCGTCGGTGGCCGTGATGTATTCGGATCGGAAAAAAACCGCAAGGGCTTTTGTGAAGTTTTTTTGTTTTTTTTCCGGGCCGCTTTTCCCTTTGCGGGAGATGACGGGGAAAAAGCCGGGAACTGCGGGGTTTTTGTCGAAAGCAGGATGGGATCGCGCCGCGACGGCCCTGCGAAAATCACGGCGCCAATGCCTGCGGCTGTGGACAAGTTTTTTGATTTCGTTGGGAAAAGCCCGCAAAACAGGGTGTTTGGCCTGGGGTTGGTCGCAGCGCCTGCGGTTTTTCCCGATCAAAATGAAGAAGCTTATTCTTTTGTCGTGAAAGCTGCTTGACACCCCCGCACGAACGCCGTAGTTAGCCGCTCATCGAACAGCCGAGGCTGGTTCGAGCGGCCGGACCGAGGGTTCTGCCGTCAGGAGATGCGGGTGTAGCTCAGTCGGTTAGAGTGCCGGCCTGTCACGCCGGAGGTCGCGGGTTCGAGCCCCGTCACTCGCGCCATCCTGTTCCTCGGAAGACGCAGATGAATGTCTGTGGTGCGCGGGTGTAGCTCAGTCGGTTAGAGTGCCGGCCTGTCACGCCGGAGGTCGCGGGTTCGAGCCCCGTCACTCGCGCCATTTTCTCTCCTGAAACACCTCCTCAATAATAAATCGACGTGTCATCCGCGCTCGTTGCGACCGGCTGTTTCGGCAGGTGATTCCAGCCTTTTTTGATGCAATTTTTCCTGCTTTTTTTAGTCAAGTTTCGGTTTCCGAAAACCGTCACTTCGCTGCCTTTTTGACGTAAAATTCGTGTGACTTTTTTGCGGTTGCGTCGTTCAATCGATTATTATTGTATTTGAGGGGCTTAGGTCGGAATTGTGGCCCAAATTTGCGTCAATTCCGGCAATATTGTTGCCAATCAATGCGGCAGGTGTCTTGAAATGGAGCCTAAACTCTTGCAGAGAGGGCGCGGCTGCGCTAACCACTTTGGCGTTGCAACATATTTGTGCGCCTTGAGACTTGTCGGTCGCAAAGGCAGGTCCGGCACCCGGCCGGGCAGGGAAGAGACCATGACTGAACTCCTCAGTTCCTACATTCCGATCGCAATCTTCATCGGTATCGCTCTCGTCATCGGCCTGGCGCTTCTCATCGCGCCTTTCGCAGTCGCCTACAAGGCGCCGGACCCGGAAAAGCTTTCGGCTTTCGAGTGCGGTTTCAATGCCTTCGATGACGCCCGCATGAAGTTCGATATCCGTTTTTACCTGGTGTCGATCCTGTTCATCATCTTCGATCTGGAAGTTGCCTTCCTGTTTCCCTGGGCGGTGTCTTTCGGCGAGATGGGCTGGTTCGGTTTCTGGTCGATGATGGTGTTCCTCCTCGTCCTCACCATCGGCTTTATCTATGAGTGGAAGAAGGGAGCGCTGGAATGGGCATGAGCCAGAACAACACCACGCTCGTTGCGCCGCAGCCAAAGGGCATCATCGATCCCGCGACCGGCAAGCCGGTCGGCAGCAACGACGCCTACTTCACGGAAATCAATGACGAGCTGGCCGACAAGGGCTTTCTCGTCACCTCCACCGACGAGCTGATCACCTGGGCGCGCACCGGCTCGCTGATGTGGATGCAGTTCGGTCTTGCCTGCTGCGCCGTCGAAGGCCTGATGCAGGCGTCGGGTCCGCGTTATGACATGGAGCGCTTCGGTGTCGCCCCGCGCGCCTCGCCGCGCCAGTCGGACGTGATGATCGTCGCCGGCACGCTGACCAACAAGATGGCGCCCGCTTTGCGCAAGGTCTACGACCAGATGCCGGAGCCGCGTTACGTCATCTCCATGGGTTCCTGCGCCAATGGCGGCGGGTATTATCATTATTCCTACGCCGTGGTGCGCGGCTGCGACCGCGTCGTGCCGGTGGATATCTACGTTCCGGGCTGTCCCCCCACGGCGGAGGCGCTGCTTTACGGCGTGCTTCTGCTGCAGAAGAAGATTCGTCGTACCGGTACGATCGAGCGCTAAGGGCAAAGGACGGATAGATAATGAGCGAAGCTCTCAACGATCTTGCTGCTTACGTCAAGGAAGCGCGCGGTTCCCTCGTGGTATCGGAGGATATCGCCTATGGCGAGCTGACGCTGAACACGACGCCTGAAAGCGTGATTGCGCTTTTGACCTTCCTGCGTGACGACGTGCAGTGCGGTTTCGTCAACATCATCGATATTTGCGGTGTCGACTGGCCGCAGCGCGAAAAGCGCTTCGATGTCGTTTATCACCTGCTGTCGCCGCGCCAGAACCTGCGCGTGCGCGTCAAGCTGCAGGTGGCGGAAGACGAGGGCGTGCCGTCTTCGACCTCCGTTTATATGGGTGCTGAATGGTTCGAGCGCGAAGCCTGGGACATGTATGGCATTCCGTTCGAGGGCCATAAGGACCTGCGTCGCATTCTCACCGACTATGGTTTCGAAGGCCACCCGCTGCGCAAGGATTTTCCGGTTACCGGCTTTGTGGAAGTGCGTTACGATGACGTTCTGAAACGGGTTCTTTATGAACCGGTCGAGCTGAAACAGGAATTCCGCAATTTCGACTTTCTTTCCCCCTGGGAAGGAACCGAATATGTTCTCCCGGGCGACGAAAAGGCCAAGCAATGAGCCAAGCCCCCGCGACAGAGCATGGACAATGTCTTTGCGGCGCCGTCGGCCTCAAGGCCGGCATCGGCGCCCGCGAATTCGGCGTTTGCCATTGCTCCATGTGCCGCCGCTGGTCCGGCGGTGCGTTCATGGCTGTCGAATGCGCTGATATCGCCATCGAGAACGAGGAAAACCTCGGCGTCTATTCCTCGTCGGAATGGGGTGAGCGCTGCTTTTGCAAGACCTGCGGCAGCACGCTGATGTGGCGTTCCAAGGATGGCAAGCATTTTGCCGTCTCGTTGCAGGCTTTCGACAACCCTTCCAGTTTCAGTTTCGCGTCGCAGATATTCACGGACGAGAAGCCTTCGAGCTACTCTTTCGCTGAAACCACGCAGAACATGACCGGCCCCGAATTCATCGCCATGATCACCTCGGCGGAGCACTAGAATGACTGAGCATAACGTCCGCAATTTCACGATCAACTTCGGTCCGGAACATCCGTCCGCGCACGGCGTGCTGCGTCTGGTTCTGGAACTGGACGGCGAAATCGTCGAGCGCGTCGATCCGCATATCGGTCTTCTGCATCGCGGCACCGAAAAGCTGATCGAGACCAAGACCTATCTGCAGGCCGTTCCCTATTTCGACCGTCTCGACTATGTCGCGCCGATGAACCAGGAACACGCTTTCGCGCTCGCCGTCGAAAAGCTGCTCGGCCTCGAAATCCCGATGCGCGGCCAGCTGATCCGCGTTCTCTATTCGGAAATCGGCCGCATCCTGTCGCACATCATGAACGTGACGACGCAGGCCATGGACGTCGGCGCGATGACGCCGCCGGTCTGGGGCTTCGAAGAGCGCGAAAAGCTGATGGTGTTTTATGAGCGCGCCTGCGGCGCCCGCATGCACTCGGCCTATGTCCGTCCGGGCGGCGTGCATCAGGATCTGCCGCCGGAACTGGTCGATGATATCGGCAAGTGGTGCGATCCTTTCATCACCGTTCTCGACAATATCGAGGGCCTTCTGACCGACAACCGCATCTACAAGCAGCGTAACGTCGATATCGGCGTCGTCTCGCTTGAAGACGCCTTCGCCTGGGGTTTCACGGGCGTGATGGTACGCGGCTCGGGCGCTGCCTGGGATCTGCGCCGTGCGCAGCCCTACGAGTGCTATTCCGATCTCGAATTCGACATTCCCGTCGGCAAGAACGGCGACTGCTACGACCGTTACCTGATCCGCATGCAGGAAATGCGCGAATCGGTGAAGATCATGAAGCAGTGCGTCGAGCTTCTGTCGGGCAAACATCGCATCGGCCCGGTCTCCTCGCTGGATGGCAAGGTGGTTCCGCCCAAGCGCGGCGAGATGAAGCGGTCGATGGAAGCGCTGATCCACCACTTCAAGCTCTACACCGAAGGTTACCACGTGCCGGCCGGCGAAGTTTACGCCGCCGTCGAAGCGCCGAAGGGCGAGTTCGGCGTCTATGTGGTCGCGGACGGTTCCAACAAGCCCTACCGCTGCAAGATCCGCGCTCCGGGTTATGCGCACCTGCAGGCGATGGATTTCCTGTGCAAGGGCCATCAGCTTGCCGACGTTACAGCCGTGCTCGGCTCTCTCGACATCGTGTTCGGGGAGGTCGACCGCTGATGCGTCTGCCGCTGGCCATACCGGCTTTTCTTGCTGCGATGTCGGCGCCCGTTCTCGCCCAGACGGCGACGGGTGAACCCGGCGTATCGCTGTCGAGCGGCGGCTCATCGACCATCGCGCAGCTTCTGTCTTCGGGATACGAGATCAAGGCCTCGGTTCCAAATGGCAGCAAGTTCATCGTGTTCATGCAGAAAGACAAGGCGGCTTACGCCTGCGAATTCGTCACGGTGGCGAGATCGCGTTGTGAGACGTTAAACTGAAAAGGCGTGAGGAAGTATGTCCGTTCGTCGACTAGCCGAAGATCAGTTCCAGCCCGTGGCATTTGCCTTCAATGCGGAAAACACCGCATGGGCGGAAAAGACGATTCTGAAATATCCCGAGGGACGCCAGCAATCGGCGGTCATCCCGCTGCTGATGCGTGCGCAGGAGCAGGACGGCTGGGTTACCCGCGCCGCCATCGAAAAAATCGCCGACATGCTGGACATGGCCTATATCCGTGTTCTGGAAGTGGCGACCTTCTATACCCAGTTCCAGCTGAAGCCGGTTGGCACGCGCGCCCACGTTCAGGTCTGCGGCACCACGCCCTGCATGCTGCGCGGTTCGGAAGCGCTGATGGATGTCTGCCGCAAGAAGATCCACCACGATCCGCTGCACACCAATGAGAGCGGCACGCTTTCCTGGGAAGAAGTGGAATGTCAGGGCGCCTGCGTCAACGCGCCCATGGTCATCATCTTCAAGGATGCCTATGAGGACCTGACGCCCGAGCGCCTGGAAGAGATCATCGACACTTTCGAGGCAGGCAAGGGCGACAGCGTCAAGACAGGCCCGCAGATCGACCGTCATCAGTCGGTTCCGGTCGGCGGCCTGACGACGCTGACGGAAGAGATCAAGCCGGACCGTTCCAATCTCGACAAGCCGGCCGAAGCGCCGGCGGATACCGCGCCGGTTCCGCCCTCCAACGCCGCCAAGCCGAAGACGGATGCACCGGAAACCGATCCGAAGTTGAAGACCCCAGCGACTGAGCCGAAGGCCGCTGAAGCCAACGTCAAGGCGGTTGAAAAGGAAGCCTCCGGCGCTGCGGAAACGGCAAAGCCGTCGCTCGATTCCAAGGATCGTCCGGCCGGCATCGAAAAGCCTGCGACGCCTGACGACCTGAAGCTCATTTCCGGCGTCGGTCCGAAGATCGAGGGCACGCTGCACGAGCTTGGCATCTTCACCTTCGCGCAGATCGCCGGCTGGAAAAAGGCCGAATGCGACTGGGTCGACGGTTATCTGAATTTCAAGGGCCGCATCGAACGCGACGAGTGGATCAGCCAAGCCAAGGCGCTCGCCAAGGGTGGCGAAGCCGAGTATATCAGGGTCTTCGGCAAGAAGCCGCGGTAAGAGGTGAAGCATGTTAAAAGATCAGGATCGCATCTTTACCAATCTCTACGGCCTCAAGGACAAGTCCCTGAAGGGCGTGAGAGCGCGCGGCCATTGGGACGGCACCAAGCAGATCATCGAAAAGGGCCGTGACTGGATCATCAACGAGATGAAGGCTTCCGGCCTTCGCGGTCGCGGCGGCGCAGGCTTCCCGACGGGTCTCAAATGGTCCTTCATGCCGAAGGAAAATGACGGCCGCCCGCATTACCTCGTCGTCAATGCCGACGAATCCGAGCCTGGCACCTGCAAGGACCGCGAAATCCTGCGCAACGATCCGCATACGCTGATCGAAGGCTGCGTGATAGCCGGTTTCGCCATGGGCGCGCATACCGCCTATATCTACGTGCGCGGCGAATATATGCGTGAGCGTGAAGCGCTTCAGGCGGCCATCGACGAGTGCTACGATGCCGGCCTGCTCGGCAAGAACAACAAGAACGGCTGGGATTTCGACATCTACGTCCATCACGGCGCCGGCGCCTATATCTGCGGCGAAGAGACGGCTCTGCTCGAAAGCCTTGAAGGCAAGAAGGGCCAGCCGCGCTTGAAGCCGCCTTTCCCGGCCAATATGGGTCTTTACGGCTGCCCGACGACCGTCAACAACGTCGAATCCATCGCCGTTGCGCCGACCATCCTGCGCCGTGGCGCCGCCTGGTTCTCGTCGATCGGCCGTCCGAACAATGTCGGCACCAAGCTGTTCATGGTCTCGGGCCATGTCGAGCGTCCTTGCACCTTCGAAGATGCGCTGGGCCTGTCCTTCCGTGAGCTGATCGAACACCATTGCGGTGGCATTCGCGGCGGCTGGGACAATCTGCTCGGCGTCATCCCCGGCGGCGCATCCTGCCCCATCGTGCGCGGTGAGGACATGAAGGACGCCATCATGGACTTCGACGGCATGCGCGAAGTGAAGTCTTCCTTCGGCACCGGCGGCATGATCGTCATGGACAAGTCCACCGACGTCATCAAGGCGATCGCCCGCATTGCAGCCTTCTTCAAGCACGAAAGCTGCGGCCAGTGCACGCCGTGCCGCGAAGGCACGGGCTGGATGTGGCGCGTGCTGGAGCGCATGGTCAAGGGCAATGCCCAGAAGCGCGAAATCGACATGCTGTTCGAAGTGACGAAGCAGATCGAGGGCCACACCATCTGTGCGCTCGGCGATGCCGCCGCATGGCCGGTGCAGGCGCTGATCCGCAATTTCCGTCCGGAAATCGAAAAGCGCATCGACCAATATACCTACAGGGCCATGGATGATGGCGCTGTTCTGGAAGCCGCTGAATAAGCATCAAAGGCTTCGGGCGGAGCCGGAATTTCCGGCCTCGCGACACCATGAAGCGCCTGGCAGACGACACCAGTGCCGGGCGTGATTAAGGATTTGTTGCGGACCGTGTGAGACATGGGACGAACAGGCAACAGGACGTAAGTAGAACCATGGCAAAGCTCAAGGTTGACGGTAAAGAGATCGAGGTTCCGGATCATTTCACGCTGTTGCAGGCGTGCGAGGAGGCAGGTGCCGAAGTTCCGCGCTTTTGTTTTCATGAGCGCTTGTCGGTCGCGGGTAACTGCCGCATGTGTCTTATCGAGGTGAAGGGCGGACCGCCCAAGCCTGCCGCATCCTGCGCCATGGGCGTGCGCGACGTTCGCGGCGGCCCGAACGGCGAATTGCCGGAGATTTTCACCAACACGCCGATGGTCAAGAAGGCCCGCGAAGGCGTGATGGAATTCCTGCTCATCAACCATCCGCTCGATTGCCCGATCTGCGACCAGGGCGGCGAATGCGACCTGCAGGACCAGGCCATGGCCTTCGGTATCGCCGGTTCGCGTTACGCGGAAAACAAGCGTGCGGTTGAAGACAAATATATCGGCCCGCTCGTCAAGACGGTCATGAACCGCTGCATCCACTGCACGCGCTGCGTCCGTTTCACCACGGAAGTGGCCGGCATTGCCGAACTCGGCCTGATCGGCCGCGGCGAAGATGCCGAAATCACCACCTATCTCGAGCAGGCCATGACCTCGGAGCTGCAGGGCAACGTCGTTGACCTCTGCCCGGTCGGTGCGCTCACCTCCAAGCCTTTCGCCTTCACCGCCCGTCCGTGGGAACTGAACAAGACCGAAACCATCGATGTGATGGACGCGCTCGGTTCGGCCATCCGCGTCGATACCCGCGGTCGCGAAGTCATGCGCGTTATGCCGCGCGTCAACGAGGCGATCAACGAAGAGTGGATTTCCGACAAGAGCCGCTTCATCTGGGACGGCCTGAAGACGCAGCGCCTCGACCGGCCTTATGTCCGCAAGGATGGCCGTCTGCAGCCCGCCACCTGGGGCGAAGCCTTCGGTGCGATCAAGGCTGCGGTTGCCGCAACCTCTGGTTCCAAGATCGGCGCAATTGCCGGCGATCTGGCCTCCGTCGAAGAAATGTTCGCGCTGAAGTCGCTTCTCGCTTCGCTCGGTTCGGCCAATGTCGATTGCCGCCAGGATGGCGCAGCGCTTGACCCGTCACTCGGCCGTGCCAGCTACCTGTTCAATGCCACCATTGAAGGCATCGAACAGGCTGACGCCCTGCTGATCGTTGGTTCCAACCCGCGTTTCGAAGCGGCCGTGCTCAATGCCCGCATCCGTAAGCGCTGGCGTCGCGGCGGTTTCCCGATCGGCGTGATCGGTGAGGCCGGTGAGCTGCGCTACAATTACGAATATCTCGGCTCGGGCGCGGAGACGCTGTCCGATCTGGCCAATGGCTCGCACAGCTTTGTTGACAAGCTGAAGTCGGCCAAGAACCCGTTGATCATCATCGGTCAGGGTGCCCTGGCGCGTGCCGATGGTGCTGCCGTGCTCGCGGCTGCCGCAAGGCTTGCCGTTTCGGTCGGTGCTGTCACCGAAGAGTGGAATGGCTTCTCGGTTCTGCACACTGCCGCTGCCCGTGTCGGCGGTCTCGATATCGGCTTCGTGCCGGGCGAGGGCGGTGTTGCCGCAGCCGAGATGGTCGCCTCGATGGACGTCCTGTTCCTGCTCGGCGCCGATGAACTCGACCTGTCCAACAAGGGCGCCAAGTTCACCGTCTATATCGGCAGCCATGGCGATCAGGGCGCGATGAACGCCGACGTCATCCTTCCGGGTGCGGCCTATACCGAAAAATCCGGTATCTGGGTCAACACCGAAGGCCGTGTCCAGGTTGGCAACCGCGCCGGTTTCGCACCGGGCGAAGCCCGCGAAGACTGGGCGATCCTGCGTGCGCTTTCCGACGTTCTCGGCAAGAAGCTGCCGTTCGATTCGCTGTCGGCGCTGCGCGGCCAGCTTTATGTCGCCCATCCGCATCTGGCCGAAACCGACGAGATCGTCGCCGGCAAGGCCACGGATATCGAGGCGCTGGCTGGTAAAACCGGCTCGCTCACCAAGTCGGCGTTTGCCTCGCCGGTAAAAGACTTTTATTTGACGAACCCGATTGCGCGCGCCTCCGCCGTCATGGCCGAGTGTTCCGCATTGGCCCGCAACAATTTCCAGGCTGCGGCAGAGTAAGGGTAGGGGATTTATGGAACAGTTTTTCTGGAGCTACGTCTGGCCCGCGCTGATCATGGTCGGCCAGTCCCTGCTGCTTCTTGTTTGCCTTCTCGTGGCCATCGCCTTCCTGCTGCTTGCCGACCGCAAGGTCTGGGCGGCCGTGCAGCTGCGCCGTGGCCCGAACGTCGTCGGTCCCTTCGGTCTCTTCCAGTCCTTCGCCGACCTTTTGAAGTTCATCCTCAAGGAGCCCGTTATTCCGGCCGGCGCCAACAAGGCGGTCTTCCTTCTGGCGCCGCTGGTTGCCGTGACGCTGGCGCTTGCCACTTACGCGGTCATTCCCTTCAATGAGGGCTGGGTCGTCGCCAATATCAATGTCGGCATCCTCTACATCTTCGCGATTTCCTCGCTTGAAGTCTACGGCATCATCATGGGCGGCTGGGCTTCGAACTCGAAGTACCCGTTCCTCGGCGCGCTGCGTTCAGCTGCGCAGATGGTGTCCTATGAAGTCTCGATCGGCCTCGTCATCGTCACCGTTCTGCTCTGCGTCGGCTCGCTGAACCTGACGGACATCGTGCTGGCGCAGAAGACCGGCCTCGGCACCATGCTCGGCCTGCCGGCATCGTTCCTCGACTGGCACTGGCTGTCGCTGTTCCCGATGTTCATCGTGTTCTTCATCTCGGGCCTTGCCGAAACCAACCGTCCGCCCTTCGACCTTCCGGAAGCGGAGTCGGAACTGGTCGCCGGTCACATGGTCGAATATGGCTCGACGCCCTACATGATGTTCATGCTTGGCGAATATGCCGCGATCGTCCTGATCTGCTGCCTGACGACCATCCTGTTCCTCGGCGGCTGGCTGCCGATCGTGGATGTGTGGTTCCTGAACTGGGTTCCGGGCATCGTCTGGTTCGCGCTGAAGGGCTGCATGGTCTTCTTCATGATCGCGCTCACCAAGGCCTTCGTTCCACGTTATCGTTATGACCAGCTCATGCGCCTCGGCTGGAAGGTGTTCCTGCCGCTGTCGCTCGCCATGGTCGTTATTGTTGCATTCGTATTGAAGCTGACGGGGTGGGCCGGTTGATGTCTGAACTCCTCGCTCAAAGATCTGGAGACTGAGATGGCAAGCCTCTCCCAAGCCGTCAACTCGCTGTTCCTCAAGGAATTCGTCGGTGCGATCTTCCTGACGATGCGTCACTTCTTCAAGCAGAAGGCAACGGTGAACTATCCTTTCGAAAAGGGGCCGGTCTCGCCGCGCTTCCGTGGCGAACATGCGCTGCGCCGTTATCCGAACGGCGAAGAGCGCTGCATCGCCTGCAAGCTGTGTGAAGCCATCTGTCCCGCTCAGGCGATCACCATCGAAGCCGGCCCGCGCCGCAATGACGGCACCCGCCGCACGGTGCGTTACGACATCGACATGGTGAAGTGCATCTATTGCGGTTTCTGCCAGGAAGCCTGCCCGGTGGATGCCATCGTCGAAGGTCCGAACTTCGAATTCGCGACGGAAACCCGCGAGGAGCTCTATTTCGACAAGCAGAAGCTTCTCGACAATGGCGACCGCTGGGAGCGTGAAATCGCACGCAACCTCGCACTGGATGCACCTTACCGTTAAGGTGCAACCGTCTTTCCGGGGGAGCCCCCGGAAAGTGATGAAAAGTAAAATGCCTGCGCGGTTTTCGCCGGCGGGGACGAAACGGGTGAGGGGCCTTCGAGCCATCTTCTCCCGATGAGGACAAGAAGGCACCAAGATGGGTCTGCACGCTGTATTCTTTTATATATTCGCTTTCGTCGCCGTGGCGTCTGCGTTCATGGTCATCGCATCGAAGAACCCTGTTCATTCGGTGCTGTTCCTGATCCTGACCTTCTTCAACGCAGCCGCGCTGTTCCTGCTGACGGGGGCCGAATTCCTCGGCATGATCCTGCTGGTGGTCTATGTCGGCGCGGTCGCGGTGCTCTTCCTCTTCGTCGTCATGATGCTGGATGTGGATTTCGCCGAACTGCGCTCCGGCGTGCTGCAATATGCCCCGGTCGGCGCGTTGATCGGCGTCATCCTGGCGGCGGAGCTGATCGTGGTGGTCGGCGGCAGCGTGCTGAACCCGCAGGCGGCGAAATCGATCACCATGCCGATCCCGCCTGTCACCGAACGCACCAATACGGCCGCGCTCGGCGATGTGCTTTATACAAATTACGTCTACTTCTTCCAGCTCGCCGGCCTCGTGCTGCTGGTGGCCATGATCGGCGCCATCGTGCTGACGCTGCGTCATCGCACCGACATCAAGCGGCAGGATATATCCAAGCAGGTCGGCCGTGACCCGAAGACCGCCGTCACCACGGTCAAGGTCAAGCCGGGCCAGGGCATCTGAGGCGCGAACGGATCCAAGGAAACAGAATATGGAAATCGGTCTTTCCCACTACCTGACGGTCAGCGCCATCCTCTTCACGATCGGCGTCTTCGGCATCTTCCTCAACCGGAAGAACGTCATCGTCATCCTGATGTCGATCGAACTCATCCTGCTTGCGGTCAACATCAACATGGTGGCTTTCTCGGCCTTCCTGAACGATATCGTCGGCCAGGTCTTCGCTTTGTTCATTCTGACCGTCGCAGCCGCCGAAGCGGCCATCGGTCTTGCAATACTCGTTGTCTTCTACCGCAACCGCGGATCGATCGCCGTCGAAGACGTCAATATGATGAAGGGCTGATAAGGCTATGATCTACAAGGCTATCGTCTTTCTTCCACTGATCGGCTTCCTGATCGCCGGCCTGTTCGGCCGCTCGATCGGCGCCAAGGCGTCGGAATATGTCACCACCGGTCTGATGATCGTGGTCGCCATCCTGTCGTGGATCGTCTTCTTCACCGTCGCGCTTGCCCATGGCGAGCCGGGCGAGGTGATCAAGGTCACCGTGCTGCGCTGGATCCAGTCCGGCGGCATCGACGTCGAATGGGCGTTCCGCATCGATACGCTGACGGCCGTCATGTTCGTCGTGGTCAACACGGTCTCGACGCTCGTGCATCTTTATTCGATCGGGTACATGCACCACGATCCGCATCGTCCGCGTTTCTTTGCCTATCTTTCGCTCTTCACCTTCGCCATGCTGATGCTGGTGACCTCCGACAACCTGCTGCAGATGTTCTTCGGCTGGGAAGGCGTTGGTCTGGCGTCCTATCTGCTGATTGGCTTCTGGTTCAAGAAACCTTCGGCCTCTGCTGCCGCAATGAAGGCCTTCATCGTCAACCGCGTCGGTGACTTCGGCTTCATCCTCGGCATCTCCGGCGTGTTCGTGCTGTTCGGCTCGATCAATTTCGAAACCATCTTCGCCGCCGCCGGCACCTATCTGCCGGCTGAAGGTGCGGCATCGACCGAGACCGTCATCAACCTGTTCGGCATGCAGCTGGACAAGGCCAATGCGATGACGGGCGTCTGCCTGCTGCTCTTCATGGGCGCGATGGGTAAATCGGCGCAGTTCCTGTTGCACACCTGGCTGCCGGACGCGATGGAAGGCCCGACCCCGGTATCTGCCCTCATTCACGCCGCAACCATGGTCACCGCTGGCGTTTTCCTCGTCGCCCGCATGTCGCCGCTGTTCGAACTGTCGCATGATGCGCTCACCGTCGTGACGCTGATCGGCGCGATCACCGCCTTCTTCGCGGCAACCGTTGGCCTCGTGCAGAACGACATCAAGCGCGTCATTGCCTATTCGACCTGCTCGCAGCTCGGTTACATGTTCGTGGCGCTCGGCGTCGGCGCTTATGGCGCGGCCGTGTTCCACCTCTTCACGCACGCCTTCTTCAAGGCCCTGCTGTTCTTGTGCGCCGGCTCGGTCATCCATGCCGTCGATGGCGAGCAGGACATGCGGTACATGGGCGGCCTGCGCAAGCACATCCCCATCACCTTCTGGACCATGACCGTCGGCACGCTGGCGCTGACCGGCGTCGGTATCCCGGGCACGATGATCGGCTTTGCCGGCTTCTTCTCGAAGGACGTCATCATCGAATCCGCTTACGCCTCCCATTCGGTGCTGTCCGGTTTCGCCTTCACGCTGCTGGTCATCGCCGCGCTGTTCACCAGCTTCTACTCCTGGCGTCTGGCCTTCATGACCTTTTTCGGCAAGCCGCGCGCTTCCGCCGACGTCATGCACCATGTGCATGAATCGCCGATGGTCATGCTGATCCCGCTTTTCATCCTCACCGTCGGCGCCATCTTCGCCGGTGTTGCCTTCGAAGGTTATTTCTTCGGCCACGAATATGCCGAGTTCTGGAAGGGCGCGCTGTTCACGCTTCCGGAAAACGAGATCCTCGAGGAATTCCACCACGTTCCGCTGTGGGTGAAGTGGAGCCCGTTCTTCGCCATGGCGCTTGGTTTCGTGACCGCATGGTACATGTACATCAAGTCGCCCGAGACGCCGAAGCGTCTGGCCGAGACCCATCGCGGCCTCTACCAGTTCCTCTTGAACAAGTGGTATTTCGACGAACTCTACGACTTCCTCTTCGTACGTTCCGCAAAGGCGCTCGGCCGCTTCCTGTGGAAGAAGGGCGATGTCGCCGTCATCGACCACTATGGACCGAACGGCATTGCAGCGCGTGTGGTTGACGTGACCAACCGCATGGTCCGCCTGCAATCCGGTTACCTCTATCATTATGCCTTTGCGATGCTGATCGGCATCGCGGCGCTTGTCACCTGGATGATGCTCGGGAGTGCCCTCTGATGACCGATTGGCCCATTCTTTCAACGGTCACCTTCCTGCCGCTCGTCGGCGTGGTGCTCCTGCTGCTGACGAATGAGAACGGCCCTTACGGTCGCCGCAACATTCTCAACGTCTCGCTGCTGACGACCGTCTTCACCTTCCTGGTATCGCTGTTCATCTGGATCGGGTTCGACAATTCGAACCCCGGTTTCCAGATGGTCGAAAAACACGCCTGGTTCGGCAACATCGCCGCCTATCATCTCGGCGTCGACGGCGTTTCCATGCTCTTCGTCATCCTCACCACCTTCCTCATGCCGTTTTGCGTGCTGGCAAGCTGGGAATCGGTGGAAAAGCGCATCAAGGAATACATGATCGCCTTCCTGCTGCTGGAAGTCGTCATGATCGGCGTCTTCGTGGCGCTGGATACGGTTCTCTTCTACGTCTTCTTCGAAGCGACGCTGATCCCCATGTTCATCATCATCGGCGTCTGGGGCGGCAAGGATCGTGTCTACGCATCCTACAAGTTCTTCCTCTACACGCTGCTCGGTTCGGTTCTCACCATGCTCGCCATCATGGCCATGTATTGGCAGGCCGGCACGACCGACATGACCGAACTCCTGAAATACGGCTTCCCGGCCGGCATGCAGACCTGGCTGTGGCTTGCCTGTTTCGCCGCCTTCTCGGTCAAGATGCCGATGTGGCCGGTGCATACCTGGCTGCCGGATGCCCACGTTCAGGCACCGACCGCCGGTTCGGTCATCCTTGCCGGCGTCATGCTGAAGCTCGGCGGTTACGGTTTCATCCGCTTCTCGCTGTCGATGTTCCCCTTGGCGTCGGATTATTTCGCGCCCTTCGTCTTCACGCTGTCGGTTCTCGCCATCATCTACACCTCGCTGGTGGCGATGATGCAGGACGACATCAAGAAGCTGATCGCCTATTCCTCCGTTGCCCACATGGGTTACGTGACCATGGGCATCTTTGCCGCCAACGTTCAGGGCGTGCAGGGCGCGATCTTCCAGATGCTGTCGCACGGTATCGTATCGGGCGCGCTCTTCCTCTGCGTCGGCGTTGTCTACGACCGTCTCCATACCCGCGAGATCGCGGCCTATGGCGGCCTCGTCAACAACATGCCGAAATACGCCGTCGCCTTCATGATCTTCACCATGGCCAATGTCGGTCTGCCCGGTACCTCCGGCTTCATCGGCGAATTCCTGACGCTGGTCGGCGTCTTCCGCGCCAATACGCTGGTCGCGCTGTTTGCCGCAACCGGCGTCATCCTCTCGGCGGCTTACGCGCTGTGGCTTTACCGCCGCGTGATCTTCGGCGCGCTGGAGAAGGAAAGCCTGAAGGCGATGCTCGATCTGTCGACCCGCGAAAAGGTCATCCTTTATCCGCTGGTTGTGCTGACGATCTTCTTCGGCGTCTATCCGGCGCCGGTCTTCGATGCGACGGCCGCATCGGTCGATCTTCTGGTAAACAACTATACGGCTGCATTGCAGGCGGCGCAGAATGTTGCGCTCTCTATGAATTGACGACAGGACCCGTTGGACATGACCGCTGAAATCCTTTTTGCCAGTCTGCACATTGCGACGCCCGAGCTGATCCTTGCGGTCGGCGCGCTGGCGCTGCTCATGATTGGCGTCTTCTCGGGCGACAAGTCGACAACGACGGTCACCGGCCTTGCCGTTGCCCTCCTGCTCGTCGTCGGTCTCTGGATCATCTTCGCCCCCGCATCGGGCGTGGCCTTCGGCGGTGTCTACATCGCCGATGCCTTCGGCAACTTCATGAAGGTGCTGGCGCTGATCGGCTCCATCACCGCCATGATCCTCGCCGTCGGCCAGGGCCGCTTCGAGCCGATCGGCCGTTTCGAATATCCGGTGCTGCTGGTGCTCGCGACGCTCGGCATCCTGCTGATGATCTCGGCCAACAACCTGATCTCGCTCTATATGGCGCTGGAACTGCAGTCGCTGGCGCTTTACGTCGTCTGCGCCATCAACCGCGAAAGCCTGCGCTCCACGGAAGCGGGCCTGAAGTACTTCGTGCTCGGTGCGCTCTCCTCCGGCATGCTGCTTTACGGCATGTCGCTGGTCTACGGTTTCACCGGCAATACCGGCTTCACCGAAATCGCGCAGGTTCTGGCGTCGGAAACCCGCTCGCTCGGTCTCGTCTTCGGTCTGGTCTTCGTTCTGGCCGGCCTGGCGTTCAAGATCTCGGCCGTGCCGTTCCACATGTGGACGCCGGACGTTTATGAGGGCGCCCCGACCCCGGTCACGGCCTTCCTGTCGGCTGCCCCGAAGATCGGCGCCATGGCGATCCTCGTTCGCATCGTCATCGAGGCGTTCCAGCCGGTCTTTGCCGACTGGCAGCAGATCGTCGTCTTCATCTCCATCGCCTCCATGCTGCTCGGTTCCTTCGCCGCCATCGGCCAGAAGAACATCAAGCGTCTGATGGCCTATTCCTCCATCGGTCACATGGGTTATGCGCTGGTCGGTCTTGCCGCCGGTACCGAAGCCGGTATTTCGGGCGTCATTCTTTACATGACCATCTATATGGTCATGACGCTCGGCACCTTTGCCTGCATTCTCTCCATGCGCCGCAAGGAAATCGGAAATGTCGAAAATGTCGAGGATCTCGCCGGTCTCTCGTCCTCGAACCCCTTCATGGCGGTTGTGCTGACGATCCTGATGTTCTCGCTTGCCGGCATCCCGCCGCTCGCCGGCTTCTTCGGTAAATATTACGTCTTCCTCGCAGCCATCGAAGCGAAGCTTTATCCGCTCGCCGTCATCGGTGTGATCGGCTCGGTCGTCGGCGCTTATTATTATATCCGCGTCGTCAAGGTCATGTGGTTCGATGAGGCCAAGGGCAGCTTCGAGCGTCCGGCCGGTGAACTGAAGGTCGTTTATGCGCTTTCGGGTCTCTTCGTTCTTGCCTTCGTCGTCTTCGGCGGTGCGCTGGGCAATGCGGTCACGGCTGCAGCAAAGACGTTCTTTTGATTGACACGCCGCAGCATACGGGCCGGATGTCCATCGATGACTTCCGGCACGAGGCGATGGTGGAAACGCCGTCGACCAACATAGAGTGTTTCGCCCGGGCACGGGCGGGCGATGGCGGGAATCTGTGGATCACCGCCATCCGCCAGACCGGCGGGCGCGGTCGCCGCGGCCGGCCGTGGGTTTCGGAGCCCGGCAACCTCTACGCCTCGCTCCTTCTCATCGATCCCGCTCCGATGGATCGTATCGGTTCCCTGCCGCTTGCTTTCGCGCTGGCCGTCTATCGCGCCATCCGGGCGGTCGTGCCGGCAGATGGTGCGCCGCTTGAAATCAAATGGCCGAACGACGTATTGATCGGTCGCCAGAAAACCTGCGGCATTCTGATGGAAGCGGAGCTTCTGCCGGACGGACGGCGGGCGATCGTCATCGGCATCGGCATCAACATCGCTCATAAGCCGGAAAACCCGCTTTATCCCGTCACCATGCTCTCCGAACACGGCGCGTCCTGTTCGCCCGACGAACTCTTCGCGCATCTTTTCCGCGAGACGGCGCATGTGCTGCGAGACTGGGACGAGGGCAGGGGTGTTGCCGGCGTCATGGCCGGCTGGCGGGCCGTTGCCTGCGGTATCGGCGAACATATCACCGTCAACTTTCCGGATCGCTCGATCGGCGGGCGTTTCGTCGGAATTGATGATAATGGTTATCTGCTGCTGGATGAGGATGAGGGCGCCAGGCGCTCCATCGCCGCCGGCGACGTCTTTTTCGGATGAGGCGAACGGTGCGGGCCGACAACCCGCGCCGAACCCTGTCCCTCAGGTTGGAGCTTTCCTGCGGCTCATGAAAAGCAGGGTGGCAGACCGGCTCCGCATCGGCCCGGTCGATCAGATGGTTCAACAGGTCCGATGCTGAAAACCGGCGCGGGGCGGGGCATGATGCCGTCGTCCGTGCGCTTTTATGAATGGATAAAAACAACAATGGCTAAACAGGACGAACTGGTCTTCCTGCCGCTTGGCGGCGTCGGTGAAATCGGCATGAATCTGGCGCTTTACGGCTACGGTCCGGAAAGCAAGCGCCAATGGATCATGGTGGATTGCGGCGTGACCTTCGCCGGACCCGATCTGCCGGGCGTCGATCTGGTGCTGCCCGATATCAGCTATATCGCCGAGCAGAAAAAAAACCTCAAAGGCATCATCATCACCCACGCCCACGAGGATCATTACGGCGCGCTGAACGATCTGTGGCCGGGCCTCAATGTGCCGGTCTATGCCTCGGGCTTCACCGCCGGCATGCTGGAGGCGAAACGCGCTTACGAGGGCACACGTGCCGAAATTCCGGTGACGCCGTTCAAGGCGGGCGACCGCATCAATGTCGGCCCCTTCGAAATCGAGGCGGTTGGCGTCAACCACTCCATTCCGGAGCCGATGTCGCTGGTCATCCGCACGCCGCTCGGCAACGTCATCCACACCGGCGACTGGAAGATCGACGAAGCGCCTTCGCTCGGGCCGTTGACGGATGAAGCCCGCTTCCGCGCCATCGGCGAAGAGGGTGTGCTGGCGCTGATGTGCGACAGCACCAATTCGGTGCGCGATGGCGTGTCGCCCTCCGAACACGAGGTTTCCGAAGGGCTGCGGCAGATCATTGAAAATGCCGAGGGTCGTGTGGCCGTCACCACCTTCTCGTCCAATGTCGGGCGCATCCGCTCGATTGCGCAGGCGGCAGAGGCGGCGGGCCGCGAGGTTCTGCTGCTCGGCTCGTCGCTGAAGCGCGTCGTTCATGTCTCGCAGGACCTCGGCATCATGGAAGGCATCAAGCCGTTCCTCGCCGAAGATGAATATGGCTATATTCCGCGTGACAAGGTGGTGCTGATCCTGACCGGTTCGCAGGGCGAACCGCGTGCCGCACTTGCCAAACTGTCGCGTGACGAGATGCGCAATGTGGCGCTGGCTGCCGGAGACACGGTGGTGTTTTCCTCGCGCGCCATTCCCGGCAACGAAAAGGCCATCATCGACATCAAGAACGGCCTCATCGAACAGGGCGTCCATATCGTCACAGACAATGAGGCGCTGGTGCACGTTTCCGGCCATCCGCGCCGCAACGAGCTTCTGAAGATGTATGAATGGACCAAGCCGCAGATCGTCGTGCCCGTGCATGGCGAGGCGGCGCATCTGGTGGCGCAGAAGGAACTGGCGGAACAGGCCGGCATTTCGCAGGTGCCGAAGGTGCGCAACGGCAATGTTCTGCGCCTTGCGCCCGGCCCGGCGGAAGTCATCGATGACGCGCCGCATGGCCGTGTCTTCAAGGATGGCAATCTCATCGGCGACATGGACGAGATGGGCATCGGCAATCGCCGCAAGCTGTCCTTCGCCGGCCACGTCTCCGTCAATGTCGTGCTGGACAGCCGTTACGATTTCCTCGGCGATCCGGATGTCGTTCCTTTCGGCCTGCCTGAATTCGATGATGAGGGCGAGGATATGGAGGACACGCTTTATGACGCCGTTCTCGGCGCCGTCGAAAGCATTCCCCGCGCGCGACGCAAGGATCTGGAGCTGCTGCGCGAAGCGGTACGCCGGGCCGTCCGCGCCGCCGCCAACCAGACCTGGGGCAAGAAGCCCATCGTCACGGTTTTCGTCACGAAGGTGTGACGGGCAGGCAAGCGCTTTCGCACGATAATATCATCCGCACTCGGTCACTCCGGCTCAGCTCCGGGGGGCAGCGCCATCCGGCCCTTGGTCGCGTCAGGGCTCGTCTTATGGCACGAGCGTGCCGAGGAAGGATGCCGGTTCAATACGTGCGGAAGAGAGGCGCCCGCCTTTGTCAGCGCCCTGTGGGTGCCTGCTCAAAGAGCGGTTCCATTTCTCCTTCCCCGGCTTTTTGCGTCTGTTGCGGAGAAGTGATTCCGCTTTATGGATGAATGCGTTACAAGAAGCCCATTGTGCAGGAGGATCACATGCCGCTTCTTTCGCTCTTCGCCGTTTATTTCATCGTCTGGTGGACGGTGCTTTTCATCGTGCTGCCGATCGGGCTTCGCACCCAGGCCGAAGAGGGCGACGTGGCGCTTGGCACCGTGGCCAGCGCGCCCTCACGTTTCCGGGGTGGCCGCGTGGTCTTGTGGACGACCCTGATATCGGCACTGATCTGTGGCGTCTGGTACGGCGGATCATGGTGGTTCGGCATCAGCCTCGATGACCTGCCGCGAATTATTCCGGTATTCGACTGACATCGGAGTGGGGCGTCGTCGCGCCGGCCGCGCGTGCGTTGCCATGCCGCGAATGTGATAAGCTGGGAAGCGTTTCCGCTAAGAACACCGGAGGGGGGAATGACCTTCAGTCCGGCGAGCGATGGCGGCTGGTGGACGGCAAAAACCGAGCCGGCACCGAGCAAATTGGGCAAGAGCGGCCCGAGCGCCTGTCACACGGTTGTCATCTCTTTCATGCACACAGCTTAGGCGTCGTGCGCGGTTGATTCACCGTCACAATTTTACCGGAATAACGGGCCGGGGCGCTGTCATGTGTTGAAATCAAAAAAAAACAAGGCCTTTCAGCCTTGTTTTCCAGTTTTCGCGTGATCTGTAACCGTTGCCGGGGCTGCGAACGAGCGCGCCTAAGATCTGATCCTCCCAAGACTGACCGCGAAAATGACAAGAATTTAAACTTCCTGCCTCTTTTGTAAGCTAAAGCTAGCTCAATCACCCCTGCTTGTCATCTCATTTTTTGCATATTTGTTACAGTCGGCAAAAAATTCCCTGTGATGCAATTTGTCGCAGCGGATCAAGAATAATATTCCGGCCAAAGCGTTTTGACGCGAATTAGCTATCGCGAAAATGCCACGAAATCGCCTTTAAGGCTCTTTTCATGGCGGGTTTTCTTCTTGGCGGGAAACGGCTATATCCGGCGCCAATATCCCTTTATTCGGGGCGATTCCCGCGCTTTTGCGCGCTGTCGTCCATATCAATGGAAGCCGTCATGCGTCTCAGCCGTTATTTCATGCCCATCCTGAAGGAAAACCCCAAGGAAGCCGAGATTGTCTCCCACCGCCTGATGTTGCGCGCGGGCATGATCCGGCAGCAATCGGCTGGCATCTATTCCTGGCTGCCGCTCGGCAAGCGCGTGCTGGACAAGGTGAACCGCATCATCCGCGAGGAGCAGGATCGTTCCGGCGCCATCGAGCTTCTGATGCCGACGCTGCAAACGGCCGAACTCTGGCAGGAAAGCGGCCGTTATGACGATTATGGCAAGGAGATGCTGCGCATCAAGGATCGCCAGGATCGCCAGATGCTCTACGGCCCCACCAATGAGGAGATGATCACCGACATCTTCCGTTCCTATGTGAAGTCCTACAAGAACCTGCCGCTGAACCTCTACCATATCCAGCTGAAGTTCCGCGACGAGGTACGTCCGCGCTTCGGCACGATGCGCTCGCGCGAGTTCCTGATGAAGGACGCCTATTCCTTCGACCTGACCAAGGAAGACGCGATCCATTCCTATAACAAGATGTTCGTTGCTTACCTGCGCACCTTCGAGCGCCTCGGCCTGCGCGCCATTCCCATGCGCGCCGATACCGGTCCGATCGGCGGCAACCACAGCCACGAATTCATCATTCTGGCCGATACCGGCGAATCCGAGGTCTTCTGCCACAAGAGCTTCCTCGACCGCGTCATCCCGGCCGAAAGCACTGACTTTGACGATGTCGCAGCCCTTCAGGGCGTATTTGACGAGTGGACGGCCGATTACGCCGCCACCTCCGAAATGCATGACGAAGCTGCCTATGATGCCATTCCCGAAGGCGAGCGCCTTTCGGCACGCGGCATCGAGGTCGGCCACATCTTCTATTTCGGCACCAAATATTCCGAGCCGATGGGTGCGAAAGTGCAGGGCAAGGACGGCAAGGAACACCCTGTCCACATGGGTTCCTACGGCATCGGGCCGACACGCCTTGTTCCCGCCATCATTGAAGCATCGCATGACGAGAACGGAATCATCTGGCCGGCCTCGGTCGCTCCTTTCGATGTCGTCATTATCAACATGAAGGCTGGCGACGCGGCCTGCGATGCGGCTTGCGAAAAGCTGTATTACTCGCTCTCCAACGCCGGCAAGGATGTTCTTTACGACGATACCGACGACCGTGCGGGCCAGAAATTTGCGACCGCCGATCTGATCGGCGTGCCGCTGCAGATCATCGTCGGTCCGCGTTCGGTCGCCAATGGCGAGGTCGAGGTCAAGGATCGCAAGAGCGGCGAGCGGGAAACCGTCACGATCGAGGCGGCGATGAACAGGGTGCTTGGTTAAGCGCGGACGGGACGATAGGAGCGGCTTCACCGGAAGCCCGCTCCGCTTCCAAGTGCCGATGTCATGGAAATAGGGGCCGGTTTTCGGAAAAAGACCGGCCTTGTGGTTTGAGATCAGGGAGACGACATGGCAAAAGCCGAGGCTGAAAAGAGTGCGGCTCCTGCTGTCAGGGAAAAGACCGCACGACCTTTTTCCGCTTTTGAACGTATGGTGGCCTGGCGTTATCTGCGGTCGCGACGCAAGGAAGCCTTCATTTCCGTCATCGCCGGTTTTTCCTTCGTCGGCATCATGCTGGGCGTTGCGACGCTCATCATTGTCATGGCGGTGATGAACGGTTTTCGCACCGAGCTGATCTCGCGCATTCTCGGCATCAACGGCCATATGATCGTGCAGCCGATCGACCAGCCCTTTAATAATTACGATGAACTGGCGAAGAAATTCGCTGCCGTTCCGGGCGTCACCATGGCCTTGCCGCTGGTGGAAGGCCAGACGCTCGCCTCCGGCCGGGGCGGCGCGGGCTCCGGCGCGCTGGTGCGCGGTGTGCGCCAGGAGGATATCGACAAGGTCAAGGAAGTCGCCAACAACATCAAGACCGGCGATCTCGTCGGCTTCATGGCAGGTGATGGCGTCCTTGTCGGCTCACGGCTTGCCGCCCAGCTCGGCGTGACGGCGGGCGACGATATCACCCTGATTTCGCCGGAAGGCGACGTAACGCCGATGGGTGTCAATCCACGCGTCAAATCCTACAAGATTTCGGGCGTCTTCGAGATCGGCATGTCGGAATATGACGCCTCGATGATCTATATGCCGCTGTCCGAGGCCCAGCTCTATTTCAATGCCGACGGCATCGTGCAATCCATCGAGCTTTATGTCAGCCGTCCCGACGATGTCGACGGCATCCGGCCGCTGGTCGAGCAGGCGGCCGAACGGCAGATCTACATCACCGACTGGAGACAGCGCAACCAGACCTTCTTCTCCGCCCTGCAGGTGGAAAGAAACGTGATGTTCATGATCCTCACCCTCATCGTTCTGGTGGCGGCGCTGAACATCATTTCCGGCCTCATCATGCTGGTGAAGGACAAGGGCAGCGATATCGCCATTCTGCGCACCATGGGCGCCAGTTCCGGCGCGGTCATGCGCATCTTCTTCATGACCGGGGCGGCCATCGGCATGGTCGGCACCTTCGCCGGCGTGGCGCTCGGCGTGATCGTCTGCCTCAACGTCGAATCCATCCGACAGTTCTTCTCCTGGATTTCCGGCACCGTGCTGTTTGATCCGCAGCTTTATTTCCTGAGCCAGCTGCCGGCCGAAATGGATATTGGCGAGACTATCACCGTCGTTATCATGGCGCTGACGCTTTCTTTCCTGGCAACGATCTTTCCGGCATGGCGGGCCTCCAGGCTCGATCCGGTGCAGGCCCTGCGTTACGAATAAGGACCGCTTCGCAATATGGCAAAAAAAACAGTGCTGCGGCTTACCGGCGTCGAGAGAACCTACGGTCAGGGCGAGACGTCGTTATCGATTTTGCGCAAGGCCGATTTTGAATTGAGGAGCGGCGAGATGGTGGCGCTTGTCGCCCCGTCCGGCACGGGCAAATCCACGCTCCTGCATCTGGCCGGGTTGCTGGAACATCCCGATGCGGGCGAGGTCTTCATCAATGGCGCGCCTTGTCAGGGGTTGCCGGATGAGACGCGCACCGCGATCCGCCGCAGCGATATCGGGTTTGTCTATCAGTTCCATCACCTCCTGCCGGAATTCTCCGCCGTGGAAAACGTGATGATGCCGCAGCTGATCGCTGGCCTCACGCCAGCCGAGGCCCGCAAACGCGCCAGCGCGCTGCTCGATTACATGCGGGTCGGCCATCGCGGTGAACACCGCCCGGCCGAACTTTCCGGCGGTGAACAACAGCGTGTGGCCATTGCCCGCGCCGTCGCCAATGCGCCGCTGCTGCTGCTTGCCGACGAGCCGACCGGCAATCTCGACCCGGAGACCGCGCATTATGTCTTCGATGCGCTGGAGGCGCTGGTGCGGCAATCCGGCCTTGCCGCATTGATCGCAACCCATAACCACGAACTCGCTGCGCGTATGGACCGTCGCGTCACGCTCGCCGACGGCAAGATCGTCGATTTCTGATCGTCCCGCCACTCTGCTGAATTGCCGTGCCGCCGCGAGCAAGGATAGCTCGAGCGGCTGGGATTCACTTCCACCCTGATCCGCAGGGTCGGGATCAGCTCTTCCTGTCTGTATTTTTTGCCAACCCGGAGGTGTTTTTTCCTTCGGGTTTTTTCACTTTGGAGTCAGGGGCTTGCCGGACATGGCAACGGAACCGCAGCTGATTCTGCGGCGTTAGCAAGGGGAATATCAGCAAAACCCTGTTGACAATCGAACAAAATGAGAACAAAGTTGGAACATAACGAGTAAGGAGAGACCAATGACTGATTTCATCCGTGACGTTGCCGCTTTTGCCTCCATCGCTGTCTTTGTGGCCAGCTTTTCGGTGATCCTCACCGCGCTGTGAAGGAGATACCGGCGCAGAAGCCTGTATGGCCACCGCAAGGCTGTAGACTTTGAGCGCCGGACATCGGAAAATCGCCCCCTCGATTCAGAATGACAGGATGACGATATGGGCGATACGGTTGTGCGTGCAGAGACCTCTGACAAAACGCTGAAGACGCCGGGTTTTGTCCATCTGCGGGTTCATTCCGCCTATTCCCTGCTTGAGGGGGCGTTGCCCCTCAAGAAAATCATGTCCAAGGCCGTCGGGGACGGCCAGCCGGCCATCGCCATTACCGATACAAACAACCTTTTCGTTGCGCTGGAATTTTCCGAGAAGGCGCGCGATGAGGGTCTGCAGCCGATCATCGGCTGCCAGCTGTCCATCGACATGCAGGATGTGGCGGAGGATCGCCGCAACCACAACAGCCATCTCCAGAAGCTGCCCGCCATCGTGCTGCTGGCCGCCGATGCCGGAGGCTACGAGCGGCTGGTGGATCTCGTCAGCCGCGCCTATCTGGAAGGCGAGGGCAGCGGCCATTCCGTCCATATTACCCGCGCATGGCTGGAAGAGGCCTCCAATGCCGGGCTGATCGCGCTCACCGGCGCGGCCGGCGGTCCCGTCGATATGGCGCTGAAGGAAGGCCATGCCGCGCAGGCGAAAGAGCGGCTGCTGGCCCTGAAGTCACTTTTCGGTGACAGGCTTTATGTCGAATTGCAGCGCCAGACGGGTTATGACCGCTCGCATGAGCGGCGCCTGATCGGTCTTGCTTATGAATATGATATTCCCCTTGTTGCCACCAATGAGGCGTTTTTCCCGTCAAAGGCCGATTACGAGGCGCATGATGCGCTGATGGCGGTGGCGCACAACGCCATCGTTTCGGATGACAGCCGGTTCCGCCTGACGCCCGATCATTATCTCAAGAGCCGCGAGGAGATGACGGCGTTGTTCGCCGACATTCCCGAGGCTCTGGAAAATACCGTCGAGATCGCGCTGCGCTGCTCTTACGTGCTGAAGAAGCGCGGGCCGATCCTGCCGCGTTTCACCGGCGCCAGCGATGATCCGGAAGCGGCGGAGCGCGCCGAAGCCGATGAGCTTCGAAGGCAGGCGGTGGAGGGGCTGGATCAGCGGCTTGCCGCGCTTGGCATGGCGCCGGGTTATACCGAGCAGGATTATCGCGAGAGACTGGATTTCGAACTCGGCGTCATCTCGCGCATGAAGTTTCCCGGTTACTTCCTGATCGTCGCCGACTTCATCAAATGGGCCAAACAGCATGACATTCCGGTCGGCCCGGGCCGCGGTTCGGGCGCCGGCTCGCTCGTCGCTTATGCATTGACGATCACCGACGTCGATCCGCTGCGGTTTTCGCTGCTGTTCGAACGTTTCCTCAATCCTGAACGTGTATCGATGCCCGACTTCGATATCGACTTCTGCCAGGATCGCCGCGAAGAGGTGATCCGCTACGTGCAGGCCAAATACGGCCGGGAGCAGGTGGCGCAGATCATCACCTTCGGTTCGCTGCAGGCGCGTGCGGCCCTGCGTGACGTCGGCCGCGTACTGGAAATGCCCTATGGGCAGGTGGACAAGATCTGCAAGCTGGTGCCCAACAACCCGGCCAATCCGACGCCGCTGTCGAAGGCGATCGAGGAAGAGCCGCGCCTGCAGGAGGAGGCGGACAAGGAGCCGGTCGTCGCCCGCCTCTTGGATATCGCCCAGAAGATCGAGGGGCTTTACCGCCACGCCTCCACCCATGCCGCCGGTATCGTCATCGGCGACCGGCCGCTCTCCAAGCTGGTGCCGATGTATCGCGATCCGCGATCCGATATGCCGGTCACCCAGTTCAACATGAAATGGGTGGAGAGCGCCGGTCTCGTCAAATTCGACTTCCTTGGCCTGAAGACGCTGACGGTGCTGAAGGTCGCCGTCGATTTCGTCGCCAAGCGCGGCATCAAGGTCGACCTTGCCGCCATTCCGCTGGAGGACGCCAAGACCTACGAGATGCTGTCGCGCGGCGAGACCATCGGCGTGTTCCAGGTGGAAAGTGCCGGCATGCGCAAGGCGCTGATCGGCATGCGCCCCGACTGTATCGAGGACATCATCGCGCTCGTGGCGCTTTATCGTCCCGGCCCGATGGAAAACATCCCGGTCTATAATGCCCGCAAGCATGGCGAAGAGGAGCTGGAATCGATCCACCCGACCATCGACCATCTGCTCAAGGAAACGCAGGGCGTTATCGTCTATCAGGAACAGGTGATGCAGATCGCCCAGGTCCTCTCGGGTTATTCGCTTGGCGAAGCCGATCTTCTGCGCCGCGCCATGGGCAAGAAGATCAAGGAGGAGATGGACAAGCAGCGCGAGCGTTTCGTCGACGGCGCCATCAGGAACGGCGTGTCGAAACCGCAGGCCGACACCATTTTCGACCTTCTGGCAAAATTCGCCAATTACGGCTTCAACAAAAGCCATGCCGCCGCCTACGCCATCGTGTCCTACCAGACCGCCTATATGAAGGCGCATTACCCGGTGGAGTTCCTGGCGGCCTCCATGACGCTCGATATGGCCAACACGGAAAAGCTCAACGACTTCCGTCAGGATGCCGGGCGCCTTGGCATCGAGGTCGTCGCACCTTCCGTGCAGACCTCCTTCCGGCAATTCGAGACGGGTGAAAACCGCATCTATTATTCGCTGGCCGCCATCAAGGGCGTGGGCGAGGGCGCGGTCGAACATATCGTCGAAGTGCGCGACGGCAAGCCGTTCACGAGCCTTGAGGATTTCTGCCTGCGCATCGATCCGAAGCAGATCAACCGGCGTGTGCTGGAAAGCCTGATCAATGCCGGCGCTTTCGATTGTTTCGGCCGAGACCGCGCCGAACTGATCGGCGGGCTGGACCGCATCATCGGTTACGCCCAGATGGCGCAGAACAACCGCACCATCGGCCAGTCGGACATGTTCGGCTCGGGCGGCGGCAATGGCCCGGAAAAGCTGGTCCTGCCGGCCTTCCAGCCGTGGCTCGCCTCGGAAAAGCTGCTGCGGGAATATCAGGTGCTCGGTTTTTACCTCACCGCCCATCCGCTCGATACCTATCGTCCCGTGCTGGAAAAATTGCGCGTGCAGAATTTCGCCGATTTTTCCGCCGCGGTGAAACAGGGTGCCACCGCCGGGCGGCTTGCCGGCACGGTGACCGGCAAGCAGGAGCGCAAGACCCGCACCGGCAACAAGATGGGCATCGTCACCTTCTCGGACGCGTCGGGGCAATATGAGGCGGTGCTGTTTTCCGAAGGGCTCGGCCAGTTCCGCGATCTGCTTGAAGTCGGCAAATCGCTGGTCATTACCGTGCAGGCGGAAGAGCGCCCGGAAGGCATCGGCCTGCGTATCCAGACGGCGCAGTCGCTGGAGGAAAAATCGGTGCAGATGCAGAAGGCCCTGCGGGTTTATGTGCGCGATTCCGGCCCGCTGAAGACCGTTGCCCGCCACCTCAACACCAAGGGTGACGGGTCGGTGTATTTCATCGTCATCAAGGACGAAGGCAGCCGCGAAATCGAGGTTGAGCTGACGGAAAAATACCGCATTTCACCGGAAATCGCCGCTGCGTTGCGGTCCGCGCCGGGTGTCGTCGATGTGGAGCTGGTGTGAGGCGAAGCCTCACGCGCCGCTCATACCGGCCCTTCCTTCGTGACGGTGATGAAATCGGTTCCGGTCCCGGTCTCCATCTGGTGACTGAGATCGGAGACGGTAATCGAACTGCCGGTTGAAAGCTCCTGTTCGATCCGGCGGCGTATCTCTGCGGGGATATCGAGGCGGCTGAGCACGGCGCTCAATTGATCGAAGCCGCCCGGTGCGTCGGGAACCGTGATCCCGAGCCGCTTGCGGGCTGCCGCCGGCAAGTGGTTTTCCAAGGTCACGCCGTTCCATTCGGCGGTTCCGGCGGCGCGATCCACGGCAACGGCCTCGAAGAAATGGGTTCCGAGCGCGACATCGGGATCCCTGATGTCGATGGCCGCTTCGAATAGCGGCTTGAAGTCCTGCCGCACCATGATCTGGCCGTTCGGCGGATGGTCTTCACCGGCGGATTCATAAAGCGCCTGTACAAAGGCGTCGGTCAGAAGCGGTCCGGTGGTTTTCAGCCCTTTCCAGCGTTTGAAACCGTTGACGGCGCTGATCGTCATTTGCCCGGCATATCCATCCGCTGACCCGGCGTCGAAACCGAGGCGGGTCAGCACGGCCTGAATATCCATCACCTTTTCCCGCTCGCCACGCCGGGTGATAAGGATACGCAGCGGCGAGGCGGCCTTGGCCTTTGCCGCCGGTCTGAGGGCTTGGGTCTTTTCATTGACGGCAACCTCGACCGCACCCAGAGCCGCATCGAAGGTTGCCGGGCGCAGTTCCACATCCGAGAGAAGCAGCTTGCCGTCATCGGCATCGTCACGGGGGGAAAACAGCGCCGGATGCTGCACAAAGCGTAGCGAGACCGGCTGATCGGTGATGATGACGTGCACACCGGTTCGTGTATCGCCGAAGAGTGACTTGGCGAATTTGGAGGGCAGGCGCACGCAGCCGTGCGAAGCCGGATAGTTCGGCACCTTGCCTTCGTGCAGTGCGATGCCGGACCATGTCAGCCGCTGCATGAAGGGCATGGGGGCTGCCGAATAGATGTTCGACTCGTGATATTTGCGCTTTTCCAGAATGGAGAAGATGCCGCTCGGCGTCTCATGCCCGGCCTTGCCGGTGGAGACCTTCGAGGTGGCGATGATTTCGCCGTTTTCATAAAGCGAAAGCGACTGGTCGCTTTTCGAAACGAGGATCTGCAGCGACCTGCCGTCGGCGGCAAGGGCCGGAAAGGCAAGAATGCAGGCCGACAGCATGCCGGTCAGAAGACTGAGGCGAAGGGACATGACGCAATACACCACATGCACAAAACTTCTCTCACTCAACCATGCGAAGTTTAATGAAGTTTAAGGACGGTGCGGCCGCAACATCACTAATTTGTGTAAAATCTAAATAAACGGCCACGAGGCGGCGCAAGATGCGGCAGTGCTGCCGCCGACCGGCAGCCGTCCGGCTGTTATTTACGGGTGCCGAAAGTGTAGCCGGTCTCGACGCTGCCCTTGCCGAACTTGTCGCGCAGCTTGTCCATCGCCGCCTCTGCCGCCGCCCGCCGTCCGGCCTGCCTGTCGACGAGATCGGGCGGATCGGCAAGGCCAGCATCGCGAAGATCGCTGACACCGATGCCGATGAGGCGAAATTTCGTGCCGTCTGTTTCCTTTTCCAGGAGCGCAAGGCCGGTGCGGAATATCCGGTCGGCAAGCTGGGTGGGATCGTCCAGCCGGCGGTTGCGGGTACGGATCTTGAAGTCGGCCGTTTTCATCTTCAGCACCACCGTGTGGCCGGAAATACCGCTCTTCTTCAGGCGCCATGCAACCTTTTCGGAGAGCGAGCGCAGGATCGGCACCAGCTCCTCATGGCGGGAGATGTCGTTGAAGAAGGTGGTTTCCGACGACACGCTCTTGACCGGGTCATTATCGTGCACGTGCCGCTCGTCAATGCCGCGCGACAGCCGGAAAAGGCGCTGCCCCATCACGCCGTAGCGGCGCATCAGCTCGCTCTCCTCCATCTCCTGCAATTGCGCGATCATGCGGATCCCGTCCGCCTCCAGCGTCGCCGCAAAGGCCTTGCCCACGCCCCAGATCGTCGTCACCGGCCGCGCAGCCAGGAAGGACAGTGCCTCCGCTTCCCCGACAACCGAAAAGCCGCGTGGCTTTTGCAGGTCCGAGGCGACCTTGGCGAGAAACTTGCAATAGGAGAGTCCCGCAGAAACGGTGACGCCGACCTCTTTTTCCACGCGCCGGGCGAATTTCGCCAGCACACGCGCCGGCGGATCGTGATGCAGCTTTTCGGTGCCGGAAAGATCGAGAAACGCCTCGTCGATGGAGAGCGGTTGCACCAGCGGCGTCAGCTCCTGCATCATGGCGCGGATTTCCCGGCCGACGCGGCTGTATTTCTCCATGTCCGGCTTGATGACCACCGCATCCGGACAGGCTTCCAGCGCCTTGAACATCGGCATGGCGGAACGCACGCCCTGAATACGGGCGATATAGCAGGCTGTCGAAACCACCCCGCGCTTGCCGCCGCCGACGATCACCGGCTTGTCGGCCAGTTCCGGATTGTCACGCTTTTCGACAGAGGCATAAAAGGCATCGCAATCGATATGGGCGATGCTGAGACTGTAGAGTTCGGAATGATAGAGAAGACGCGGGCTGCCGCAGGCGCGGCAACGCCTCAACCCTTCTGGCTGGCCGGCCAGACAGTCGCGGCAAAAACCGGGATCATAGGAGTGCGACGTGGACATGGGCCGAAAACAAAACCAGAACGTCACCGACCATACTCCGGCTGCGGCGATGGCTCAAGAGGCGTCATGACAAAGCCGGGACCAGGTGACCCCAGCGCATCGGAAAAACTTGAATATCAACGAGAAATATTTGATCTTCGATCATATTTGTAGTTACAATTGTAGATTATTTTTAACGCATGTTTGAATGGGATGAAGAGAAAACCGGTCCAATATCCGAAAACATGGTGTTGGATCTCAGACCGCTGTTCGAATCTTCGAAAATACGGTCCTGTCCTGGGTCGATGAGAGTGCAGCCTATGGAGAGACGCGTTATCACGCCATCGGGCAGATCGAAGGAACGGTATTTCTGGCGGTCATTCATACCGATCGTGCCGGTCGGACCCGCATCATCTCCGCCCGGCCGGCAAACCGCCGTGAAAGGAAGCGTTATGACGAAGAAATACGAAAAAGAACCGAGTCTCGAGGAACTTGCGGCCTTGCCGGACGAGACGATAGACGACAGCGATATTCCCGAACTGGATGAAAGCTTCTGGGTGAATGCGAAACTGGTGGAGCCGGAAGGGACGCAGCAAATCACGCTGAGGGTCAAGAAATCTGTGGTCGAGGCCTATAAATCCACCGGCAAGGGATATCAGACCCGCATGAACGCCGTTCTGGAATCCTATGCGCGCATATTGCTGAAACGCTGACCGTCTCCGCCTGCCAGCCGTTCAATACACCCCTGAATCCAGCCCCGGCCCGGAAAAATGGTGCCAGGCGGCGGCCACCGTTTCGGGGGATGTATCTGTGGCGGCGCAGAACGCCATCAGGTCCGGTTCGTGGCTCATCAGGAAATCGGTGAGGCCGGCCAGAAAGCCGGGATCGTTGACGGCCTGGCGCAGCATGTTGGCCTGCAAGCCGCTCAGCGCCAGGAAACGGGCCAGCATGTCCGGCTCGTTTGCCAGCCAGCCAAGTATGGCGGCGGCCGTTTCTTGCGGATCCTGGCCGGCATTGCCTTTGTTTTTCGTATCGCGCAGCATTTCTTCCTCGAAGTTACCTATTTTGAAACCAAATTCCTCTAGCCTTGCGCAACAAATGGACGATGGAATCGGTTCTTAGGCAACTTATATGTCTGGGTGAAGGTTTCAAAGTGAAACGGGGACTGCTCACCATGCCCAAACAGGTCATGATAGTCGAAGACAACGAGCTGAACATGAAGCTCTTTCGCGACCTGATCGAGGCGTCCGGTTATACGACGATCCAGACGCGCAATGGCATGGAGGCGCTGGATCTGGCCCGCAAGCACCGCCCGGACCTCATTCTCATGGATATCCAGCTGCCGGAGGTTTCAGGGCTCGAGGTGACGAAGTGGCTGAAGGAAGACGACGAGCTGCATGTCATCCCGGTCATCGCGGTGACGGCTTTCGCCATGAAGGGCGATGAGGAGCGCATTCGCCAGGGCGGCTGCGAGGCCTATGTGTCGAAGCCGATTTCCGTCCCGAAATTCATTGAAGTCATCAAGACCTATCTGGGCGATGCGTAAGGCGACTGAGGAACGGTTATGACGGCGAGAGTTCTGGTTGTTGACGATATTCCTGCCAATGTGAAACTTCTCGAGGCCCGGCTTCTGGCGGAATATTTTGATGTCGTCACCGCCGAGGATGGCTTCAAGGCGCTGGCGCTCTGCGACGAGGAGCAGGTCGATATCATCCTGCTCGATATCATGATGCCGGGAATGGATGGTTTCGAGGTCTGCGAAAGGCTGAAGGCGAACCCGAAGACGGCGCATATTCCGGTGGTGATGGTTACCGCCCTGGATCAGCCTTCCGATCGCGTGCGTGGCCTGAAAGCCGGCGCCGACGATTTTCTGACCAAGCCGGTCAACGACCTTCAGCTGATTGCCCGCGTCAAAAGCCTGGTGCGTCTCAAGGCGGTCAGTGACGAATTGCGGCTGCGCGCCGAAACGGCGCGGCAGATCGGCATCGAGGAGATGTTGCGCAGTGATGGCCTGACGCAGACGCCGGGCCGCGTACTGGTCGCGGATGGCCGCGCCAGTTCGCAGGAACGCATCGTCAGGGCGCTGAAGCCGGTCGCCGACGTCGACGCCGTCACGGAACCCCAGGCGGCTCTGCTCAAGGCGGCGGGCAATCCGTTCGAACTCGTCATCGTCAATTCGAATTTCGAGGACTACGATCCGTTGCGGCTGTGCTCGCAGCTGCGCTCGCTGGAACGTACCCGTTTCCTGCCACTGCTTCTGGTGGCGGAGCAGGGGGCAGACGACATGGTGGCGCGGGCGCTCGATCTCGGCGTCAACGATTATATTCTCCGGCCGATCGATCCCAACGAGCTCGTTGCCCGGTCGCTGACGCAGATCAGGCGCAAGCGCTACAACGAACATCTGCGGCTCAATCTCCAGCACACGATGGAGCTGGCGATTGTCGACGGGCTGACCGGCCTCAACAATCGCCGTTATCTCGACAATCACCTCAAGATATTGTTCGATCGCGCTGCCGTCCGTGGCCGGCCGATCTCGATCTGCATGACCGATATAGACCGCTTCAAGCTGGTCAACGATACTTACGGTCACGATGTCGGTGACGAGGTCCTGCGGGAATTTGCGGCGCGCATCCGCAGCACGGTCCGCGGCGCGGATCTCGCCTGCCGATACGGCGGAGAGGAATTTGTCGTCGTCATGCCCGATACGCCGATCGAGCAGGCGGCAAGCGTTGCCGAGCGTCTGAGGGAGATCGTGGAGGACAAGCCTTTCTACGTGCGATCCATAGACCGTGAGCTGAGCATTACCGCCTCTCTTGGCATTGCCACCAGCAGCGGCGCTTTCGGCGCGCCTGACGAGCTTCTGAAACGGGCCGACAAGGCGCTTTACGAAGCCAAACATGCCGGACGCAACTGCGTTGTGGCCGCCGCAGCCTGAGGGCCGGCTGCGGCGGACGACGTGGAAAATATTGCGTCTTTATCGGATTTGTTCCGGCAAAATAGCCACGCGCGCAGGATCGTCCGCCGGCGGAGGCTCTAAGCTACTGACCTTGCCTGTATTTTATCATTTTACAATGAAAAGATGCAACTTGCCCGCATGAATAGAGTTCAAGTTGAAAAATACGTTGAATTAAATCTCGCGGGAAACTATAGTGTGCCAGCTTTGTATACTTAACCATGTTTCTCAGGTGATGTGTCTCTGGCTTAAGAATTTGTTGATTTTTATTTTACTTCTGCGCAAACTCCCTATTGAGAGTAACAGTTCTTCCGGCGGGTTTTCCGTCTTGTGATGGTGGAATGATGGCGGCTTTCACAGCTGCTATTTTCGCTCGTCAGGGGCTGGTATTGCGTAGTTTGAATGCCCCATGATGCTCAGGTCCGCCGCATCTCCTGAATCGTGGGGTCGGTCGGCTGACGACGTCCGAATCGGTTCCTCGTGCCGTAATCGCGTCGTTGGCCGACCGCCTTCTTCCCAAGATCCCGTGTTGAAGCGCAGCTGCCGTCGGGGCGCGAACCGGACACATGTCTGGCAGAGCGCGATTCCCGGATAAGGCGGCTAGGGGAAGGGCTAAGGTTTTCCGAAGAAATGCAGCGCGCGGGCAACGACGGCGTGTTTGTGGACCCGTACGAGCGGCACAAACAAAAAACGCGCCCGTTGGGCGCGCTTTTGCCGGAGACCCGATCAAGACGATTACTTGATCTTGGTTTCCTTGAATTCAACGTGCTTGCGTACAACCGGGTCGTACTTCGTCTTCGTCATCTTGTCCGTGAACGTGCGGCTGTTCTTGGTGGTGACGTAGAAAGTACCGGTGTCGGCTGTCGACAGCAGCTTGATCTTGATTGTTGTAGCTTTCGCCATGGTCGTCCTGCCTTTAAACAAAAGAGAAGCCGCAGGCGCTTCTCACCTCGGCTAAATCTGGCGCGAAACTACGTATCGCGCCTGAAAAGTCAAGTCTGTTTTGCCCGGAAAACAAAACGGAACCCATAAAGCACCACGTAAAGCCCGAAAAACACGGCAAGCGCCCAGGCGAAACCGTCTGTGCCCGCAACATCCATGGAAATGCCGACGGCCTGTGGTCCTGCAATCGTGCCCATGGCGTAACAGAAGATGAAGGCGGCATTGGCCGCCACCAGATCGGCGCCCTTGAGGCGCGAGCCGAGATGGGTAAGGCCGACCGTATACATGCCGGAGACGAGGCCGCCCCAGAACAGCAGCAGCGCCGCCACCAGAATCCAGCTTTCGACCAGGAAAGGCAGCGCCAGCGTACCGCAGACGCCCGCAAAGGCCATCAGGGCGAGCATGGTGCGCCGATCCTTCATCCGGTCGGAAAGCAGGCCGATCGGTATCTGGAAGACCATGTTGCCGATTCCCATCACCGTCAGCAGAAGTGCCGCCTGCGATTCGTTGAAACCCTCGCGGGTGGCGTAGATGGGAAAGAGCGACAGGCCGCCTGCCTGGACCGAACCGAACACGAAAGCCGCGGCCGACGCCATCGGCACCAGCCAGACGTAACGGATGAAATGGTGGTTGGGCCGCTCGTCCAGTTCCGGACTTTCGCCGCGCGCCATGAAGATCGGGATGGCGGCCAGGAGGATGATTGCGGCCCCGACGATGAAGGGCAGGATGCCCTCGCTGCCGACGACGGAAAACAGCAGAGGCCCGACAGCGAAGCCGACCGCAAGTCCCGTGGCGTAAATGCCGAGTACCATGCCGCGTTTCTTCGGCGGCGCCGTCATGTTGATCCAGTATTCGGAAAGGATGAACAGCGTGGTGGTGGCGCCATGGAAAACGATTCTAAGGGGGAACCACATCCAGAAGGCCTCGGCGAAATAAAAGCCGAGCGCGCTGACGGCGGAAATGACGACCGCCAGCAGCATGGTTCGGGCGACGCCGAAATCATGGGCGATCTTGCTGGTGACCGGCGCGGCCATCATCGCCGCGATGCCGGCCATCGCCGAATTCACCCCGATCATGGTGGAGGAAATGCCACGCTTTTCAAGAATGATCGACAGGAGCGGCAGGCCGAGGCCGATGGCGACGCCGACCGCGCTGATGGCGGAAATGGCGGCGATCAGTGAGGGCCAGTGAATGGCGTCCGCTTCGCATTTCATTTGTGACATGACGGCCTTTATACAAAGTCTCGAATGAATCGGCCGTGGCGCGTGACATAGAGCCGCGCGGGGCTTTCAAAGGGCAATGACGGATCACCTATCATGAGTTTTGTGACATCTTCGAGAACCGTGCGCGTGATTTTCGGCATGTTCAGACCGGAAAGGTCTGTTATGTCAAGCCATTGCACGTCATGCAGCTCGTCCGAATCCCGGCTTAGCCGGATATCCAGCCGCAGTTCGTCGGCATAACAGCAGAAGAATCGCGTGTCGTAGCGCCGGACATTGCCGGGCGGGGTGATGGCGCGCGCCACATAGCGAAAAGGGGAAAGGTCCGGGCCGCCCGTGCCGAGCCCCATATCCATGCCGGTTTCCTCGGTCAGTTCACGCGCGGCGGCAAGCGCAAGCGCCCTGGCGCCGGCGACGCTCATGCGGCGCGATGCCGATGTGGTCAGGCTGTGCAGCACGGCGGGATGCAGATCACCGGAAAAGGGCATGGCATGGTCGCGCGGATCGCGTTTGCCGCCGGGAAATACATAGGCGCCCGGCATGAAGACATGGGCCTTGCTGCGTTGCCCCATCAGCACACGGATACCGGGACCGGAGCGGTCGAACAGGATGAGGGAGGCGGCGTCGCGCGGCCGCAGGCGCTGGTTCGCCACGGCGGCGCTCTCGGGAAGCTGGGTCACGTGCACGTTGCCCTGCCTGCCGTCAGTGCGAGGAACCGTCTATCTGCACTTTGGGCTGTTTTTCGTCGAAGCCATGCATGCGCAGCGCCCATTGCAGGCCGATGACGCCGCCCTTGATCGGTTGCAGCGTCAGAAGCGCGGCCAGAATGGTGATCGGCACCCAGATGGCGAAATGCACCCACATAGGAACGGAAAACACCATGTCCGTCATCATGAAGCCGCCCACGGCGATATGGCCGATAATGACGATGGAAATATAGGGCGGCAGGTCGTCGGAACGGTGATGGTGCATTTCAGCGCCGCAGGCGGCGCAGCTGTCCACCGGCTTCAGAAAGGCCCGGAACAGGCGGCCGCCGCCGCAGGCGGGGCAGCGATTGGCCATGCCCCGCATGATCGAGCGGCCAAGCGGCCGCTCCGCGCTGTTGTCTCCGAAGGTGACCGTTTCCGAGCCCTGTTGTGCACTCATCCTTAAGTCCTTCTCCCGTTTTCAACCGCCTGAAGCGGCCTTGTTATCGTCGCCGTCTGGGCGGCCGTGTTCCGGGCTTGGCGGCAGGACGCGATGCCCGCCGGCCTGCCTTGTGGAAGGAGCGCGTGCCGACCGGCATCTTGCGCCCCGGGCTCAGCATATCGAAACGCAGCGCGCCTGCCAAAGGCACGGCTTCGGCGAGCCGCACCTGAACCGTGTCGCCAAGCTGATAACCGAGACCGGTCTTTTCCCCCGTAAGCGCCTGATGCGCCTCGTCATAGAGGAAATAGTCGGTTCCAAGCGTAGATATAGGAACAAAACCGTCCGCGCCAAACTGCGGCAGCGCGACAAATAGTCCCGCCTTGGTGACACCGGAGACGCGGCCCTCGAATTCCTCGCCGACCCGCTCGGACAGATGATGTGCGATCAGCCGGTTGATGGTGTCACGCTCGGCGGCCATGGCGCGGCGCTCGAAAGTCGAGATTTCGGCGGCGATATCGTCGAGCGTCGCCTCTTCCTGCGGTGTGATGCCGCCTTCGCCGAGGCCAAGCGACCCCACCAGCGCGCGATGCACGATCAGGTCGGCATAGCGGCGGATCGGCGAGGTGAAATGCGCATATTTCATCAGGTTGAGGCCGAAATGGCCGATATTCTCCGGGCTGTAGATCGCCTGGCTCTGGCTGCGCAGCACCATCTCGTTGACCATGATCTGGTGCGGCGTGTCGAGCGCGCGGGCCAGAATGCCGTTGAAGGAATTGGCGCGCATGGCCGCACCCTTGGCCATGGATATGCCGATGGTGCCGAGGAATTCGCGCAGCACTTCCTGCTTGGAGAGCGTCGGCGCATCGTGGACGCGATAGACCAGCGGCTGCTTCTTCTTTTCCAGCGTCTCGGCGGCGGCGACATTCGCCTGGATCATCATTTCCTCGATCAGCTTATGCGCATCGAGCCGTTCGGGAATGACGACCGAGTCGACCGTGCCGTCGGGCCGGAGCTTGATCTTGCGCTCCGGCATGTCGAGTTCCAGCGGCTGGCGGCGGTCGCGGCCGCGCTTCATCACGGCATAGGCGTGCCACAGCGGCTTCAGGATCGGTTCCAGCAATGGACCGGTCTTGTCGTCCGGTCGGCCGTCAACGGCGGCCTGAGCTTGCTGATACGACAATTTCGCCGCGCTCTTCATCATGATGCGATGGAAGGTGTGGCCGGCCTTGCGGCCTTCCCTGGAAAAGGTCATGCGCACGGCAAGGGCAGGGCGGTCGACGCCTTCCTTCAGCGAGCAGAGATCATTGGAGATGCGCTCCGGCAGCATCGGCACGACACGGTCGGGGAAATAGACGGAATTGCCGCGCTTCAGCGCTTCGCGGTCGAGCGGCGCACCGGGCCGCACATACCAGGAGACATCGGCAATGGCGACGGTGACGATGACACCGTCAGGATTGTCGGGCGATGGGTCCGGCTCGGCATAGACCGCGTCGTCGTGGTCCTTGGCGTCGGCCGGATCGATGGTGATGAGCGGCAGGTCGCGCCAGTCCTCGCGGTGCGACATCGTCGCCGCCTTGGCCGCATCCGCCTCGGCCAGAACGCTCGCGGGGAAGATATGCGGAATGCCGTGGGCGTGAATCGCGATCATCGAGATCGCTTTTTCGGAGGCAACCGAACCGATCACCGAAAGCACCTTGGCGCGCGTCAGGCCATAACGGCCGCTGTTGCGCGAGGTTTCCACCTCGATCAGATCACCGTCCTTCGCATCGCCGACACCATCCGGGTCGATGACCATCTCCTCGCCGCGCCGGTCGATCGGCATCAGCCGTCCGCCGCCGCCTTCCGTCTGCTTAAACACGCCGAGCAGCGCATTCTGGCGGCGGTCGATCAACTTCACGACGCGGGCCGTATAGGCCGGGCCGACGCTTTCCTTGGAGGGGAAGATCTTTGCCAGGATGCGATCGCCAAGACCGGCGGCCGGAGCCTTCTTGCCGCGATCCTGCGAAGACTGGCGGATCAGCACGGCCGGCGCCGCACCCATATCCTCCGGCCATTCCGCCGGGCGGCCGATCAACTCGCCGTCCTTGTCGCGGGTGGTGATGTCGAGAACCGTGACGGGCGGCAGGCCGCCGGGCCGCGTTAGCGACTTGCGGCTCTTGTGCACCATGCCATCGACTTCGAGTTCCTTCAGCAGGGCCTTCAGAACGATGCGGTTTTCGCCCTTCAGCCCGAAAGCCTTGGCGATTTCGCGTTTGGAAGCCTGCTGCGGATGGTCGGCGATGAACTTCAGCAGCACCTCGCGGGAAGGCACTTCGCCATGGACGATGCCTTCACCTTCGCTCACCCGCTTGCCGCGCCCGGTGCGTCCGAAACCGTCGCTGGCGGAACCCTGTCTCTGACGCGGCGCCTTGCTCACTCTGCTGCCTTTTTGGGTTTGGCCGCTGCCTTGGGCTTTGCGGCCGCCTTGCTTTTGGTTGCCGCCTTGGCTTTGGTCGCCTTCGGTTTTGCGGCGGCGTCACCATCGGTCTTCTTGGCGGCGGTCTTCCTGCCCTTGGCGGGCTTGCCGCCGGTGCCGGTCTTGGCGATGCGCTCGGCAATCAGCACCAGCGCCTCGTCCAGCGTCACCGAAGCCGGGTCCTGCCCCTTCGGAATGGTGGCGTTGACCTTGCCCCAATTGACGTAAGCGCCATAACGCCCGTCGCGAACGGTGATAGCGCCGCCATCGGGATGGTCACCCAATTCCTTCAGCGCCGCCGGCGTTCCGCTGCGGCCGCGCCCCGGTCCCTTGCTCTGCTTTTCGGCAATCACGGTCACGGCACGGTTAAGGCCGATCGAGAACACGTCCTCAATGCTTTCGAGATTGGCGTAGGAACCGTCATGCAAAAGGAACGGCCCGTAGCGGCCGAGGCCGGCGGAGATCATCTTGCCGGTTTCCGGGTGCTTGCCGATATCGCGCGGCAGGTTGATGAGCGCCAGCGCCTTTTCATGGTCGATATCCTCAGGCTTCCAGCCCTTGGGCAGCGAGGAGCGCTTGGCGTCCTTGCCGTCGCCGCGCTGGATATAGGGTCCGAAACGGCCCGACCGCAGCGTCAGCTCCTCGCCGGTCATCGGATCGGCGCCGAGAGCCTTCGGCTCGTTCGAAGCGGCGGCTTCCGCTTCCGAACCGTCCGAGGTCAGCTGGCGGGTGTAATTGCATTCCGGATAGTTGGAGCAACCGACGAAAGCGCCGTATTTGCCGAGCTTCAGCGACAGATTGCCGGTGCCGCAAACCTGACAGATGCGCGGATCGGACCCGTCCTCCCGCTTCGGGAAGACCAGCGGCGCCAGGACTTCGTTCAGCGCATCCAGAACGTTGGTGACACGCAATTCCTTGGTGTCTTCGATCTGGGCGAAGAAATCCTTCCAGAAATCGCGCAGAACCTGCTTCCAGTCCAGTTCGCCGGCGGAAATCCGGTCGAGCTTTTCTTCCAGCGCTGCAGTGAAATCGTATTCGACGTATTTGGTGAAGAAGCTTTCGAGGAAAGCGGTCACCAGCCGGCCGCGCGAATGCGGCACCAGCTTGCGCTTGTCGACGACGATATATTCGCGGTCGCTCAGCGTCTTCAGCGTCGCCGCATAGGTGGAAGGACGGCCGATGCCGAGCTCTTCCATCTTCTTGATCAGCGAGGCTTCCGAATAACGCGGCGGCGGTTCGGTGAAGTGCTGGCTGGCATTGATCTTCTGCTTGGCGAGGTTCTCGCGCTCGTTGATCGGCGGCAGACGGCCTTCGTCGTCACCATCGTCGCTCTGCTCGCCATCTTCCTTCTGGTCGGTATAGGCGGCGATGAAGCCGTCGAAACGGATGACAGAACCGACAGCGCGAAGCCCCGCCTTTTCACCGTTCTTGTCCGCCAGAATTTCCACAGTGGTGCGCTCGATCTCGGCCGATGCCATCTGGCTGGCGATACCACGCTTCCAGATCAGGTCGTAAAGACGCAGCTGGTCAGGATCGAGGTAACGCTTCACCTGGTCGGGCGTGCGGTTGAAATCGGTCGGGCGGATTGCTTCGTGCGCTTCCTGGGCGTTCTTGGCCTTGGTGGAGTAGAAACGCGCCTTTTCCGGCACGTAACGGCCGCCGAACTGCTCGCCGATGGCGCGCCGCGCCGCATCGATCGCTTCCGGGGCCATCTGTACGCCGTCGGTACGCATATAGGTGATCAGACCGACGGTCTCGCCGCCGATATCGATGCCTTCGTACAGCTTCTGAGCCACCTGCATGGTGCGCGAGGCGGAAAAGCCCATGCGCGAGGAGGCCGCCTGCTGCAGCGTCGAGGTTGTGAAGGGCGGGCCGGGATTGCGCTTGACGGGCTTCGCTTCAACGCTGTCCACCACATAGGTGGCGCCTTCCAGAAGCGCTTTCAGGCGGTTGGCATCCTCTCCCGTCTTGATCGAGCGGTTTTGCAGCCGCTTGCCGTCGGCGGAAACCAGCTTCGCCTCGAACTCGTCACCGCGCGGTGTCTTCAAAAGCGCGCTGATGTTCCAATATTCCTCGGAGACGAAACGCTCGATCTCGGATTCGCGGTCGCAGACGAGACGCAGCGCCACCGACTGCACGCGGCCGGCAGAACGCGCGCCCGGCAGCTTGCGCCACAGAACCGGAGAGAGGTTGAAGCCGACGAGATAATCCAGCGCGCGGCGGGCGAGATAGGCATCGACCAGCGGCACGTCGATGTCGCGCGGGTTGGCCATGGCATCCAGCACCGCCTTCTTGGTGATGGCGTTGAAGACCACGCGCTTCACCGGCTTGTCGCCGAGAACCCGCTTCTTCTTCAAAAGATCGAGAACGTGCCAGGAAATGGCTTCGCCTTCGCGATCCGGGTCGGTTGCGAGAATGAGGCCGTCGGAGGACTTCACCGCGTCGGCAATGTCCTTCATGCGTTTGGCCGAGGCGCTGTCGACCTCCCAGGACATTTCGAAATCCTGGTCGGGCAGCACCGATCCGTCCTTGGCGGGAAGGTCTCTGACATGGCCAAAGGAGGCAAGAACCTTGTAGCCGGAACCAAGATACTTGTTGATTGTCTTGGCTTTGGCAGGAGATTCTACGACGACGACATTCATGTTGTTTTTCTCTGGAACTGGTCCGTTAACGTGGCCGGATCACGGGGGAAGGCCGCAACAAGGCTTCTTTATAATCCGACATGGACAGGTAATGCGCGCTGGTCAAGAGGCAAGCCCGATTTTATCGCTTCGAACGACATGCAACCTATGGATAATCTATTGTTGTATTGCAATCTTTGGTAAATTGGTTATGATGGGCAACATCATTTGAATCTATTTAATGCTCTTCGTTTCAGGCGGAATTCTTAGGATAAATATATGGTCCCGAACGCAACAAACAATAATGCCGATAATGACGGGACCAGAGAGAGCTTGGCTTACATTCGCCAGATGCTGGCGGAGCTGCGCCAGGTTGCCAGCCGCGAGGGCGCCGACATGCTGTGTTATCTGATCGAGATGGCCTATGTCGAAGTCGGCGATATCCAGAGCGGACGGCGCAAGCTGTCAATCCGCGATGAAGAGCGACACACGACCCCCGGCATGCCGGTTTAGACGCCCGGCTATATCAAGCTCCAGCAACACCAGATGAACGGTGGCGGCGGAAAAGCCGGTGTGGCGGATGATGTCGTCAATCTCGACAGGCGAAGGACCGAGAGCCGAGGCTATGACACTGCGCTCGTCATCTCCGGGCGGTGACATCTCGTCTTCTGGTCGCTGTTCCTCGATGTTGCGGTCATAGGGCAGTTGCGGCTCCATCAGCGGTCGCAGTGCGTCGAGAATATCCGCCGCACCCGTGGTCAGCATCGCGCCTTCCTTGATCAGCCGGTTTGTGCCCTCGCAACGCGCATCAAGCGGCGAGCCGGGCACGGCAAAGACCAGACGCCCCGCTTCGCCGGCGAGCCGCGCGGTAATCAGCGAGCCGGAGCGCTCCGCCGCTTCCACGATGACGACGCCGAGCGAGACGCCGGCGATCAGCCGGTTACGGCGAGGAAAATCCCGGGCGCGCGGTTCCCAGCCGAACGGCATTTCGCTGATCGTTGCGCCGCCCTGATCGTATATCTCCTGCAGGAGCCCGAAATTTTCCTGCGGGTAGGGCCGGTCGAGGCCGCCCGCCAGCATCGCCACGGTGCCGGTTGCAAGGCTTGCCCTGTGTGCGGCGGCGTCAATGCCGCGCGCCAGTCCGGAGGCGATCGTATAACCGGCCCGTCCACAATCCCGCGCCAGCATGGCGGCGAATTTCGCGCCGTTGATGGAGGCATTGCGTGAGCCGACGATGCCGACGCAGGCTCTTGTCGCCGTATCGGCCGATCCCTTCATGGCGATCAGCGGCGGTGCGCCATCCACCTGCCGCAGCGCAGGCGGATAATCCGGCTCGCCGATGCCGACGAAACGCGCGCCGAATCTCTCGGCCGTTTCGATTTCGGCCTCAGCCTCGGCCTGCGCGGCGATGCGCGGGCTGCGCGAAGAGCCGCCGCGCCGCGAAAGCTCCGGCAGGGCTTCCAGCGCCTTTTCGGCGCTGCCGAAATGGTTGATGAGTTCGCGGAAGGTGACGGGACCGATATTGTCGCTGCGGATCAGCCTCAGCCACGCGACCCGCTGCCGGGCGGAAAGCTCTATGCCCTGCCGTATCGTTTCCTCATGCGGCATGGCTTGTCCTCAAGGTTGGGGTTCAGCCTTTTTGACCGATCCTGCTTTCGGTGCCCGCCAGCAGGCGCGCGATGTTCTCGCGGTGCTTCCACCATGAAATCGCACTCAGCAGCGTTACCAGCAGCGCCGTCTTATCAGGTCCGAGCACCCAGAGCGCCACGGGAATGACCAGCATGGCCAGCAGCGCCGATAGCGACGAATAACGGGTGATGAAAGCGGTGGCGAGCCAGATCAGGGCAAAGGCCAGCATCATCAGCGGCGCGGCGCCCAGCAATACGCCGATATAGGTGGCAACGCCCTTGCCGCCCTTGAAGCCCAGCCACACCGGAAACAGGTGACCGAGAAAGGCGAAGAAACCGGCGACCAGCGAGGCCTCGTAACCCCAGAGCGCATTGGCGACCAGAACCGCCGCCGTGCCCTTCAGCGCGTCGAGCAGCAGGGTTGCGGCAGCGAGTTTCTTGTTGCCGGTGCGCAGCACATTGGTGGCACCGATATTGCCGGAGCCGATCTTGCGCACGTCGCCCAGCCCCGCCATGCGGGTGAGAATGAGGCCGAAGGGGATGGAGCCCAACAGATAGCCAATTGCCGCCGAAAGCGCGAGAAGGGCAGGCGCGGTCTGCCAGTCAGTCAAAGCACTCATTCAAACGTCCCCTCTGTCCCGCTATCGGCGCGATCTCTATCGCTGATCTTATGCCAAGGAATGAACGGCTTTGCCAGCCACATAAGTGGCGATGGCGCGGCCGCTGAAACGGGCATCCTCGAACGGCGTGTTCTTCGATTTCGACACCAGCTGTTCCTTTGCCACGAGCCATGGCTCATCGAGATCGATCAGGGTGATATCGGCCTTCGCACCGGCTTTAAGCGTTCCCGCATCCAGCCCGAAAATCCTGGCCGGGCGGGTGGAGAGCGCATCGATCAACCGCATCAGCGGAACTTCGCCGCTGTGATAGAGGCGCAGCGCCGCCGCCAGCATGGTTTCGAGCCCCACCGCGCCGCTCGCCGCATCGGAAAACGGCAGCCGCTTGGTGTCGACATCCTGCGGATCATGCGAGGAGACGATGATATCGATCGTGCCGTCCTTCAGCGCCTCCACCATGGCCTTGCGGTCGTCTTCGGCGCGCAGCGGCGGCGAGAGCTTGAAGAAGGTGCGGTATTCGCCGATATCGTTTTCGTTGAGCGTCAGGTGATTGATCGAGATGCCGCAGGTGGCGTTGACGCCCCGCTGCCGCGCAACGCGGATCGCATCGGCCGATTCCGGTACCGAAATCTTGGCGGCGTGGTAGATCGCCCTTGTCAGGCCGGCAATGCGCAGGTCGCGCTCCAGCGGAATGATCTCGGCTTCCTTCGGAACGCCGGAGAGACCGAGCCAGCTGGCAAAAAGCCCCTCGTTCATGTCGCCGCCGCCGATATATTTGTCGCGGGTTTCAAGCGCGATGACGGCCCCCAGTTCGCGGGCATAGGTCATGGCCCGGCGCAGCACCAGCGTGTCGGAAAGCGCCTTGCGGCCATTGGTGAAGGCAACCGCGCCGGCTTCCTTCAACATGCCGAACTCGGTCATTTCTTCGCCGTTAAGACCCTTGGTCAGGGCCGCTGCCGGATGGACATTGACGATTGCCTTGTCGCGCGCCGTCTTTTTCACATATTCGACCAGCGCGATGTCATCGATGACGGGGTCGGTGTCCGGCATCACGATGATGCTGGTGACGCCGCCGGCCGCTGCCGCGCGCGAGGCCGATTCGATGGTTTCGCGATGTTCCGCGCCCGGTTCGCCGACGAAGACGCGGGCATCCACCAGACCGGGGACGGCCACGACGCCCTTGCAGTCGTGCACCGACGCACCTTCCGGCGCGCCTTGATTGTGCGCCTCCCTGCCTGCCGCGAGAATGGTGCCATCGGCGCCGATGACGATGCTGCCGGTCTCATCCAGATTGCGGGAGGGATCGACGATGCGGAGGTTCTTGAGAACGGTCACGGCACTCATACGCGCTCACCCTGATTTTGCGAGACAAGCAGGGTTTCCATGACCGCCATGCGCACGGCAACCCCCATTTCCACCTGGCTTTCGATCACGCTCTGCGGACCGTCGGCCACTTCGGAGGCGATTTCCACGCCGCGGTTCATCGGGCCGGGATGCATGACCAGCGCATCCTCCTTCGCCGCCTTCAGCTTTTCGGCGTCGAGGCCGTAATAATGGAAATATTCGCGCACCGAAGGCACGAAGGAGCCCGACATGCGCTCGCGCTGCAGGCGCAGCATCATCACCACATCGGCATCCTTCAGCCCCTCCTTCATGTCGTGGAAGACTTCGACGCTCATGTCGCGAATGCCGGAGGGGAGAAGCGTGGCGGGGGCGACGACGCGAACGCGCGCGCCCATCTGGTTGAGCAGGATGATGTTGGAGCGGGCGACGCGCGAATGCAGCACATCACCGCAGATCGCCACCGTGATGCCCGATAGCTCGCCCTTGGCGCGGCGGATGGTCAGCGCATCGAGCAGCGCCTGTGTCGGGTGCTCATGCTGGCCGTCGCCGGCATTGACCACGGAGCAGGCGACCTTCTGCGCCAGAAGCGCTGCGGCCCCTGCGGAAGAGTGGCGCACCACCAGCACGTCCGGGCGCATGGCGTTCAGCGTCATCGCCGTGTCGATCAGCGTTTCGCCCTTCTTCACCGAGGAATTGCCGACCGACATGTTCATCACGTCCGCGCCGAGGCGCTTCCCGGCCAGTTCGAAGGAGGACTGCGTGCGCGTCGAGGCTTCGAAGAACAGGTTGATCTGCGTCAGGCCCCGAAGCGTCGAGGTTTTCTTCTCGCGTTGGCGGCTGATTTTCACCGCCTCGTCGGCCTTGTCGAGAAGCAGGGTGATATCCTGATGGGAAAGCCCCTTGATGCCGAGGAGATGGCGATGGGGGAAGAAGACCATGCGGTTTGCCTCCTGACGGGCGTCGCATTTTCCCGTGAAAATGCCCGGAACGCCCGAATGCTGATCCGCGCGCTCCCTTTCGCTGTGAACACGCCTCAGGAGTGCGGCGGAATTCGGTCCTGCGCTCTATAGAGATTGCTTGCCTCAGGGGCAAGCACCCGTCACGCCTCGAAATGAAAACATGGCGATGTTTCCCCGCTTGCTTTATATCAAGGCGCGATCCTGCGGCATCGGCCAGTTTCGGGGTGGAATTCGCGGACAATCCCGGTCTGCGGCGCAGGTGATCGGATCCATCGCAATGCACGCCTATTCTGTTTTCGCCCTTGCCGTTCTGGCCCTGCTGTTGACGCCCGGCCCGACCAACACGCTTCTTGCGCTTTCCGGTGCCGGACGCGGCGTTCGCGCGTCGCTCCCGCTGATGCTGGGTGAAATCGCCGGCTATCTGCTGGTCATTCTTGCGCTTGCCGTTGTGTTTTCCGATTTTCTGAAGACACATGCCGGCCTCGCCCAGGCCATCAAGCTCTGCGCCGCGATCTGGGTCGCGTTTCTGGCCGTCCGGTTATGGACCCTGCCATCCGCAGCGCCGGTCGGCGAGGCGGTCACGCCGCGTCGGGTTTTCGTCACCACCTGCCTCAACCCCAAGGGGCTGATCGTCGGCCTTGTCCTGTTGCCGCAGGCGCCGCTGTCCCAAATATGGCCATATATCCTGCTGTTTTCCGCGCTGGTGGCCTTCGCGGCGCTGGTGTGGCTGTCGGTCGGAGCGTTTCTCATCCGTCATGCGGGCCAGTCCTCGCCGCGCCTTGTGCGCGGCGCGGCCTCTGGCTTCCTCCTGATGCTGTCGCTCGGTCTTGCCGGAAACGTGTTTGGCATTCTGTAGTCCGGACACCCAAATCAGGGTCACTCCCGAAAAATGCTGAAAGCGGCGGTTTAATCGTCTCGATCGCTTCCTGTGGGTGGAATTATGCAATATCACCCCACTATGCAATGCCAGTACAAAACAGCTAGAAGCAGCGGATGACCCAGAATTCCCGGACAGAAGAACAGCTCGCCGAACTGAACCAGCCAAGCCTCTGGTCCGGTATCAACGCCTATCGTTCCGATCCGCTGATCGTCGACCTCACCTCCGGCCTGTCGCGCAATCTGAGGGACGAGTTCGACCAGCTCGGCCGCTATGTCACCTCGCATGAGGCGCAGGAACTGGCACGCATGGCCAATCAGGGCGTGCCGCAGCTTCATACCCACGGTCCGCGCGGCGAACGTCTCGACCAGGTGGAGTTCCATCCCGCCTGGCACGCGCTGATGCGCCGTTCCATGTCGTCCGGCCTGCATTCCAGCGTCTGGGAGAATTCTCCCGATACCCGCGGCAACGAACACAAGGCCCGCGCCACGAAATTTTACCTGACCGCGCAGCTGGAGGCCGGGCATCTCTGCCCGCTGACCATGACCAGCGCCTCCGTCGCCGCCATCATGGCCTCGCCGCGCGTGCAGAAGGAATGGGCGCCGAAGATCCTGTCGCGCAAATATGACAGCGCGCAGAAACCGGCCCTGCAGAAAACCGCCGTCACCATCGGCATGGGCATGACGGAAAAGCAGGGCGGTACGGATGTGCGCGCCAACCGCACCACGGCCGAGCGGGTGGGCGAGGGCATCTACCGCCTGTCCGGCCACAAATGGTTCCTCTCAGCGCCGATGAGCGACGGTTTCGTCATGCTTGCCCAGATGGGCGACGGCATGGGCTGCTTCCTCGTGCCGCGTTATCTGGAGGACGGTTCGAAGAACGGCCTGCACTTCCAGCGTCTGAAGGACAAGCTCGGCAATCGCTCCAATGCGTCGGCCGAAGTCGAATTCACCGATGCCTTCGGTTACCTGCTCGGCGATCCCGGCAGCGGCATCCGCACCATTCTCGACATGGTGACGCTGACGCGGCTCGATTGCGCGCTGGCGTCTGCCGGCATGATGCGCGCCTCGCTTGCCGAGGCGGTTCATTACGCCCGCGGCCGTTCGGTTTTCGGCAAGATGCTGGTCAGCCAGCCGATCATGACGCGCGTTCTGGCCGACATGGCGCTGGATGTGGCGGCGGCGACCGCGCTCTCCTTCCGGCTGGCGACGGCATTCGACGCGGCCCGCAACAATCCGGCCGAAGCCGCTTATGCGCGGGTGATGACGCCGATCGTCAAATACTGGTGCTGCAAGATCGCGCCGGCGCTCATCTACGAGGCGATGGAATGCCTCGGCGGCAACGGTTACGTGGAGGAGCGGCCGATTGCCCGCCACTACCGCGAAGCGCCGGTCAATGCCATCTGGGAAGGCTCCGGCAACGTCATGGCGCTGGATGTGCTGCGGGTTCTCCAGCGCGGCAAGGACCTGTTCGATCTCGTTTTCCAGACGCTGGAGCGCGATCTGGGGGCGGCCGGCAAGAAGACCACCGACGTGCTGCGCGCCGCGATCGCCCTTGCCGAACGCGACGAGGGCGCGGCCCGCCTGCTGGTGGAGCAGTTCGCACTTGCGGCCGCTGCCGCCGAGCTTTGCCGCCTCGGCGCGGGCAAGATCGCCGATGCCTTCCTCGAAACCCGTCTCGCGGGCGGCTGGCGGCACACTTACGGCATGCTCGATTCCCGCTTCGATCCGAATTATATAATCGATTTATTGTACCCACCTGCGTCCTGATCGACGCATGCGGAAGAAGGTTTTGCAATCCCGGCGGGAGGGGTTTCGGATTTGAGAAACAGCAATGGCGTTAGGCGTGTTCTGATCTGTCATGACATCTTCGTGTGTCGATGTGCGGCAAGGGAAGGTGGCTGCCGATGCTGACCTTCCGTTCCGCCCGCGCCGAGGATGAAGACGCTCTCTACGCCATAAGCCTTGCCACCGGCGATGCCGGGCAGGATGCGACTCCGCTCTATAATGATGGCCGCATGGTCGGGCATATCTATTCCGTGCCCTATCTGCATCTGTGGCCCGATGCCGTTTTCGTGGCGGAGGATGAGGAGGGTGTATGCGGTTATATCGTCGGCGCGCTCGATACGGCGCGGCATGAGGAGCGGCTGGAGCAGGAATGGTGGCCGCATCTGCGCGCCCTTTACCCCGACCCCGGCGGTGACCAGCAGACCTGGGACGCCGACCAGCGCCGCGCCCATTTCATCCACCACCCGCGCCGCACGCCTGCCTGGCTCACCGATCCGTTCCCGGCTCATATCCACATGAACCTCCTGCCGCGCACGCAGGGCAAGGGCGGCGGCACCCGGCTTCTGTCGCGCTGGCTGGATATGGCAAGACAGAACAACGTCTACGGCATCCACCTCGGCGCCAGCGAACGCAACCATGCGGGCATGCGCTTCTGGGAAACGCGCGGCTTCAAACGTCTCGAAAGCTACGATACGCCGGGCAGCGTCTGGTTTGGTATGGGGCTGGAGTGATTCAGGTTCTAATGACCCGTGCTGCCCCCGCCGCCAGAAACGGTGCAAAGGCAGTGCGAATTTCCTCAAGAAATGTCTCGCTGAAACGTCCGATGGGCTGTTGAAGAACGTTGAAATGCTAGGATCGTTCGATCACGTCGTAATTGCATTCGCTAACGGTGATCCAGCCGCGATCATAGCAGGTTAGTTTTACGCGCCGAAGCTCGAGCTTCGGTATTTCGATTGCCTGCTGCTGGCTGTCCTGCGGAGGTTTCGATGAAATGGGCAGCAGCAATATATGCGACAAGCCCTGTGCGTCCGTAATCGTCAGAATCATGCAGACGGGGCGATCTTTTTCCCCATGGTCACGCGTTGGATTAGCCGCAGACTGCCATCGCCACAAATAGGGATAGGAAACGATATCACCGCGTCTGAACTTGGACATTATCTGTCCCGCTCATCGCGGGATGTCCGATATTCTTCGGAGTCTTTATCCAGCTGGGCGTTGAACATGGCGGCCAATTCATCGGGCATTTCACCGGCAGCGTAAGACCTGCGCGGATCGTCGCCTCCCAACATTTTTTCGAAAAGTTCGACCGGCACCACCACGACCGAAGGTCGCCCATGCTTCGTCAGCAAAATGGGCGATTTCTGCGCTTCGTCATGGTAGCGACCGAAATGTCGCATAAACTCCGCTGTGGAAATAGACTTTCTTTTCATGAGGAATCCTCAAAGCTGTATTTCCTGAATAATACAGAAAATACAGAAAATTTAAAGCCGTCGATTTTGGTCTGGTGGCCGGCTCATCCACAAAAACCTTCTCTCCATCCGTCTCGCCACATTGTTCTTCCCTTCATGCTTTGTTAACCCGTTGAGAAAGGCCTTTCAGAAAACGGGTAGGGAATCATGCTGGCGACCGCAGAGGCGATTTCAGCCGACAGACCGGAAAAGCGCATCAAGGATCGCGCTCAGACCGAAAAGGCGATTTTTAATGCGGCGCGGTCGCTGCTGGCCGAAGAGGGATTTCAGGGTTTTGGCATCAATGCCGTCGCCCGCCGCGCCGGCTGCGACAAGCAGCTGATCTATCGTTATTTCGGCGGCCTTGACGGCCTGATCGAGGCGATCGGCGAGGATCTCGGCTCCTGGGTGAAGGATCGCATTCCGGAAGACACCGGCGGCATGTTTCTTCTGACCTATGGTGATCTCATGGAAAGGCTGGCGCTTTATTTCATCGAGGCGCTGCGCAGCGATCCTCTCGTCTGCAAGATCATCGCCTGGGAAGTATCGGATGGTTCGCCGCAGGTGCGCCAGCTGGCCGAGGCCCGCGCCAAGTCGCTGGGCAAGTGGCTGGAGCGCATGCGTGGTTCGCTCGCGGCTCCCAAGGGCGTGGATACGGCCGCCGTCAACGCCGTGCTGTTCGCCGCCATCCAGCACCTCGTCATTTCCGCCGCCGCCAGCGGCCAGTTCGCCGGCGTACCGCTGAAATCCGAGCGGGATTGGGAGAAGATCACCACGGCCGTCAAACGGCTGGTGCGCGGCGTTTACGGCTGACACCGCCGTCGGGGCGGGGGATCGTGCCGGGTGCGAGTGCGGCATTAAAGAAAAATCAGCCATGTTTTCACCGGGCCGGCAACCAAGCGGCAGGTCTGCCCGTTCACGCGGTCATAATCTTTTCCACATGCCACCCGCCCGCCATTAACCATAATGACAGCTTTCATTTGCGTCGCCATGGCTGCGGGTCCAGTGTGGGTTAACGAAATGTTAACCATGCGCAATGACTGCGCATAAGGGAGCCGCAAGTGAGCCGCTGGACAGCCTTGGGCGTCATGATGACGTTTTTTGTGTTGCTGCCGTTGGATATCGACGCGCCGGCGCTGAACCTCTGCCTGATGGCCGTGGTGCGCTGGGCGGTGCTTGCCGGCCTTCCTGATACGTTTTTTGCGCGGGGGCAGGCGGCATGAAGTGGTTTCTGATCCTCTGGGCCGGCCCCGTCGCATTGCTGGCCGGCTGGTACTGGCTGTCCTATTACGACATGAGCTTCGGCTTTTACATGCTGACGCGCCAGACCCACGATCTGGTGTTCGAAATCTATGGTAATATTCTCGGCCTGCCGCCGGAAAGCCTGCCGCCGCTGGTGGCGCGCGCCATTGCGGTCGACAGCCTGATCGTTTTTGCGATTGTCGCCTTCCGCAAGCGAAAGCAGATTGCCGCCTGGTGGCGGGGCCGTCAGTCGGCCGCGCGGGCGAGTGCGGAAAGCCTGTCCAGCGCGCCCTGAAGAATGAAGCTCGCGGCGGCCGAATCGATGCGTTCGGCCCGCTTGGCGCGGGAAACATCCATTTCCAGCAGTGCGCGTTCGGCGGCGACGGTCGAGAGCCGTTCATCCCAGAAAATGAAGGGCAGGGCGGTTTTTTCGCCCATGCTGCGAACGAAGGCGCGTGTCGCCTGCACGCGCGGTCCGGCTGATCCGTCCATGTTCATCGGCAGGCCGATGATGAAGGCGCAGACCTTTTCCTTTTCGGCAAAAGCCAGCAGAACTTCGGCATCCTGGGTGAATTTCACCCGCTTGATGACGGGACGCGGCGTCGCGAAACGCCGCGACAGGTCCGACATCGCAAGCCCGATGGTCTTTGTGCCAAGGTCGAGGCCGGCAATCGCCTGTGCGGGCTGAAGGCTTTCCGCCAGTTCCTCGATGGTGAGTATCGCCATGTCGCGTGCCCTTACCGCTTGCGGACGAATTCGGTGCGCAGCACCAGTCCCTTGACCGCATCATGCCTGCAATCGATCTCTTCCGGATTGTCGGTCAGGCGGATCGACTTGATGACAGTGCCCTGCTTGATGACCGTGCTGGTGCCCTTGACCTTCAAATCCTTGATCAACGTTACGGAATCGCCATCCGCCAGCACATTGCCCGCCGCATCGCGCACCTCCTTCGCACGCGCCGCTTCTGCGGCCAGTTCGGAAGCCGGCCGCCATTCGCCGGTGGCTTCATCGTACACATAATCGTCATTGTCAGCGGCCATTGTCGCCTCTCTTAAATATCGGTACTGCGGTTGTTCAGGCCGTCCTATGTCATAATATACCGGTAATACAAAGGAGAACTTCCCATGAAAATCACCTGGCTCGGCCATTCCGCCTTCCGCCTCGAAAACGGCAGCGCGAAGATCCTCATCGATCCGTTCTTCACCGGCAATCCCGGTTTTGCCGGGCAGGACGGGAAATCGGCTGCCGAGGGCATCACCCATATTCTCCTGACCCATGGCCATGGCGATCATGTCGGCGATACCGTTCAGCTTGCCCGCGAGACGGGCGCCACGGTGCTGGCGAACGCCGATCTTGCCGCATGGCTTGCCGTAAAGGGTGTCGGCAAGGTCGATATGGGCAATACCGGCGGCACGGTGCATTTCGACGGTTTTTCCGTCACCTTCACCAATGCGCTGCATTCCTCCGCCCAGATCACCGAGGACGGCGTCTCCCATTCGCTCGGCAATGCCAATGGCCTGATGCTGCATTTCGAGGACGGTCCGGCCGTTTATCACATGGGCGATACCGACATCTTCTCCGATATGAAGCTCATCAATGAATTGCACCAGCCGGATATCGGCCTGGTGCCGATCGGCGATCGTTTCACCATGGGCGGGGCGGTGGCGGCGCTCGCCTGCCAGCGTTTCTTCCAGTTCAAAAATGTCATTCCCTGCCACTACGGTTCCTTCCCGATCATCGATCAGACTCCGGAGAAATTCGTGGCCGGCATGGAAGGGGCGCAGACGCGTGTTCACACGCCGAAGGCAGGCGACACGCTGTCCTTCTGACATTTTGCCTGTGCATGTCGCGACTGCAAAACCGCCATACAGTTTGACGCGACATGCTTTCTACCGTTGCGAAGGACGGGCAGGGTCATTATAGCGGGTAGGAAAATTCTGACCGGAGTAGAACCATGTCCGTCGATCTCGCCACCGTGAAGCGCGTTGCGCGCCTTGCCCGTATCGCTGTCAGCGAAGAAGAAGCACAGAATATGCTCGGCCAGCTGAACGGCATACTCGGTTTCGTGGAGCAGCTTTCGGAAGTGAATGTCGACGGCGTCGAACCGATGACATCCGTTACCCCGGTGGAGATGAAAAAGCGTGCCGACGTGGTGACCGACGGCAACAAGGCGGAAGACATCGTCGCCAATGCGCCTGCGACCGATCGGGACTTCTTCATGGTCCCGAAAGTGGTCGAATAAGCGACCGCCTCCGCCGCCTGATTTTTCCGAGATTTTCGAAAGCCGTTGCCGACCATGACCGACCTGACGAGCCTGACCATTGCCGAAGCCCGCGAAAAGCTGAAAGCCAAAGAATTTTCCGCTCTCGAGCTGACCGACGCCTATCTCTCCGCTATCGATGCGGCGAACGGCGCGCTGAACGCCTATGTCGCCTTGACGCCTGAAAAGGCGCGCGACATGGCGAAGGCCTCGGACGAACGCATCGCCGCCGGCAAGGCGGGTGAGCTGGAAGGCGTTCCGCTGGGCGTGAAGGACCTTTTCGCCACCCGCGACGTGCACACGCAGGCATGTTCGCATGTTCTCGACGGCTTCAAGCCGAAATACGAATCCACCGTCACCCAGAACCTCTGGGATCAGGGCGCCGTCATGCTCGGCAAGCTCAACATGGACGAATTCGCCATGGGTTCGTCCAATGAAAGCTCCTGGTACGGTCCGGCCATCAACCCCTGGCGCGCCAATGGTTCCGACCAGAAGCTGGTGCCCGGCGGTTCTTCGGGCGGTTCGGCCGCAGCCGTTGCCGCGCATCTGTGCGCCGGCGCCACCGCAACCGACACCGGCGGTTCCATCCGCCAGCCGGCCGCCTTTACCGGCACCGTCGGCATCAAGCCCACCTATGGCCGCTGCTCGCGCTTCGGCATCGTCGCTTATGCGTCTTCGCTCGATCAGGCAGGGCCGATTGCGCGCGATGTGCGTGATGCCGCGATCCTGCTGAAAACCATGGCGAGCGTGGATGCCAAGGATACGACTTCCGTTGACCTGCCGGTGCCGGATTACGAAAAGGCCATCGGCCAGTCGCTGAAGGGCCTGAAGATCGGCATCCCGAAGGAATACCGCGTCGACGGCATGCCGGAAGAAATCGAAAAGCTCTGGGCCAAGGGCGTCGAATGGCTGCGCGATGCCGGTGCCGAAGTGGTCGATATTTCGCTGCCGCACACCAAATACGCGCTTCCCGCTTATTATATCGTCGCGCCGGCGGAGGCCTCCTCCAACCTTGCCCGTTATGACGGCGTCCGCTACGGCCTGCGCGTCGACGGCAAGGACATTGCCGACATGTACGAAAAGAGCCGCGCCGCCGGTTTCGGCAAGGAAGTGCAGCGCCGCATCATGGTCGGCACCTATGTGCTGTCGGCCGGTTATTACGACGCCTATTATCTGAAGGCGCAGAAGGTCCGCACCCTCATCAAGCGCGACTTCGAAAACGTCTTCCATGAGGGCGTCGACGCCATTCTGGCCCCGATCACCCCGTCTTCCGCCTTCGCTGTCGGTGATGAGGAACTCGCATCCGATCCGGTGAAGATGTACCTGCAGGACGTCTTCACCATCACCGTCAACATGGCCGGTCTCCCGGGCCTTTCGGTTCCCGCCGGCCTTGATGGCAAGGGCCTGCCGCTCGGCCTGCAGCTCATCGGCAAGCCTTTCGAGGAAGAGACGCTGTTCAAGACGGCCCATGCCATCGAGCAGGCAGCGGGCAAGTTCACCCCCGCCAAGTGGTGGTGAGCAGCCTCAAGCTCAGACCAATGAACAAAGCCGACCGCAACGCGGTCGGCTTTGTCGGTTTTGCGGCATGGCGTTCCGGTGAAGCCTTCGACGACAGCTATCTCGATCCTGCCGTCATCGAGCGGGTGAGGGGTGAATTCGAGAATTTCGCCAAGTCTCCGACCGGTGATATCGCCGTTGCCGAAATCGATGGTGTTGTCGTCGGCTGGGGCGCTTGCGATGCCGCGCCTCATCATATTTCCGATCTCTGGGTGGACCCGAACTGGCAGGGCAAGGGGATCGGCAAAGCCCTGATCCTTCATTTTCTCGACAGGATGCGCGCGCGAGGCCTGCCGCTTGCCACCATCGATACCCATGCCGGAAACCAGGCCGCCATCGGTCTTTACGAGCGTTGCGGTTTTCAGATTGTCTGGCGCGGCATGGAATGGTCCGACATCATGAAGGTCGAGCTTGAAAAGGTGAAGCTGGAGCGCAGGCTCACGCCATAGTCCGGTTGATTACACCGCATTCGCCGGTTTGTATCGTGACGGGCGGCGGCGAGTGGGCCGCCGCCCTTTTTGTTATCGATTGTCCAGCTCACCCCGCACGAGTTCCAGACCGCGCATGGTGATGCGGTAGGGTTTGCCGCCGGAAGAGGCGATGGCTCTTTTCCGTTTCAGCTTGCGGAAGGTGAGGAGATCGAGACCGCTGAAAATCCAGCCGTCGCGCGTATAAAGCGCGAGTTTTTCGATCTTGCGGGTATCGTCTCGAACGAGTTCAATTCTGCCGCCCTGGGCGAGCAGGTGTAAAATGCGCTGTTCGGCGCGGGAAATGTCCATTTTTGGAAGTCCGGTCGGCGTCGTATAGACGCGTGAAAACAAATCCGGGTGCCGTTAAGGCAGCCGGCTCGGTTTCATCTGGCCCGGCGCGCAATAAACTTGCGGGCAGGGCCTTTACCGGGACTCCGATTGAGCGAACATAAAAACTCCGTTCTTGCCGGTTCTGGTTAGCGGGCGAGGCCGCCACGGTCAAGTCTGTTGCGCGCCCGGTAAAACCAAACTGGCCGAATCGCGCCGCCGATGTTTTACTTTCCGTGGCCAAGGAGGGCGCGGCTTGATCGTCATTCGCAATGCGCATGAACAGGAAGCGGAGGTTCTGGCGGCCATCGGCCTCAGGGCATGGCGGCAGGCCACGATTGCGCTCGGCATAACCACGACGCTTTACGACAATGCGGCAAGCGCCTTTTCCAACTTCACGCGGTCCTCATGGCTCGCCATCCGCGTGGCGGAATTGGGCGGCACGGTTGCAGCATGGGCGGCGCGGGAGGATTTTGACGACCGGCTTTCCGATTTCTGGGTCGATCCGGATTTTCAGCGCCGGCGTGTCGGCAGCCTGCTGCTCGCCGATATGGAACGGCTGATACGGGACAAGGGTTTCGACGCCGTCCGGCTTGAAACCCATGCACAGAACGAACCGGCCATCGCGTTTTTCCGGCATCATGATTACAGCGTCCGTTGGCTCTCTGTCTCCTACGCGCCGAAGCTCGACCGCGACGTGCAGTCGGTCGGCCTGCAGAAGCAGCTGGTCGAGGTCGATAGCGGTCTCTACGGCGCGGAATTTTGAGCGAAAGACATCAGCCGCATCGGCCAATCCGGCATGATCGCTAGGGATGCGACAAGGCCTGCCTGCAAGATCACGATGGATAGCAGGATGCTGCGGAAGGGTTCCTTGCGTGTTTTGTGCCTGAGAAGATGTTGCGCCGAGATTGCTCCCACGCTGCCGCCCAGGAAAGCCAGCCACAACAGGGTGCTTTCACGAATACGCCAGCCGCCATTCTTCGCCGCGTCCTTGTCCCACCAATAGACGAGAAAGACAAAAAGATTGAAGGCGATATAGACCAGGAAACAGAGAGCAATCGTTGTCATGGCGTGAATTGAAAACGAGAAGTGTAAAAAACCCGTCTCCGGCGTGGCTGAAAATCCGGTGCGTCGTGTCACAGGGCGCAACATGTCTTGCGCCAGCGCGCCATTTGTTCTACCCACCAAGGCCAAAGAACCCGTATATCGTGAGCTTCAGATGACCCTTGTAGACGTGCGCACCCCCGATCCGAAACGCTTCATTCCCGGCGCCACCGGCGATTGGGAAATCGTGATCGGCATGGAGGTCCATGCGCAGGTTCTCTCCAATTCCAAGCTGTTTTCCGGTGCTTCCACCACCTTCGGCAATGCGCCGAATTCCAACGTGTCGCTGGTGGACGCCGCCATGCCCGGCATGCTCCCCGTCATCAACGAGGAATGCGTCAAGCAGGCGGTGCGCACCGGTCTCGGCCTGAAGGCGAAGATCAACAACCGTTCGATCTTCGACCGCAAGAACTACTTTTATCCGGACCTGCCGCAGGGCTACCAGATTTCGCAGTTCAAGGACCCGATCGTCGGCGAGGGCACCATCACCATTTCTCTCGGTCCGGACCGCCAGGGCAATTTCGAGGATATCGAGATCGGCATCGAGCGCCTGCATCTGGAGCAGGACGCCGGCAAGTCCATGCACGACCAGCACCCGACCATGTCCTTCGTGGACCTGAACCGTTCGGGCGTGGCGCTGATGGAAATCGTCTCCAAGCCGGATATGCGCTCCTCGGATGAGGCCAAGGCCTATCTCACCAAGCTGCGCTCCATCGTGCGTTATCTCGGCACCTGCGACGGCAACATGGACGAAGGTTCGATGCGCGCCGACGTCAACGTCTCCGTGCGCCGTCCGGGCGAAGGTTTCGGCACGCGTTGCGAAATCAAGAACGTCAACTCCATCCGTTTCGTCGGCCAGGCCATCGAATACGAGGCCCGTCGCCAGATCGCCATTCTGGAAGATGGCGGCGTCATCGATCAGGAAACCCGCCTGTTCGATCCCGGCAAGGGCGAAACGCGGTCCATGCGCTCCAAGGAAGACGCGCATGACTATCGCTATTTCCCCGATCCGGATTTGCTGCCGCTCGAATTCGACGATGCTTTCGTCGAGGCGCTGAAGGTCGATCTGCCGGAACTGCCCGACGACAAGAAGGCCCGTTTCGTCGCCGATCTTGGCCTGTCGGTCTATGACGCCTCGATCCTCGTTTCGGAAAAGGCAATCGCCGATTATTACGAAGCCGTTGCCGCCGGACGCGATGCGAAGGCCGCTGCCAACTGGGTTATCAATGATCTGCTCGGCGCGCTCAACAAATCCGGCAAGGATATCGAGACGACGCCGGTTTCCCCGGAACAGCTGGGTGGCATCATCGATCTCATCAAGGCCGAGACCATCTCCGGCAAGATCGCCAAGGACCTGTTCGAGATCGTCTGGAACGAGGGTGGCAATCCGGCGGAGATCGTCGAGGCGCGTGGCATGAAGCAGGTGACCGATACAGGCGCCATCGAAAAGGCCGTGGACGAGATCATTGCCGCAAACCCGGATCAGGTCGAGAAGGTCAAGGCAAAGCCGACGCTTGCCGGCTGGTTCGTCGGCCAGGTGATGAAGGCGACGGGCGGCAAGGCCAACCCGCAGGCGGTGCAGGCGCTGGTGAAGGCCAAGCTCGGCATCGAGGAAGAGTAGACACCTCTCCTCCGTCATCCTCGGGCTTGACCCGAGGATCTAACGGCCCACTACGACAAACGTGTTTAGATCCTCGGGACAAGCCCGAGGATGACGGCGAGTGCGGGGGGGGACTGACATTTTTTGCTGGGATCAACGCCCGGCATTTTTGTTTTTGGACGGAGCTAAATCATGTTTTTCATCCGCACGGCAAGCCTGCGTGACATCGAGCCGGTGCGTATCCTGCTCGCCGCGACATGGCACACGACCTATGACGCGATCTATGGCGCTGACAAGGTGAACGAGTTGATCGCCGCATGGCATTCGCCGCAGGCCATGAAGGACCGAGTTGAGAAAAAGGGCGGCGAGTTTCTGGTGGCCGATGACGGCAAACGGATCGGCGGCATGGCCTATGGCTCCATGTCCACCAGGATGGCGAAGACGGCCCTGCTGCACCAGCTTTATGTCGCGCCCGACCTGCAACGGCAGGGTATTGGCCGCGATCTCTTCGCCGAACTCGAAACCTGCTTTCCGGATGCGGAAATCATGCGGCTTGAAGTCGAGCCTAAAAATACTGTCGCAATCGCCTTTTATGAAGGCGTCGGATTTGTCGAGGTGGATCGAATCGAGCGCATGGCGGGTATCGAGGGTCTGCCCGGCATTATTATGGAAAAGAGCTTGACCCGATGAATGCGACATTGCAGACGTTGATAATCCGCACCGCACGCGAAGACGATCTTCCGGCGCTCGCCGCCATTTTTGCCGCTGACGAAATCGGCGGCCACGGCGATACGGCGGAAGAATCGGCGCAGCCCGACTACCTCGCGGCCTTCCGGGCTATCGAGGCGTCGCCCAGCGAAACGCTTTATGTGGCGGAGCTGGATGGCGAGGTTGTCGGCACCTTCCAGACGGCGATCCTGACCAAGCTCGTCGGGCGCGGGGCAAAGTCGATGGTGATCGAGGCGGTGCAGACACGCGCCGACATGCGCGGTCGCGGCATCGGTGCGGTGATGATCAATCATTGCCTTGATGAGGCCCGCCGTCAGGGCCTGAAGACCGCGCAGCTCACCTCCAACATGGCGCGGCTGGATGCGCATCGCTTCTATGAGCGGCTGGGTTTCGAGAAGCGGCATCTGGGCTTCAGGATGAAGCTGAAATAGCGCGGATATATCTTGAAATGCTGGACAATTGCCGTGCGGAGCGGCATAAGCATGTCTTGTGCCGTGCATTGAAAATCGCTGCGGCGCATTCAAGCCCGAGGAACGTAGAATGAAGACTCTCCTGACGCAAATCTTCACCTGGTGGAACGGCCAGACGATCGGAACGCGGTTTCACACCTGGCGCTTCGGCAAGAAGGTCGGTCAGGACGAGTTGGGCAATACCTATTACGAGGGTGGCACCACCTCCTGGGGCATGCCGCGCCGCTGGGTGATCTATAATGGTTATGCCGAAGCATCGGCCATTCCGCCGGGCTGGCATGGCTGGATGCATTATCGCACCGACGTGCCGCCGAGCCAGGAAAATTACGTAGCGCGCGACTGGCAGAAGGCGCATCAGCCGAACCTTACCGGCACATCCAAGGCCTATCGCCCGCAAGGATCGCTGGCGGTGGCCGGCGAGCGCCCGCGCGTGACCGGCGACTACGACGCCTGGACCCCCGGCAACTAAGCTCTTGTTATGCGCGGTGTTGTGCAAAACACCGCGCTTTTGCCGGCCTCACCGGTTTTTGCCACATTCCGCCCTTAGGCGTTGATCCGGTCGGCGTCTCGACACAGGCAAATTTTGGAGACCACTCTATGAGGAAAATCACGCGGGATCGTTCTTTGCGTGCGCTGGCAGTGTCGCTGTTTGCGGCGGTCTCTACTGTCCTCCTCGTATCGCCCGTCTCCGCCGCGCGCCTGGAAAACCGCGTCGCGGTGTTTTCGGGCATCGACAAGATCACCGGCCGCATCACCTCCTTCGATGTCTATATCGACGAGACGGTGCAGTTCGGCGCGCTGCAGGTGACGCCAAAGGTCTGTTATTCGCGCGACCAGACGGAAGCGCAGAAGATTGACGCTTTTGTCGAGGTTGACGAAATCACGCTCGACCGCAAGATCAAGCGGATTTTCACGGGCTGGATGTTTGCTGACAGCCCCGGCCTCAATGCCGTTGAACATCCGATCTATGACGTGTGGCTGACCGGCTGCAAGCAGGACTCGGACGTTCCCGCTCCCTCTACGGCAAGCAAATAACCTTACGTAAAGTCGTCAGAATTGCAGACTGGGCCGGTTGACGGCAAGGTCCAGCATTTTCGCATAGTCCAGCTTCGGCACGTCGATAGCCCCGAATGTCTTCAGATGTTCGGTCGTAAATTGCGTGTCGAGCAGCGTAAATCCCCGCTGCCGCAACCGCTCCACCAGATGCACCAGGCAAATCTTCGACGCATTGGTGCGGCGGGAAAACATGCTCTCGCCGAAAAAGGCGGCGCCCAGCGAGACGCCGTAAAGGCCGCCGACAAGTTCCTTGCCGTCCCACGCCTCGACGCTATGGGCATGGCCGATCTGGTGCAGCTCGGTATAAAGTCTTCGAATGGTGGCGTTTATCCAGGTGCTCGGCCGGTCCGGCGCTTCCGCCGCACAGCCCGCCATCACCGCTTCGAAGGCGGTGTTGAAGCGTATCTCGAAAGGCTTCTTGCGCATCGCCTTGGCGAGGCTTTTGGAAATATGGAAGGAGTTGAGCGGGATGATGCCCCGTATCTCGGGCTCGACCCAGAAAAGCTCGGGATCGTCCGCCGAATCGGCCATGGGAAACAGGCCGGCGGAATAGGCGCGCAGCAGGATATCGACCGTTATGCCGTTATTTCTGCTGCGTCGCCCAACCATATCGTCTTAGTGAGACGCGTCACCGGCCAGGTATTTTTCCAGCCAGTGAATGTCGTAATCGCCCTTCAGAATATCCTCGTTCTGCAGAAGATCCTGGAAAAGCGGCAGCGTGGTCTTGATGCCGTCGACGACAAATTCGTCCAGCGCCCGACGCAGGCGGCGGATGCACTCGTCACGGTCGCGGCCGTGGACGATCAGCTTGCCGATCATGCTGTCGTAATAAGGCGGGATCTTGTAGCCCTGATAGGCGCCCGAATCAACGCGCACGCCAAGGCCGCCCGGCGTGTGGAAATAGGTCAGCGTGCCAGGCGAGGGGACGAAGGTGCGTGGGTCCTCGGCATTGATTCGGCATTCGATGGCATGGCCATGGAACTCGATATCATCCTGCGTGACCGACAGGCCCTGGCCGGAAGCGACCCGGATCTGCTCCTGCACGAGATCCATGCCGGTAATCGCTTCCGTCACCGGATGCTCCACCTGCAGGCGGGTGTTCATTTCGATGAAATAGAACTCGCCGTTCTCATAAAGGAACTCGATGGTGCCGGCGCCGCGATATTTCAGCTTGCGCATGGCGCTCGCGCAAATCTCGCCGATCTTCATGCGCTGTTCGACGGTCAGAGCCGGCGAATTGGCTTCTTCCAGCACCTTCTGGTGACGGCGCTGCAGCGAGCAATCGCGCTCCCCAAGGTGAACGGCATTGCCTTCGCCGTCACCGAACACCTGCACTTCGATATGGCGCGGCTTGCCGAGGTACTTTTCCATGTAGACGGCGTCGTTGCCGAAGGCTGCCGCCGCTTCGGAACGGGCGGTCGCAACCGCCTCTTCCAGATCGGCTTCGGTCTTCGCCACCTTCATGCCGCGACCGCCGCCGCCAGCCGTCGCCTTGATGAGGACCGGGAAACCGATCGTCCGGGCGATTTCGAGCGCGTTTTCAGGCTTCACTTCGCCATCGGAACCGGGAACCACGGGAATGCCGAGTTCCTGTGCCGTCTGCTTGGCGGTGATCTTGTCGCCCATGATGCGGATATGTTCGGCGGTCGGCCCGATGAAGGTGATGCCGTGCGCGTCGAGAATGTCGGCGAACTTGGCGTTTTCCGACAGGAAGCCGTAACCGGGGTGAACGGCGTCCGCACCGGTGATTTCGCAGGCCGCAACGATCTGATGAATGTTGAGGTAGCTGTCACGCGAGGGCGGCGGGCCGATGCAAACGCTTTCGTCGGCAAGGCGCACATGCATGGCGTCCGCGTCGGCCGTGGAATGCACGGCGACCGTCGGAATGCCAAGCTCTTTCGCGGCGCGCAGGACGCGGAGCGCGATCTCGCCGCGGTTGGCTATGAGGATCTTCGAAACCATGCTGAACCGCCTTTATTCGATGACCACGAGGGCTTCGCCATACTCCACGGGCTGAGCGTCGTTGACGACGATTTCCACGACCTTGCCGGACTTGGGCGCCGGGATCTGGTTCATGGTCTTCATGGCTTCGACGATGACGATGGTCTGGCCTTCCTTGACGGTCGCGCCCACTTCGATGAAGGGACGGGCGCCCGGTGCAGGCGACAGATAGACCGTGCCGACCATCGGCGAGGACACGGTATTGGCCGGGTTGCGGGCCGGTGCTGCAGATGCCGCAGGTGCAGCCGGCGCTGCGATTGCCGGTGCGGCAGCGGGAGCTGCCGCCGGGGCGGGCGCATAAGGGGCAGGCGCCGCGGCATAGACCGTGGCGGGAGCGGGAGCCGCGCGGGAAACGCGGATACGCAGGTCTTCCTGCTCCACTTCGATTTCCGAAAGGTCGGTATCGTTGAGGATATTCGCGAGCTCGCGGATCAGTTCCTTGTCGATACCCTGTTTCTTTTCAGACATGACAAACCCTATTCTTTGTTTCTTTTTATGCCGTGATGTTTTTCAGCGCATGAAGCGCCATGATGTATCCGTATGGTCCGAAACCGCAGACCATGCCCTTTGCCGCCGGTGATACCATCGATTTGTGACGGAACTCCTCGCGGGCGTGGATGTTGGAAATGTGCACTTCCACGACAGGTGTGGAAATCGCACGGATGGCGTCGTGCAACGCGATGGAGGTATGGCTGTAAGCGCCGGGATTGATGACGACGCCCGCCGCCCTCTCGCCCGCCTCATGCAACCAGTCCACGAGCACGCCTTCGTGGTTGGACTGGCGGAATTCCACTGCGAAACCAAGATCGGCACCAGCCGCAAGACAATCATTCTCGATGTCCTTCAGCGTCTTGCCACCATAGATACCCGGTTCCCTTTTTCCCAGCATGTTGAGATTGGGGCCGTTGATGACGATGATGATGTTGCTCATTCACGTTTCCATAAGAAAATCAGCGACACCTATAGACTGCGCAGCCGTCAAGGAAAAGCCCCCGAAAGCCGTAAAGCGCCGGCTTGGCCGGCATCTCACAGGGAATGCAGGGGCTTTTTTGGCAATCAGGAGCAGGTGGCTTTTCCGCAGCTGCGCATATTGGCGATTTTTTCCTTCAGCGGGTCCGCGCCGACCGCGCCGAAAACCGCTTCGTCGCCGACGATATAGGACGGCGTTCCGGTAATGCCGAGGCTGTTGGCCAGCTTGTAGGTTTCCTGCACCTGTTCGTCATTGGGGTTTTCCGCCATCGACTTGCGGATATCGGCTTCCTTGAGGCCAAGCGAGGTAGCGACTTCCATGGCACTGTCCTCGTTCGCCCGTCCGCGGCCGCCGAGCAGGGTGCGCTGGAATTCGGGGTATTTGCCCGGCGCAAGCAGCTTCACGGCGTTGGAAACGCGGTGAGCGGCGACCGATTCCGGTCCGAGGATGGGGAATTCCTTGAGGACGACCCGCACCTTCTTGTCGCTCTTCAGGATATTGTCCATGTCGCCCATGGCGCGTTTGCAATAGCCGCAATTGTAGTCGAAAAATTCGACCAGCGTCACGTCGCCATCCGGATTGCCGAGCGCCAGGTCGAATTTCGATTCGAAAATGGCCTTCTTGTTGTCGGCGACGGCTTCGGCCGCCTTGGCGTTGCGCGCCGCATATTGCTTGCGTTCGAGCGCATCCTGAACCTCAAGCATGATTTCCGGGTTCTCGATCAGATATTGTTTGATGAACTCGCCCATTTCCTTCTTCTGCTGCGCGTCGAGCGCATGGGCGGGCAGGGAGGCGAATACTGTCGAAAGGGCCGTTACGCTGGCGAGAAGGGTGGAACGGAGAAAATGCGCCATATCGGTCCTCATACTGTGCGGCCAGTGCCTCATGGATATTATGATGGCAATTACCTTACTTTAAGCCAAATGCCATACGGCAAAAATAGTTGTCCGCATTATGGTCGCATGATTGTGAAGATTGTGATTCTGCGGCAAGTCTCTGAAATACGGTTCAGGAAAGAGCATGCCCTTGATTACGATGTCGAAGCGGAGCGCGGTGGAACCCTTTCATGCCATGGACATCCTGGCGGAAGCGAACCGGCGCAGGCAGGCGGGACGCCCCGTCATTTCCATGGCGGTCGGCCAGCCCTCCCATCCCGCACCGAAAGCCTCACTGGCAGCGGCCGAGGCGGCTCTGAAACACGGCCGTATCGGTTACACCGACGCGCTGGGCCTGCGTGAATTGCGCGAAGCGATTGCCGGGCATTATCGGCTGCGCCACCAGGTCGTGGTCGATCCGGCGCGCATTGCCGTGACGACCGGCTCCTCGGCCGCCTTCAATCTCGCTTTTCTCAGCCTTTTCGATTCGGGCGACCATGTCGCCATCGCAAGGCCCGGTTATCCGGCCTATCGCAATATTCTGAAGGCGCTCGGCCTCAATGTCGTCGAAGTGCCGGTCACGGCCGAAACCGGCTATACCTTGACGCCGGCAAGTCTGGAGCGGGCGGAAACGAAAGCGGGCTGCAAGCTGAAGGGCGTGCTTCTGGCAAGCCCCGCCAACCCGACCGGCACGGTCACCGGCCGCGAGGCGCTGAAGCGGCTGGCGAGCTATTGCGAAAGCCGTGACATGGCCTTCATTTCCGACGAAATCTATCACGGCCTCACCTTTGTCGGCGAAGAGACAAGCGCGCTTGAAATCACCGACAATGCCGTCATCATCAATTCCTTCTCCAAATATTATTGCATGACCGGCTGGCGTATCGGCTGGATGGTCCTGCCGGAAAATCTGGTCCGTCCGGTCGAGTGTCTGGCCCAGAGCCTTTATATTTCGGCACCCGAACTGTCGCAGCTTGCGGCAACCGCAGCCTTTTCGGCGGCGGAGGAACTGGACGTCTACAGGGAGAGCTATCGCACCAACCGCGATTTCCTGATGGCGCGTCTGCCGGAAATCGGCCTGCCGCTGGCATCCCCGATGGATGGCGCTTTTTACGCCTATGTCGATACTAGCCGTTTTTCCAATGACAGCATGGATTTTGCCAGGCGCATGCTGGCGGAAATCGACGTGGCGGCGACACCGGGCATGGATTTCGATCCCGAGGAAGGCCACCGGGCGCTGCGCATTTCCTATGCGGGTTCGGTGTCGGATATTGCCGAGGCGGTGGGACGTATTGCCGGCTGGCTGAAATAAGCCCGTATCATTCGCCCGGGAAGATCAGGCGGGCGTACAGCTGAAGGTGCTGTTGAATGCCGTTTCGCCCTTTGCCGTGAAGGTCAGCACGCGGCCGTGTCCGCGCCGCAGCCAGTCGCGCTGCTGCATGGCATCGAGCAGCGAAGCGCCAAGCCCGCCGCCGAGGTGGTGGCGGCGTTCGCTCCAGTCGAGGCAATGCAGGCAGACCGGGCGGCGCGCCTTTTCGAGCGGCGAAAGATCGATGCCGAATTTTGAGAAGAAGTCGCGCCCGCTATCCGTTAGCACGGGATCATCGCCGGGCGTCACGAGCCCTTTTTCGGTGATGGCGGCAAGCAGCGCTACGCCGCTTTCCCCGGCCAGATGATCGTAACAGATGCGCGCTTCGCGCAGGGCCTTGTCCTTCGGCCCAGTGCGGACGCGCACCGCGCCGGTGCGCTGGGCAAGGCCCATCAAGGCTTCCAGGACCTGCGCCACATCCTCGTCGGAAAGACGGAAATAACGGTGGCGCCCCTGTTTTTCCGCCTTCAAGAGCTGCGCGTCCGAGAGTTTCGACAGGTGCCCGCTGGCTGTCTGCAGCGTCACGCCGGCGGCTTCCGCCAGCTCGCTTGCGGTCAGCGCGCGTCCATCCATCAGCGCGGTCAAGATGTTGGCGCGGGCAGGGTCGCCGATCAGGGCAGCGACGTTGGCGATCAAGGGTCCGTCTTTCATGCTTCGATGATAACCGAAGAATCGATGTGGGGCAATGGCGTAGAAAGGAGTGGCAGAACACGAGGAGTCCAACGATGCTGACCTGTTTCATCCGCTATGAGATCGACCCCTTCAAGGTCGATGCCTTCGAACGATATGCCCGCACATGGGGTGAGGCGATCCCGCGCTGCGGTGCCGATCTCATCGGTTATTACGCGCCGAAGGAAGGATCGAGCACCATTGCTTACGGCGTCTACAATATCGAAAGCCTTGCGGCTTACGAAGCCTACAGGGCAAGGCTCGCTGCCGATCCGGCCGGGCGGGAAAATTACGAATTCGCGCGCCGCGAACAATTTATCCGCCGCGAGGACCGGCTGTTCCTGCGCCTTGCCTCGACGCCGCAATCGGGGAGCCGGCAATGATCGCGGTCATCTTCGAGGTCTGGCCGGCCGAGGGCGAAAAACTGCATTATCTCGACATTGCGGCCGGTCTGCGCGCCGAACTCGAAACCATCGATGGTTTCCTGTCCGTCGAAAGGTTCCAGAGCATCGGTAACCCGGACAAGATGCTCTCTCTGTCCTTTTTCCGGGATGAGGCGGCGGTGAGGGCTTGGCGCAACACTATGGCGCATCGCGCCGCGCAGTCGCTGGGCCGGTCCGGCGTCTTTTCCGACTACCGGTTGCGTATTGCCCAAGTCATCCGCGATTATGGCTTGCAGGACAGGCACGAGGCCCCGGCCGACAGCCGGAAAGCCCATGCCATGGAGGGGCGCGGGGCAAGCTGACATCTCAGCATCAGTTTTTCTGCACGCCATTCCAAGGCTTTCTGGTTCGAACTCGTCTTTGAAACCCGGTATAGATGAGGCAGTTTACGGATGCAGGACCGCCACGCGGCGGTCCGCTGGATTGGAAATGGAGAAAACGATGTCGGCGGAAAAAGTGGCGATTGTAACGGCGGGCGGCAGCGGCATGGGGGCGGCCGTGGCAAAACGTCTGGCAGCGGATGGTTACAGGCTCGCAATCCTGTCTTCTTCCGGCAAGGGAGAGGCGCTGGCGAAGGAACTGGGCGGTATTGGCGTCACCGGCTCCAACCAGTCGAATGACGACCTCAACCGGCTGGCGGATCTGACGCTCGAAAAATTCGGGCGCATCGACGTGCTGGTCAACAGTGCCGGCCATGGCCCGCGCGCCGCCATTCTCGATATTACCGACGAGCAGTGGCACGCCGGCCTGGATGTCTATCTCATGAACGTTGTCCGCCCAACGCGGATCGTCGCGCCCATCATGGTGAAGCAGAAGGCGGGCGTCATCATCAACATCTCGACGGCCTGGGCTTTCGAACCGAGCAGCATGTTTCCCACATCCGCCGTGTTCCGCGCCGGCCTTGCCGCCTATACCAAGATCTTTGCCGATACCTACGCGGCCGACAATGTCCGCATGAACAATGTCTTGCCCGGCTGGATCGACAGCCTGCCGGCTACGGAAGAACGCCGTGAGAGCGTGCCGATGCAGCGTTACGGCAAGAGCGAGGAAATCGCCGCCACCGTGGCGTTCCTCGCGTCTGAAGGGGCAGGGTACATCACGGGCCAGAACATTCGTGTCGATGGCGGACTGACGCGGTCTGTCTGAGAGTGCAGGTAGAACACCTAAATCTTCCTCTGAAACGAAAGCGCCGACGATAAGCCGCCGGCGTTGCCGTCGATTGAAGATATGCTCCGCACTCGACGTCATCCTCGGGCTGGTACCGAGGATCTGCAACCGGTTGATTGTATTGGAGTGTTTGGATCCTTGGGAGAAGCCCAAGGATAACGCCGAGAAAATTCGCGTCGTTCGAGATGATCGTTTGGGCGGCGCAGCGCATCAAATCCTTTCAACCGTACAGCCTTGCCTCAAGGGTGAGGACGATGCAGGAAGACGATTCCGCCAAAACAAAACGCCCGCGACAACGTCGCGGGCGTTTTCATCTAAAATGTTGCTTCTATCAGAAGAAGCCCTTGCGCTGCCACCAGCCGCCCTTGCGCGGTTTCGGCTCATCGCCCTCGGGCGTCGTGGACGAACCGGAAGAGGTGACAACCGGTTCCGAATTCGAGACATTGCTGCCCCGGTTCGCGCGCACCTTTTCTTCGTTCGCCGGCGTTTCCGCTTCCGGAGCGAGATCGGCCGAGGCTTCGCCTGCTTCTTCGATGGCGATGTCGACGACGGTTTCTGCGACGATCACCGGCTCTACCGTTTCCACGGTTTCGGCCTTCGGCGCGTCTTCGGCTTCGGTCTTCGCTTTTGCCTTGCGGGTGCGGCGCGGCTTTTTCGGCGCTTCCACTTCCACAACCTCGGCAACCGTACCTTCCACCACCTCGGCGGCGATCGGTTCTTCGGTGGCCGATGCTTCTACGGCAACATCGTCGCTTTCGCCTTCATCATCGGCTTCCGCACCGGCGGCATCGAGAGCGTCGTCTTCCGCACGGTTACGGCGACCGCCGCGCTTGCCGCGACGACGGCGCTTGCGCTTGCCGTCCTCCTCGGAAGCCACCGTTTCCGCCGCATCTGCGTCGGTCTCTGCACCGGCCTCATCGGTTTCGATGCCGTCGTCGCCATCTGCCTCATCGGCGTCATCGCCGGACTGGGCATCGAGCGTACCGTTCTGGTCGCCCTGGCCACCCTTGCCGCGACGGCGGCGGCGACGCTTGCGCTTGCGCTTGCCGTCCTCGCCATTGTCGCCCTGCGGCTGCTGGCGTGGTTGGGTGCTCTCGGCCTTGACAACTTCTTCCTCGTCTTCGTCCTCTTCCACCTCGGCGACGAAATCGTCTTCTTCCTCCACGAAGTTCGGCAGCATCTGGATGAGGCTTTCGATCTTCACCGGGTTCTCAACGGCGTCACCGCGATCGATGGCGAAATGTTGTGCACCGACGCCGGCATCGGCAGCGATGATGATCGACACGCCGAAGCGGCCTTCATAATCGACGATCGTGCCGCGCTTGTGGTTGAGCAGGTAGAGCGCCGTTTCCGGTGTGCAGCGAACCGTGATGTTGTGGGTGGTGTTGCGCAGCAGATATTCCTCGACGCCACGCAGAACATGCAGCGCGATGGAGGATTCCGAGCGCACATGGCCCGTGCCGCCGCAATGCTGGCAGACCTGCGTGGTCGATTCCAGCACCGAAGCGCGGATGCGCTGGCGCGACATTTCCAGCAGGCCGAAATGCGAGATGCGGCCGACCTGGATGCGGGCGCGGTCGTTCTTCAGGCAATCCTTGAGCTTCTTCTCGACGGAGCGGTTGTTGCGCTTTTCCTCCATGTCGATGAAGTCGATGACGACAAGACCGGCAAGGTCGCGCAGGCGCAGCTGGCGCGCCACTTCTTCCGCGGCTTCGAGGTTGGTCGTCAGCGCGGTTTCCTCGATGGAATGCTCGCGGGTCGAGCGGCCGGAGTTGACGTCGATCGACACCAGCGCTTCCGTCTGGTTGATGATGAGGTAACCGCCGGACTTCAACGTCACCTGCGGCTGCAGCATCCGGTCGAGCTGGGCTTCGATGCCGGAGCGCGAGAAGATCGGGTGAATGTCGCGGTAAGGCTGAACCACCTTGGCGTGGCTCGGCATCAGCATCTTCATGAAGTCTTTCGCTTCACGATAGCCTTCTTCGCCGGAAACGATGATCTCGCCGATATCCTTGTTGTAAAGGTCGCGGATCGAACGCTTGATCAGCGAACCTTCCTCGTAAACGAGGCAGGGGGCCGTGGAATTCAGCGTCAGCGTGCGGACGTTTTCCCACAGGCGCATCAGATATTCGAAGTCGCGCTTGATCTCGACGCGGGTACGGTTGGCGCCTGCGGTGCGCAGAATGACGCCCATGCCCTGCGGCACTTCCAGATCGCGCGCAATTTCCTTCAGGCGCTTGCGGTCGGTCGGCTGGGTGATCTTGCGGGAAATGCCGCCGCCACGCGCCGTATTCGGCATCAGCACGGAATAACGGCCGGCAAGCGACAGATAGGTGGTGAGTGCGGCACCCTTGTTGCCACGCTCTTCCTTGGCCACCTGGACCAGGAGGATCTGGCGACGCTTGATGACTTCCTGAATGCGGTACTGCTTGCGCGGCTTGCGGGCAACGCGATCCGGAACCTCTTCCATGGCGTCTTCGGCGCCGACGGATTCGATCACTTCCTTCTCGTGATGATCGTCATCATCGTCGTCGTCATCGTCATTGCCGCGGCGAAGCCCTTCGACTTCCTCGGAAATCGTATCGGCATCGACCATGGCCGCCATCTCGCCGCCGGTGCTGCCGTCGTCTTCGGAAGACGCTTCGACTGCCGCTGCTTCGTCTTCGGCGGTCTTCTTCTTGGCGCGCGGGCGGCGGGTACGCTTTTTCGGCTTTTCTTCCTCGGCGGGCGCTTCTTCCGCAACTGCCTCTACGGCCGCTTCCTCGGAGACAGATTCCGCTGTGGGCGCTGCTTCTTCCGTGACGACGGTTTCAGTGATTTCATCAGCGGAAACAATGCCGACATCCGGCTGATCCACCTGGGAAAGGTCGATCATCGGGGCGGCAGGTTCGGGCGCATCGGCCGATTCGAAATCGTCGCTGCGGCGATGGTCCTCTGCTTCTGCCTTCAGGAGCGCCTGACGGTCGGCAAGCGGAATCTGGTAATAGTCGGGATGGATTTCCGCAAAAGCGAGAAAGCCGTGGCGATTGCCGCCGTAATCGACGAAGGCCGCCTGAAGCGAAGGCTCAACGCGCGTGACCTTGGCAAGGTAGATATTGCCGCGGATCTGTTTCTTGTGCTCCGATTCAAAATCGAATTCTTCGATCCGGTTCCCACGGACAACGACTACGCGTGTCTCCTCTTCGTGGGAGGCGTCGATAAGCATTTTGTCTGCCATGTAAGCTGTGCTCCTCGGCGCAGCCTTGTTTTATACGAGAACAGGCCCGTCACACGGACGAGCCTTTCATATGAGTGCAAGGATGTGCCGGAAATGAAGTCTCCTGCCGGGCGTCTGTAAACTGGCAGCATCCGGACCGACGGCGAGGCGCTTGGCCTGCTCCTGGTATCCGGTTCATGTGAAAACTGCTGCGACATCATTGGCCAGGCGGAACGACAATAATATATAGACCCCTTGGGATCCGATGAATTTGCTCTCCTCAGAGCGGCGGTGGCAGCGCCACCGGGTAGGTCTCCGGCCACGGCCGGAATTGATCGAGTTTCAGGATAAATGTAACGACGGCAGATGATTGCCCGATGTGCAGCGCCAGCGTCTTTTTCGATTGGCAGCCGGCGGGCATCTATCCCGTCAACACTTTTAACCCTCATCCGTGTTGTATGTTTTCTCTGTCATAATAGCAATAGGCTGGCTAAATATGCCATATTATTGGTGGAATTTCCGGGTTAACAATTGGTTCACCAAGGCCTGCGATTGTGGGGCGCAAACGCGCAAACAAACGTCCGGCGTGGTCGAAACAGGGACGTTGCCGGTGCTTTTCCGCCCCATTTATCGAAAATGACTGAAATACGGAATTTCTTGAAGACCATGAATTTCACGCGCAACGCAGCGATATTCGGTGGGGCAGGGCCGCTTGGTGCGCGAATCGCGCGGCTTGGCTGCGCCTTCTTGCTGTCGCTTGTCTCCGCCGCTTCCGTCGTTTCCGCAGCCCACGCCGCCGGCCCGCTCATCGTTCATCAGGCGCGCATCATCGGTGACGAGGCGCGCACGCGCATCGTCCTCGATTTTGCCGAGGAGCCGGAATTCGACGTCCATTATCTCGATTCGCCCGCCCGCATCGTCATCGATTTCCCGGCGGTGAATTTTGCCTTTCCCGCATCCGATCTCAAGCCGACCGGCCTTTTTTCGGATATACGCTTCGGCAGCATGGGCCAAAACAGCGCCCGCATCGTGCTGACGGCGAAAAAGCCGGTTCAGGTGGCTGTCGCCGAAACGAAAAAGGCCGAGGACGGAGCGTCGTTCCGTTTCGTGATCGATACGGAAATCACCACCAAGGGCAAATTCGCCGAACTGGTGAAGGACCAGCAATGGCAGGCGCCCGCACCGGTAACCACGGCCGCGATTGCGCCCGGCGACGGCACGTCCCGGCCGGCGGAATTCGTCATCGCGGTCGATGCCGGCCATGGCGGCATCGACGCCGGCGCCACCGGCGGCACGACGGGGACGGAGGAGAAGGTCATCACCTTGACCTTTGCGAAGGAGCTTGCGGAACGTCTGAACCGCGAACCCGGCATCAAGGCCTTCCTCACGCGCGATTCCGATACCTTCCTCGCTCTGTCCGAACGGGTGACCATCGCCCGCCAGAATAATGCCAATCTCTTCATATCCCTGCATGCCGATACGCTGAAACAGAAGGGCATTCGCGGCGCGACCGTTTATACATTGTCGGACCGCGCCTCAGACCGCATGGCGCAGGAACTGGCGGAGCGCGAAAACAAGTCCGACCAGATCGCCGGCGTGGCGGCCTCCAGCGAGCCGCCGGAAGTCGCCGATATCCTGCTCGATTTCACCCGCCGCGAAACCCAGGCCTTTTCGGTGACGCTGGCGGAAAACATCGTCTCCTCCTTCGAAGGACAGGTCGGCCTCATCAACAATCCTCATCGTTACGCCGGTTTCATGGTGCTGCGCGCCCATGACGTGCCGTCGGTGCTGCTGGAACTCGGGTTCCTTTCCAATCCGGACGATGAAAAGCTGCTTCTCGATGCCGAATGGCGCAACAAGGTCGCCGACACGCTGGCGACCGCGGTTGGGCGATACCGGGCCAAGGCGATGGCGAACGGCGGATAAGCCTGTGGCGCGGTGCGGCAATGCTGTTGCCGCCGTGCCGCTAAGGGCCAAAAAGCTGTTCAATTCTTGGGTCTTGCGGATGATTAACAACACAAAGCCCTATTTTACTCACATTCGCCGCGTTACTCGGAAAGCGGATTCGGTGGCGATCCGCAAAACGGCATGAGCGCGATTTGCGGCGGTTGGTTCGGTAACATATCGGAGAATGCTGCCCGATCCGGCTTGTCATCGAAGGTATGGTGTGCAAAACGGCACGCGATATGCAAGGATGCGCCCGTATATCGTCGGGCGTTGATGGTTACGATTCGAATTATCGGTAGCTTGGTATGATCAGACTGATTGGATATTTTTTCGGCTTGGCCAGCGTGCTCTTCCTGTGCGCCGCCGCCGCCGGTGCAATTTATTTGCACGGCGTGACGAAAGACCTGCCGGATTACGCAGTTCTGAGCACCTATGAACCGCCGGTCACGACCCGCGTGCACGCCGGCAACGGCGCGCTGATGGCGGAATACGCCCATGAGAAACGCCTGTTCCTGCCGATCCAGGCCATTCCGGACCGGGTGAAGGCGGCCTTCCTCTCGGCGGAAGACAAGAATTTCTACAACCATCCGGGCGTCGACGTCTTCGGCCTCGGCCGCGCCATTCTCGTCAATATCCAGAATCTCGGCTCCGGCCGCCGTCCGGTCGGCGCCTCCACCATCACACAGCAGGTGGCGAAGAACTTCCTGCTGACCAACGACCAGACCATCGACCGCAAGCTCAAGGAAGCCATTCTCTCCTTCCGCATCGAGCAGACCTATTCCAAGGACAAGATTCTCGAGCTTTATCTGAACGAAATCTTTTTCGGCCTGAATTCCTACGGCATCGCCGGTGCGGCGCTCACCTATTTCAACAAGTCGGTGACCGAGCTGACGATCGCCGAGACCGCCTATCTCGCATCGCTGCCCAAGGGGCCGGCCAACTACCACCCGATCCGTCGTGAAAAGGCCGCTCTCGAGCGCCGCAACTGGGTGATCGACCGTATGGCCGAAAATGGCTATATCACCGTGGACGATGCAACGGACGCCAAGAAGCAGCCGCTCGGCGTCAATCTGCGCCGCGGCGGCGCCCATATTTTCGCATCCGATTATTTCGCCGAGGAAGTCCGCCGCCAGATCGTTGAAAAATACGGTGAGGAAGCGCTTCTCGAAGGCGGGCTTTCGGTCCGCACCTCGTTCGATCCGCAAATCCAGATGGAGGCGCGCAAGGCGCTTCAGGACGGTCTGGTTCAATATGACGAGCGTCGCGGTTTCCGCGGACCCGTCGAGCAGATCGATACGACCGGCGACTGGACGGCGGCGCTCGCCAAGGTCAAGGGACTGCGTGACGTTCCGGAGTGGAAGATCGCCGTGGTTCTCGCGGTTGCGGCCGATGGCGTCGATATCGGCGTGCAGGCGGATACGGAAACGGAAGAGGGCGACAAGCGCACCCGCGGCCATATCTCCGCGGAAAACATGCGCTGGGCCTATCGCGACGCGACGGGCAAGAAAGCGACCGCCAAGTCGCCGGTCGGCGTTCTGGCCGCCGGTGACGTCATCTACGCGCAGCCGCTTGCCAATTCCGGCAATGAATACCGCCTGCGCCAGCCGCCGAAAGTGCAGGGCGGCATGGTGGTGATGGACCCGCATACCGGCCGCGTTCTGGCCATGGTCGGCGGCTTCTCTTATGCGCAGTCGGAATTCAACCGGTCCACGCAGGCGATGCGCCAGCCGGGTTCTTCCTTCAAGCCGTTCATCTACGCGGCGGCGCTGGACAACGGTTATACGCCGGCATCGGTCATTCTCGACGCGCCGATCGAGGTGGTTTCCGGCGGTCAGGTCTGGAAGCCGCAGAATTACGGCGGCGGTTCCGCCGGTCCGTCGACCCTGCGTCTCGGCATCGAAAAATCCCGTAACCTCATGACCGTGCGTCTCGCGCAGGACATGGGCATGAATCTGGTGGCGGAATATGCCGAACGTTTCGGCATTTACGACAAGATGCCGCCGCTTCTGTCCATGTCGCTCGGTTCGGGTGAAACCACCGTCATGCGCATGGTTTCGGCCTATTCGGTCATCGCCAATGGCGGCAAGCAGATCAAGCCGACCCTGATCGACCGCATTCAGGACCGCTACGGCAAGACCATCTTCCGCCATGAGGAGCGCGCCTGCGAAGGCTGCAATGCGACGAGCTGGCAGAACCAGGACGAGCCGGTGATCGTCGACAATCGCGAGCAGGTTCTCGACCCGATGACGGCGTATCAGACGACCTCAATGCTGGAAGGCGTGGTGCAGCGCGGCACGGCGGCGGGCAAGATCAAGGTCGATCTGCCGGTTGCCGGCAAGACCGGCACCACCAACGATGAAAAGGACGCCTGGTTCGTCGGTTATACGCCGGACATGGTCGCCGGCCTCTATATCGGTTTCGATTCGCCCGCACCTCTCGGCCGCGGCGGCACCGGCGGCTCGCTGTCTGCGCCGATCTTTGGCGAATTCATCGCCGATGCGGCCAAGCACATGGAGCCGAGCAAGTTCATCGTGCCGAACGGCATGAACTTCATTGCCGTCAATCGCAAGACAGGCATGGCGGCGGTTGAGGGCGAGCCGGACACCATCATGGAGGCCTTCAAGCCGGGTACGGGTCCCGCTTCCAGCTTCTCGGTCATCGGCGCGGAAGATTACATGTCGCAGGAAGATATTCTGAAGACCTCACCGCAGGCGCAACAGGCCATCACCGGCGGCGGCGGCGGTCTTTATTGAAGTCAAGTTCCGGGACCATCGGGGGGCGCGGGTCTTTACATCCACGCCCCCCGCATTTATTTGAGCAACGAGTTTCAATGAAGGTGAAGAACCAGCGAAATGCGCAATGAAATCGTGAACGTCGTCGACGAAATCAAGCAGGCCATAAGCCTGCTGAGGAGGCATCTTTGACTGGGACCAGGCGATAAGACGACTGGACTGGTTGAACAACAAGGCAGAGGATCCGACCCTCTGGAACGATGCCGCTGAAGCCCAGAAGCTGATGCGCGAGCGCCAGCAGCTGGATGACAGCATCAATGGCGTCAAGGCGCTGGAGCAGCAGCTCAAGGACAATATCGAGCTGATCGAGCTTGGCGAGATGGAAGGCGACGAGGAAATCGTCAAGGACGCCGAAGACGCCTTGAAGGCGTTGAAGAGCGAGGCGAACCGCCGTCAGGTGGAAGCCATGCTGTCCGGTGAGGCCGACACCAACGACACCTATCTCGAAGTGCATTCGGGCGCCGGCGGTACGGAAAGCCAGGACTGGGCCAACATGCTGCTGCGCATGTATACCCGCTGGGCCGACCGCGAAGGTTTCAAGGTCGAAGTGCTCGAAGTGCACGATGGCGAAGAAGCCGGCATCAAATCCGCGACGATCCTCGTCAAGGGCCACAATGCCTTCGGCTGGCTGAAGACGGAATCGGGCGTGCACCGCCTTGTCCGTATTTCGCCCTATGACAGCAATGCGCGACGCCACACGTCGTTCTCTTCCGTCTGGGTCTACCCGGTGGTCGACGATTCGATCCAGATCGACGTCAATGAAAGCGATTGCCGTATCGATACCTATCGTTCGTCAGGTGCTGGCGGCCAGCACGTCAACACGACGGATTCGGCCGTGCGCATCACGCATATTCCGACCGGTATTGCGGTTGCCTGCCAGCAGGAGCGTTCCCAGCACAAGAACCGCGCCAAGGCGTGGGACATGCTGCGCGCCCGCCTCTATGAGGTGGAACTGCAAAAGCGGGAAGAGGCGGCCAATGCGCAGGCGGCATCCAAGACCGATATCGGCTGGGGTCACCAGATCCGCTCCTATGTTCTGCAGCCCTACCAGCTGGTCAAGGACCTGCGCACCGGCGTCGAAAGCACCGCACCCGGCAACGTGCTGGATGGTGACCTGAACGAGTTCATGGAAGCCGCGCTTGCCCATCGCATCAGCGGTGGCGCGGACGTGGAAGTCGCGGATATCGACTAAGACGCTTTGCGTCGATCGGGAAATCGCCCCTCGCAAGCCCATTGCGAGGGGTTTTTCGTTGGAGGACAGGCATGAAACAGGTGCTCTACATCGTCGACGTCCAGCCGAGCTTCAATCCGCCGGCCTCGCTGGTGGCCGAAATATCGGCGCTGGCAAAGACGATGCCCAGCATTGCCACCGTCGAGCGTCATGATGAGACCGTAACACCCTTCGAGCGGCAACTGGGCTGGAAGCCGGGCAGGGATGACGAGTCGCTCGTTGCGGCGGATCGCCTCTTCATCAAGCACGGTTATGCCCCGCCAAAGGTAGCGATCGACCATCTCCTGGCTCTTGAGCCTGACAGGGTGCTGGTCTGCGGCATTCAGGCCGATACCTGCGTGCTTGCGGCCGGTTTTGCCCTGTTCGATGCCGGGCTGCATCCCACCTTGCTGCCATGGCTGACCGTCGGCTCCAGCCTCGACCGCAGCGGCGAGCTGGGGGCAAGACTATGGAAACACCATTTCGGCGCGGTTCTGGCCGGCCCGCATCAGATAAACGGGTAGCCATGCGGCATCGGCGCTTCCGGTTCGATCAGTTCGAGGCCTTTTCGATCTTCATCTCGCCGAGCTCGTCGATCAGGATCGTCCAGCTTTCGGCCTCCTTGGCCATCGGGTCCGTTTTCAGATAGACGGTCACGAAAAGACCGGGTGACGTGGACGCGCCGTTCGAACTTTCGGGACGAATATCCGTGACGTAGGACTTCATCTGGTTGAACTCGTCCAGCTCGACATTTTCCAGGAGATGGGGTCCATCCGCCGTAAAGGCGATGCGCTGCAGGTAAATCTTGGCCGTCCCGTCACCCTGGCGGATTGCGATCACCTTGTAATAACCACGCGTGGGCGATGCCGGCGGCGGCCGCAACTGGCCGTCAGCGCCTTCCCGCGGCTCCAGGTTCCGGTCTTCCCACATGCCGCTGCTGACAACGAATATCGCCGAAACGGGCAGCGTATCGATTGCTGCTGTCTGTGCCCGTGCTGGAAGCACGGCGGCGGCGAGAATGAGGGCGGCGAGGATCGATTTTCTAGCTTGCATGGCCTTGATGAGGGGTTAGCGTCAATTGTTGAACTGTTCGGCGAGAACCCGGTCCGACCAGGAGCGGTCCGGATCAGACAGGATTCGCGCTGTCCTGTCCTGCGATTGTGCGATCCGGACATGACGAACGGATTTCACCTCCGTATGGTCGGCCACGGCGTTCACCGGGCGTTTGTCCCGTTCCAGAACATGAATGTCGACAGTCACCTTGTTGGGCAAAAGAGCACCGCGCCAGCGCCTCGGGCGGAACGCGCTGACGGGGGTAAGCGCCAGAAGCGGCGATTCCAGCGGCAGGATGGGGCCATGGGCGGAGAAATTATAGGCGGTTGATCCTGCCGGCGTCGCCACCATCATGCCGTCGCAGATCAGTTCTTCCAGCCGCACCCTGCCGTCCACCTCGACACGCAGTTTGGCGGCCTGGTGCGATTGCCGGAAAAGGCTGACCTCGTTCATGGCGAGCGCTGTAAACTCATCGCCGTCGGAATCCGTCGTCGTCATGCGCAGGGGATGGAAATCATTGCCGCTTGCAACGGCGATGCGCTCAAGCAGACCGTCTATCCGGTAGTCATTCATCAGGAAGCCGACCGACCCCCGGTTCATGCCATAGACCCGCTTGCCGGAATTCATCGTTTCGTTGAGGATTTGCAGCATGAAACCATCGCCGCCGAGCGCGACGATCACGTCCGCTTCTTCGAAGGGCGTATCACCATAGACGCTTTTCAGCTCTTTCAGCGCGCTTTGCGCCTCCTCGGTTGCAGATGCGACGAAGGACAGTGAATAGGTAGAATGCGACATCCGCTTCCCTCGACAACGGCGCGGACCGGCACCGGTCCGCACAAGGCGCTGTAACCCGTTGAAGCGGCTTGAAATCCCGAATTCTTGAAGAAGAACTCGAGAGCAAGCCGCCAGACCTCACCTTGGTACATGAAGACGGCCGCTGGCGACAAGGCCTTTCGGACGCGCAGGCGTTCTTCGCCGGCCGCCGGGACTGGTCCGGTCCACAGCTTCTTGACAGGCGCCCGCCGACAAGGGTTGCGATGCGCGGCAGCCTGATGCAGTTTGCCTAGGCAGTCGGAATGACGAGTGGCAGGAGACGCATCTGGTGCTGAACTACGATATCTACGATGTCTTTACCGAGACGAAGATGGCGGGCAATCCGCTGGCGGTCATGTATGACGCCGATGACCTTCCCCAGGCCACGATGCAGGCGATTGCGAGGGAAATGAACCTCTCCGAGACGGTCTTCGTCAACCGTTCCACCAATCCGGCGCATGCGGCTTCCTTGCGCATTTTCACGCCATCGGGCGAACTGCCTTTCGCGGGCCATCCGACCGTCGGCGCAGCCGTGGCGATCGCCGAGCGCAATCGCAAGGACGGCGATGACGATATCGACATGGTCTGTGTGCTGGAGGAGCAGGTGGGGCCGGTGCGTTGCGCGGTGAAGATGCGCGCCGGCGCGGTCAGCTTCGCCGAATTCGACCTGCCGCGCAAATCGTCGCGCGTCGAGCTGCCGCTCGATCACGCTGCTCTTGCCGATGCGCTCGGCGTCAGCGAGGGGCATCTCGGTTTTGAAAATCACGTGCCGTCAATCTGGACGGCCGGCGTGCCGTTCCTGATGGTGCCGCTGCACAATATCGCCACGGTTCGTGACATGGATTTCGACGCCAATCTGTGGCTGCGCACCGCGCCGCTGGTCGAAGGACGCCTGGCGGCCGCCTATATCTACTGTCGCGGCGGCGTCAATCATGCGGCGAAGTTCCATGCCCGCATGTTCTCCCCGGATATGGGGATTTCGGAAGATCCCGCCACCGGTTCCGCCGCCGCCGCCCTGTCCGGCGCCATCCACCATTTCGACGGTCTGACGGACGGCCACCATCCGCTTCTGATAGAGCAGGGCGTGGAGATGGAAAGACCCTCCCACATCCACCTGCGCATGGATATCAAGGACAACGAAATCGCCCGCGCCCGCATCGGCGGCCACGCCATACGCGTCGCATCGGGAACGTTCGAGATTTGAGTTTGACGTACCGGATGGTTCACGTTGTTAAGGCGTGACGAAACAGCCGGCCATCAAAAAGAAAAACCCCGGCCTTGGACCGGGGTTTTCTTGTTTCAGCCGCTTTCGGTTCAGTTGAACCGGCCCGCCGCATGGGCAAGCATCGTATAGACCTTGCCGGTATCGGAGGTGAGGTAGGACTGGGTGACGGTGCGGTCGCGGTCCGTGCGGGCCACGTCGGCAAGCAGCTTCTCGAAATCGGTGATGTAGCGATCCACGGCGGTACGGAATTCCGCTTCCCGCTCATATTTGCGCTTGATCTCGTCGAAGGTCGTCTGACCCTTCAGCGTGTAGAGGCGACGGGTGAAGACGTCGCGCTCGCCGCGCTGGTAACGGCGCCACAGTTCCACCGAGGCATCGTGGTCGATGGCGCGGGCGATGTCGACGGAGAGCGAATTCAGCGATTCCACCATGTGCCGCGGATTGCGGGTGTCTGCCGCACGGGTCGGCTGCTGTTCGGCCGCTGCGCGGGGAGCGGAAGCGGCAGAGGCTTCCTGACCGTCACGCGAGGCGCCGCGCAGCAGATCGCTGATCCAGCCGCCGCCTTCTTCGCGACGACCGGCAGGGTTTGCTGCAACCGGCTGAGCGGGTGCGGGCGCCTGACGATTTTCCGTCTGCCGGTTTTCGACCTGGCGGTTTTCAAGCGGCAGGGAACCGCGCAATGCGGCCGGCGCGGGGGCGGGCTGCGGCTGCGCCGGGCGCTGCGGCACCGGAGCGGCTGCCGCAGGCTGCTGCGGACGCGTCTCGACTCGGCGTTCGGCTACCGGCTGGGTTGCGGCAATGGCGCGGGCAACCGGTTCGGAGACTTCCATCTGGTGGGCCGAACGGCCGACAAGATGGGAAATATCCTGCAGGGCCTTGATCTGCTCGGAAACGGCGCGGCGCATGGCGGCGGCACTTTCCTTGGCTTCTTCCGGCAGGTCGAATGCGCCGCGCTTCAGTTCGGCGCGGGTCGCATCCAGCTCGCGGCGGATATCGTGGCTGGAGCGGCGGATTTCGTCCGTCGCACCGGCAAAACGGCTGACGGCTTCCTCAACGGCCTGACGCAGCGTCTCCTTGAGGTTGGCGGCGGCGGCGTTGGATTTTTCCGAGGCGCTGCCCAGCAGGTTGTCCACTTCGGAAAGCGACGATTCGACGCCGCCGCGCAGGCGGCTGACCAGTTCGTCGGAATATTTCTGCGCGTCGGACAGCGTGCTTTCGATCGAGCGGCTGGCATCCTGACCGGCGGAGAGCAGGGCGCCCCGCATGGTCTGTGCCGCCGAGCGGGCGCGCTGTTCGGTCTCATCGAGCGAACGGCCGATATCGGAGAAGGATGCCTGCAGATTGTCACGCAGATTGCCGGCGACGTTCTGCGAACGCTCTTCGGCCTCGTTGAGTGTGGTTTCCACCACGCCGATGACGTTGCGCATGGCGCTTTCGATTTCCTCGGAGCGCTTGACGAGGCCGACCGACAGGCTGCGCAGGGCGTCCTGACGCTCCTCCAGCGTGCCGACGAGGCTCGACTGGGCGGCATTGAGCAGTTCGGACGCCTGGCTCAGCACCTTCGAATGTTCCTCGAAACGGCCGACGATGCCGGCAACCTGCGCCAGCGTCTGGCCGGAAATATTCGACAGGCGGTCGATCTTTCCTTCCAGCAGACGGCTCGAGCTGGAGACCATGTCGGCGGCCTGCGAGGCGCTGTCGGAGAAGCGGGTCGCCGATGCGTTCAGCGCGGCATCGGCCGTGCCGAATTCCTGCGCGGCGCGCTCCACGGCGGCGTTGAAGTTGGAAGCCGACTGCTCGACGATTTCCGCCATGCTGTCATGGGTCTGCGACAGCATGTCGGTGCTCTGGCGGGTGGCGGCAACCAGCTTGTTGGCCGCATCGCTGCCCGAGCGGGCATATTTCTCGATACCCTGTTCGACGGCGTCGGCCATGGCGGTGTGCGTCTGCGACAGCATGTCGGTGCTCTGGCGGGTGGCCGCAACGAGCTTGCTCGCCGCATCCGTGCCGGCATTGGCGTAATCGTTGATCGCCTGTTCGACCATGCCGACCATGCCGCTGTTGCTCTGCGACAGAAGATCTGCGCTTTGCTGGGCGGCAGAAACGATCTTCTCGGCGGCTTCGCGGCCGATGGTGGCATATTCGTCGACGACCGGCTTGGCCTTTTCCTCGATCAGTCGCGACAGTTCGGCGGAACGGCTGGCCAGCATCGAATTGAGTTCGCGGGTGCGGTTGTCCAGCGCCGAGCGGATGGATTCGCCGCGTGCGTCGAGGGCGGATTCGACACCCGTGAGCGTCTCGGAGATGACGCCGACCTGCGAGCGCACGACGGCTTCGGCTTCGGCGACCTTGCTGACGATGATGTTGCCCGCTTCGGAGAAGGTCTGGGCGACGGCGGCAGCCTGGCCGGAAAGGCGCGTCTGCGCATCCGAGATGCGGTTGACGATCTCGCCGGAACGCTCCTCGATGGCTTTGGTGAAGGCTTCGTTCTGCGCCTGCACCTGTTCGGCGAATTCCGAGCCGGTCTTCGCGATAAGGGCGCTGGAACGGGCGGCTTCGTCGCCGATGTTCTGGGTGGCGGAGGTGACGGCGCCGCGCAGGCTCACCGCAAGATCGCTGGCCTTGCCCTCGATGGTGCGGTTGACGTTTTCGAGGCCGATCGTCAGCGCCCGGTCCATGGTGCCGAGGCGTTCGTCGATACGGGCCGCGCCGGTATCGAAGGTTTCGGCCAGACGGTTGGTGCGGCTTTCGAACGTATCCGCGACGCGTGTGGTCTGCTCGTCCAGAATGCCGGTGATCCGCTCCGCCGCATCGTCGCTGGTGCGGGCAAAGGCGGCAGTCTTGTCGTCCAGCGCCTCTGCGAAACGGCGGCCGGCATCCTCGATCGATGTGTTCACATTGGCCAGATCGCCACCGACGCGGGTCTGCAGGGCGTCGAGCGACGTCTCGATCCGGGCGCCGGTCTCGTCGAGACGGGTGGTGACATTGCCGATCGAGCTCTCGATCTTGGAGGAGAGTGCGTCGGTCGCCCCGCCGATTTCGCGGGCGGCTTCGCCGATCTTGACGGCGATATCGCCGGCACCGTTGCGCAAACGTTCTTCCAGCGTCGCAGCACTCGTGTCGATCGCCTTCTGCAGCGTTTCCTGCTGGGTTTCCAGCGACAGTTCGAGCATGCTGGCACTGGAGGCGACCGTGGTGCCGATCATCATCGCCTGTTCAGAAAGCATGTCGCCCATCTGCGTGGTGGCGGAGCTGAGCGTTGCGGCAAGATCCGCCTGGCGCTGGTCGAGCGCGGTACGGATGTCCTCATGCGATTGCGACAGATTGCTTTCGAGGCGGGAGACGCCTTCCTCCACCGTCTGCGCAAAACGGCTGCTGCCGTCTTCCACGACGCTTTCGATGCGGTTGGCCGCGCCCGAGACGCTCTGCTCGATCAGGCCGCTATTGCGCTCCAGCGAGCCGGCGATGCGTTCGGCCTGCGAACCGAGCATGGTTTCCAGCCGCTCGTGACCGCTGGCGAGAGCGTTTTCGAGCGTGAAGGCGGTTGCTTCGAGGCGCTGGCCGACGCCGGCGGCGGCAAGCGAAAGCGACGACGCTCTCGCATCCATTGCCTCGGCGATCCGATCCTCGACACCCGAAATCGTCATGTCGAGCGCCATTGTGCGGCTGTCGAGCGCATCGGCGATGCGTTCTTCCGCACCGGCGACGATGCCGGAGAGGGCGGCCGTGCGGCTGTCGAGTGCGCCGGCGATGCGGTCCTCGACACCGGATACCGCATTGTGCAGCGCGGCGGTGCGGCCATCGAGAATATCGGCGATCTTTTCCTCGACGCCGGAGAAGCTCATGTCGAGCGCCATGGTACGGCTGTCGAGCACATCGGTAATGCGTTCTTCCGCACCGGAAACGACGGTCTTCAGCGAATCGGTGCGGCTGTCGAGTGCGCCGGCAATACGGGTCTCGGCGCCTGCCACCAGTTCGCCGAGGGCTGCGGTGCGCGTGTCGAGCGCTTCGGTGATTTTTTCCTCTGCGCCGGAGAAGGCCATGTCGAGCGCCATGGTGCGGCTGTCGAGCGCATCGGCGATGCGTTCCTCGGCGCCCGAGACGACGGCATTGAGGGCTGCGGTGCGGCCATCCAGCGTTTCCGCGATGCGGGTTTCGGCGCCGGCAACCACGTCGCCGAAGGTGGCCGTGCGGCTGTCGAGCGCGCCGGCGATCTTCTCTTCGGCGCTGGCAACAAGGCCGGTGAGGGCGGAGGTGCGGTTGTCGAGCGTCTCCGAAAGCCGTTCCTCGACATTGGCGAAGGTCATGTCGAGCGACAGGGTGCGGCTGTCCATGGTGTCGGCGATGCGTTCCTCGACACCGGAAATCGCGCTGGAAAGAGCGGCGGTGCGGCCGTCAAGCGTATCGGCGATACGGCTTTCCGCGCCGGAGACGACATCGTGCAGGGCGGCCGTGCGGCTTTCCAGCGTATCGGAAATACGGTCCTCGATGCCGGAAACCGCGCCGGTGATGGCTGCAGCCCGGGTTTCGAGCGTTTCGGCAAGCCGGCGTTCAACATCGGCGACGACGCTGTTGATCGCGGCGGCGCGTTCGTCGAGCATCGCGGCAAGGCGCTCGGCCGTGCCGGAGACAGAGCCGGTAATCGCCAGCGAGCGGCTGGCAAGCGCCTCGTCGAAACGGTTCTGACTGGCAGAGAGCGCGCCGAACAGGGCGTTGCTGCGTTCCGCCAGCACGGCGTCGATCTTCTCGTGCGAATTGGTGAAGGCATCGGTGATTTCGGCGGTGCGCTGGCCGATCGCGTCGCTGAAGGCCTGCGTCCGGCTTTCAAGGGCGCTTTCCAGCATTTCCTGACCCGTGCCCAGCGCGGTTGCGAGTGCCAGCGACTGATCGGTCATGGTGGTGCCGATGCGCTCCAGACCGGCGTTCAGCATGGTGTCGAGCGCTTCGGAGCCGCCGGCAACGGTTTCGTTGATGCGGGCGAGGCTTTCCATCAGCTTGCTGTCGAGGCTGCCGGCGCGCTGGTCGAAGGCGCTGGCAAATTCCGCCACATGCTCGTCGAAGGCGGAATTGACCTGGCCGACGGTCGCCTGCAACCGTTCTTCGTAAAGGCCGGAGCGAAGATCGAGATCCATGATCGCGTCGTCGGCCGTGCTCTGCAGGCTCTGGCGGAAGGAGAGGCCTTTTTCCTCAAGCGTCGTCGAAAGCTTGTCGAGAACCGTATCCAGCGAACCGCCGATGATCTGCTGGCCGCGTTCGATGTTGCGGTTGAGTTCAAGCGTGCGTGTGGACAGCGTCTCGTTGAGCTGGCGGGTGCGTTCCTCAAGCGCGCTGTTGAGGCTTTCCACGCCGCTGTCCAGTGTCGAGGCATGGATCGCGAAGCGTTCGAGCAGCACTTCACCGCGCTCGTCCAGCGTCGAGGTGAGATTATGCAGGCGCATGTCGAATTCGTTGGAAATCGTCGAGCCGGAGGAGTTCAGCGCCTGAAGCAGGTTTTCGGTCTTGGCGGCGATCAGGCTGCCCATCGCTTCGGTGGAAGCGCGCGATTTTTCCAGCAGCGCGGCCGAGCGGGTGTCGATCATCGAGGCGAAGGCTTCGCCTGTCGTGGCGATCCGCATCGAAAGCTCTTCGCCGACGATGGACAGTTCTTCCTTGATCTGTTCCTGCGCGCCGACGATGGAGGAGCGGATGCGCTCGGCATGGTTGACGATGGCGTCACGCTCCGCGGTCAACTCCTGCACCAGGCTGCGCACGCGCAATTCATTGTCGGCATAGCTGCGCTCAAGCGCGTTGACTTCGGAATGGACCAGCGTTTCGAGTTCCGTCGCACGGGCAATGGTGCGCTCGATGCCGTCATTCATGGCCGAAACTTCACGGCGAACCGCCTGGCCGACGGACATGATGCGGTCGGAGGCGACGGTTTCCGGCTCGGCCAGGCGAAGGGCGACTTCAGCCATGGAGCGGGCGGCGTTGCGCAGGTCGCGGGCGCGCGCCATCATGATCGCGAAGGCGAAGAACAGCATGACGGGCACGAGGATGCCGACGACGATCGCCATCAGGCCGGGAATGGCGGTGAGGTCGGCAAGCGAAGCGATGTTCCAGAGCGCGTTGCCATAAAGAAGATGTGCGACGCCGAGACCGCCCAGCGCCCAGATCACGGACATGATCGTCGCATTCCTGATCGCGCCGCCGATGGAGCCGCCTTCGAGCGATTTCAGGATCATGGCCGGGCTGCGCTTGGAGCCGTCATTGGCCGCTTCCAGATTGGGCGACTTGGGCGCCTGTTCGACGGGCGCGCGCGCCGCATCGGGAGCAGGGGTCTGTCTGCTGGCTTCCTTCAATCTGGCCTCCGGCTGCTTTGGCGTTGCGGTTTTCCGCGATTCCGGCTTTTCTTCGAAAGCACCGAGCTGCAGGGCGTCTTCCAACGCCTGAAATGCAGTCTCGTCGACAGAGTCGCTGATCTTGTTGTTCGCCATGCGGTTACGCCTCGTTACACATACGCCCGGCTTCATGCCGTTGACCACTTGCAAAGCGCAAGCGGCCTGCCGCCATCATGCCGGCGGAATATCATCCCTCAAGAGAGAACAATTCCGCCATTTACCAAATCCCGAATTGCTGGTGGTCCAGCTTTCGGGCGAAATTACATCACTGTGCCGCAATAACAAAGCTTGTGCTTAAGCCCTGAGGGAACGGCAGTACCGTAGTGACACATTTAGGTGTTCGAAACAATTAATGCGGATTTGCGGCGGTGGCGAAGTGTCGGCTTTTTAACAGTTTTTAAACCTGAGTTTCACGCTGAACGCCTTGTTTCGCATAAGTTTAACATAAATTAACCATAGCAGAAGATTTTCGCCCGCGTCACGCCGTAATTTAAGCCGATAGCACCGGTTTGAATGCCTGAATACGACACAGATGTGACACGAAACAGGAAACGGCGAGACAGGAATTTCACCCATGGCAGCGGTCAGTATTGCTTTCGAAGCTCCCGACAATTGCGGCGGCGCGCCAGCCGCCGGTAAAAAACCGATCGATTTCGATCACCTTGCCCGGCAAACGATGGGTGACAAGGATCTGGAGATCGAGGTGCTGCAGCTGTTCAGCCGTAACGCCCGCGCGGCCCTGCATGACATGGCCGGCGCCGACGAAAAGGCAGTGCGGGCGACCGCCCACCGCCTGAAGGGTGCCGCCCAGGCCGTTGGCGCATCCGCCGTCTCGACGGCCGCTGCGACGGTGGAGGAGATTGGCAAGGACAGCGCGGCGATCGCCAGGCTGGCGGCAACCATTGTCGAGGCGGAAAACTTCATCCTCAAGCTCTGCCGCTGAAGCGTAATCCGTCAAATCCGCCATTTTGCAAGGCCGGTTCAGCCTTTGTGCCCTTGAAGCGGGTTGCCAAGGCGGACCGGCCTTTCTATGTGTTTAGAACAGTTCTTAGATCACATTTTGGATTTCCGGCATGACAAAACTGACCATCGTTGCCTTCGACGGCACGCCCCATGAACTTGACGTTGGCAACGGCTCCACCGTTATGGAGAATGCCGTGCGCAACTCCATTCCCGGCATCGATGCGGAATGTGGCGGTGCCTGTGCCTGCGCCACCTGTCATGTCTATGTCAATGACGCCTGGGCGGAGCGCGTCGGCGGGCCGGAACCGATGGAAGAAGACATGCTGGATTTCGCATTCGATGTCCGCCCCACCTCGCGTCTTTCCTGTCAGATCAAGATGAGCGACGAGTTTGACGGTCTCGTCGTTCACGTTCCCGAACGCCAGGGCTGATCGCGGACGGCGTTGCCGGAGACAGAAAAAGCCCCGCTCACCTGGTAGCGGAGAGCGGGGCGAGGCGGGTACGCAGCATGCAGGCGAGGGAGGAAACACCTGCGAGCCCTCAAGCGCGCACCGGGAGAACCGGAGATGGCTTCAAGCGCCATGCCCGCTGCGGGCCATGACCATCAAAACCATGTGAACAAGCTACAATGAGTCTCGGCGATGGCACCATGACGAGAAGTCACGGGTGAGTTCGGACATGACGTAACGTCATGCCCCTTATATTGCCTGGATTTGCGGGAGGCGCGGCGAGAGGCCGTTCAGCGCTGGTTTTGCCCCTGTTCGAGCCGGTTCTTCAAAAGCCTCGTCATGCGGGCATCGAAATTTTTCGATTCCACCACATCGAAACGCAGCTGATCCCTGTCGTGTTCGTCCATTACCGTCTGGGTGATCTTGCCGACCATGTCCTGAAGGGTTTCGCAATTCTTCTGTGGACGAAGCGCCTTCAGCTGTGTTTCGAGCGACCGGGCATGAGTCCGGGCGATTTCCGCGTGCCGCTCCTCATGGCGCTTGATATCGGCAAGTAGCGTATCCCAGATGAAAGCCAGTTCCGCCGTCGTGCGGCGGCGGTTTTTCCACCGCGGCAGCAGGATACGGGTGTTGAGCAGCACCTTGGCGGTTCCGACGCTGCACTGGCCATTTTTTTCGACATAGGTGAGTTCGCCGCCGAATTTGATCTCGGTCGCGCCGGGATGACGCGCGCCGGTATTGCGCGTCAGCGGGCCGTGCCTGGAAAGCTGCTGGTCGAGGTCGGCGGCGGTTTTGCCGGTGATCGAAAAATAGGAATAGGTCTTGCGGACAATGGTCTCCGAAAAAGCCGGCGCGGAGGAGGAAAGTGCCAGTGCGCCGGCAAGAGCGGCGCAAAGAGCACGTGATGATTTGGTCATGACCCGGCCTTCCGGTTGAACTTGAAAAAGGTTTGCTGCATAGGCGGAGCGGAACTTATAAGAATTGGCATAACACTCCGTTATTCCCGAAAGGCGCGTGTTACGTGATAACAGTCGGCAGCAACGCGTGGCAAGCGGCCCATGGTCGCTCCCTGAAACTTGATGGGCGTGGCCGTATTATGGCCATCGTTAATGCCACGCCCGATTCCTTTTCCGATGGCGGCCGTTATCTTGCCGTCGATGCGGCCTTTTCCCATGCGCTGACCTGCGTGGAAGAGGGCGCGGACATCGTCGATATCGGCGGCGAATCCACCCGGCCGGGCGCCGCCGAGGTGACGGCGGCGGAAGAACAGGACCGGGTATTGCCGGTTATCGAGAAACTGCGCCGCGAGACGGACGTGCTGATTTCCGTCGATACCTACCGCGCATCGACGGCAAGGCTTTCGATCGCCGCAGGCGCGCATATCGTCAATGATGTCTTCGGCTTGCAGAAAGACGGGGAAATGGCGGGCGTGGTTGCCGCCGCCCGCGCCGGCATCTGCATCATGCATACCGGCCGCGACCGCCAGAAGCGTGCCGACGTCATCGAGGACCAGTTCGAATTCCTCAACCGTTCGCTCGCGATCGCCGGGGATGCGGGCATTGCCCGTGACGCCATGGTGCTCGATCCCGGTTTCGGTTTCGCCAAGGATGAAAGCGAAAATGTCGAGCTGATGGCGCGCTTCGGTGCGCTTGCCGCTTTTGGCCTGCCGGTTCTGGCAGGCACGTCGCGCAAGCGTTTCATCGGGTCGCTGACGGGCCGGGATGCGGCAGAAGAACGCGATATCGGAACGGCGGCGACGACGGCGATCCTGAGACTTGCGGGTGCTTCGATTTTTCGCGTGCATAATGTCGCAGCGACGCGCGATGCGCTGGCAATCGCCGATGCGGTTCTTGCCAAAGCCTCGGTGAGAGCCGATGCGTAGATCAACGAGTGCCGGAATGCCGCTGCCCGAAGACGGCGCGGCTTTCGGGCGAAACAGTCCTGCCATGGAGGCGATGCGATGAGCCGCTATACCATTATCCTGAAAAACTGTTCCTTTTTTGCCCGTCATGGCCTTCTTGAGCAGGAGGAGGTGCTGGGTCAGCGCTTTTTCGTCGATGCCGAGATGGAGGTCGAGGCCGGTGATGCGCTGGAAACCGACGATATCGAAAACACCGTCGATTACGGCGTGGCCTTCGCGGTGATCGAAAAAATAGTCGTCGGCCAGCGCCGTTATCTCATCGAGGCGCTGGCGAACGACATCGCCAAGGCGCTGCGCGCCCGTTATCCGCAGATCGTCTGGCTGAGGGTCACGGTGCGCAAACCGTCTGCGCCGGTTCCGGGCATTCTCGATTACGCACAGGTGAGCGTTGAACACCGTGCCTGAGACGACGACCGTCGCCGCCTTGGGGCTCGGCGGCAATATCGGCGATCCCGCCGCCGCCATGGCAAGAGCGCTGCGAGAGCTCGACGCGCATGGCGATTGCCGCCTGCTGGCCGTCTCCAACCTTTACCGCACGCCCCCATGGGGCAAGACCGATCAGGCCGATTTCTTCAATTGCTGCGCGCTGGTCGAGACCTCGCTCACGGCGCCCGCGCTGCTGCAATTATGCCTCGACATCGAAAAGGGCATGAAGCGGGTGCGCACGGAGCGCTGGGGGCCGCGCACCATCGATATCGATGTGCTGACCTACGGCAATGGGGTTCTCGTAACGGAAACTATCGAAGTGCCGCATCCGCGCATGACGGAGCGCGCTTTCGTGCTGATGCCGCTTGCCGATATCGCCCCCGACCTTGAGGTAAAAGGCAAGCCCGTGCGGGAATGGCTTCAGCAGGCCGACAAGACCGGCATTGTCAGTGCAAACGAAAAACGGGAGTGGTGGACACTCCCGTTCGGTGATGGCTGAGCAGAATATGGCTTTTACGGCTTGATCGAGCCGACAGCGAGCTGGTCGATGTCGCGCGCCAGGGTAACGCCAATGACCGGGATCATCTGGTCGGCGACCTTGACGGAAATAGTGATGTTCATCGAATTGTCACTCGAGACGCGGGCGACCATGGCGCCGTTGAGCTTGGCGCGGTTGATGCCGACGACGACCTTGTCGCCGCTGACCTGTCCGGAGGTGATGTCCAGTCCCTTGCCTTCAGCGCCATCGAGGAACTTGCCTTCGTAGCTGTTGCCCTTCTGGCTGATGATGGCGGACATGGGCTGGCTGAAAACGCCGACGCGGCAGGTGCCGCCGAGCTTGATGCCGGTCTGCTTGTCATCGAGCGGTTCGCCCGTCAGGTCGCAGGTGAACTTCGTGCCCTTGTATTTGCCGGCGACGATTTCGCCCGGACCTTTCCAGACGCCGGCGACGGAGCGGAAGAACACGTCGTCGCGATCGCGCGATGCGGCATGGACGTCAGACAGGCCGAAGCCGCCGCTGACGGACAATATGGCGGCAAGTCCGCCCACAAGCGAAAAGAAGCGCGAATACATGATACTTTCCCCGGCGAAGATGCCTGTTCGATAGGCGGCAATCTACCGGCGGAATGGTTAATGCTTGGTTTATTTTGCTCTTATTTGCGGCCTCGTCCGTAACCTTTTGAACCGGGAATGCCCGAGCAATCAGGCTTTCTCACCGCTTTTTCCCCCGCTTAAATCGGGTGTGAGGTCGGACATGAAATCGCCGATGCCCGGCCGCTTCACCGCCCTGAACGGCAACGGGCGGCAAAGATCCATCGCCGCAATGCCGATTCGCGCCGTCATCAGGCCGTTGATGACGCCTTCGCCGAGTCGTGCCGAGAGTTTCGAGGCAAGACCGTGGCCGAGAACCTGCTGGGCAAGCCCGTCGCCAACGGCGATCGAGCCCGTGACGGCGAGATGGGCGACGACGTCGCGCAGCAGCCGGAACATGCCGAGCGTGCCGGGACGGCCGCCATAAAGCTCCGCCATGGCTCTGACCAGCCGCGTCACCTCGAACAGCACATAAGCCAGGTCGACCACGGCACGCGGGCTGACGGCGGTGACAACGGAGACGCGTTTGGAGGAATTGAGAATGAGGGCGCGGGCCTGCCGGTCGAGCGGCGCCAGCAATTCGCGTTCGGCAAGCTCGATCAAATGCGGGCCGTCGATCACGTCATTTTCCGTGTCCTTCAACGCCGCACGGCCCTTGGCCGTCTCGGCGCGGTGGGAGAGTACGGCGTTGAGGCGGGTGATGACGGCGCGTGCGGGTTTGGGGCTCTTGTCGAGGCTCGCCGTTTCGGCGTCGGCCTTGAGCGACTGCACGGCGTTGAGCCGCATGATGCCGAAGACTTCACGCCCGACCAGGACGAGAACGGCGAAAAGCACCACGATAAGCGCGATGCTCGCCGTATAACCCAGCCAGTCCGAACGGGAGAACAGGTTGCGGATAAGCTGATCCGCCCAGAGACCGAAGGCGAGCGAGAACAGGACGCCAAGCGCCCCGAGCGCGAGTTTGCCGAAGGAGAATCGGCTTTTCTTCGGCGTCGCCACCACCAGTGCGGCGGTATCGATCTCCTCAGGCGCCAGAAACGGATCGTCCTCGTCCGGTGTCAACGAAATCTCGGTATCGAAGCTGCGTGGCGCGCGTTTGCGTGTGGCGGATGGCCGTGCCGTCTCCTCGGTCTCCAGTGTGAAAGCGGCCGGGCGGCGGGCCTGCGGGTCGTTTTGTGAGGGAGCCTTCATGCGAGCTTGTCTCCGAACAGGAACTGCATGGCGCGGTCGAGCCTGATATGCGGAACCGAAAGCCGGATGCCGCCGCTGCCCGGCTCGTCGACATTGGGCGGGCGAAAACGCACGACATTGACATCCGGCAGCGTCGCCTTGTCGCCGTCCTGGTCTATGCTGCGAAAAAGCGGCTCCGGGTCTTCGGGCAGGTCGCCGGGAAAGATCGCCGTCTTGCGATTGCCGTCGAAGGTCTCGCCATTGATGGTTTCGCCGGCCATGGGCGTGCCGACGATGACGGGCAGCTCGTGACCGTCCTGGCGCACGCTCGCCTCTCTGGTGGCGCGCACGGAAGCGAGCGCCATGACCTCGATGCCGGCGCCGTTCATGCCGATGGTAGTGATGGCGCGGTCCACCAGGCGGCGGGTCAGCCGCTCCAGCCGGTCATGGCTTTCATGGTGCAGATGGTCGGCCTTGGTGGCGGCGATCAGCACCTTGTCGATGCGCCGGCCGATCAGCGAGGATAACAGACTGTTTGTGCCGGGGCGGAAACAGGCAAGCACATCACCCAGCGCCCGCTCCAGATCCTGCACGGCTTCCGGACCGCGATTGACGGCCTGCAGCGTGTCGATCAGCACGATCTGCCGGTCGAGGCGGGCGAAATGCTCGCGGAAGAACGGCTTCACCACGATGGATTTATAAGCGTCGTAACGCCGCTCCATCATCGCGCGCAGCGAACCCTTGGGTGCCTTCTCGTCCGTCAGGCCGGGAAGCGGCGCGAAGGTCAGCGCCGGAGAACCCTCCAGATCGCCCGGCATCAGGAAACGGCCGGGTGGCAGGGTGGAGAGCGATCTCTCGTCGGATTTGCAGGCCTTCAGATAGGCCGCGAAACTCTCAGCCAGACGGCGGGCCGTCATTTCGTCGGCCGGTGCATTGATATCGAGCGAAGACGCGATCGCCAGCCATTCCTGCGCCAGCTCGGCGCGGATGCCGCTCCCGGCGAGTGCAACGGTCGCATCGCTGAACTGCTTGTAGTCTTGTGACAGAAGCGGCAGGTCGAGCAGCCATTCGCCGGGATAATCGACGATATCGATGGAAAGCTTGCCGGCCGAGAACCACCGTCCCCAGCCGCTGGCGCTCTGGTAGTCCAGCGTGATCCTGAGTTCAGAGATCGCCCGCGTCGAATCCGGCCACAGCCTGTCACGCACCAGCGCCTGAATATGGTCTTCGTACTGGAAACGCGGAATGGCGTCGTCCGGCTGCGGCTCCAGGCGCACATTCGAGACGCGCCCGGATCGCATGGCCTCGAACAGCGGCAGCCGGCCGCCGTTCAGGAGATTATGGACGAGGGAGGAAATGAAAACCGTCTTGCCCGCCCGTGACAGGCCGGTGACGCCAAGCCGCAATGTCGGATGGGTGAGGTTGCTCGCACGGTCGGCCAGATTATCGAACGCGATGAGCGCGCTGTCTGTCAGGGACGTAAGAGAAGGCGGCAAAGGCGGTTTCCTGGCTGTTTTTCACGGTCACGGCAGCAATATAGGAAGGCGCGGCTGCCCAAAAAAGAAGCGCGCCGGCGGATTTTCGCGATGGTCGTCATCGCCGCCGCTCCGACATGCGCGACGGTGGCTATTTGCCCGGTGCGAGAAAATCGACGAGCCGCCAGCGGCTTTTCCCGTTGGCGGCGCTGTCATCGTGATCGAGCACCGCAAGTCCCGATGTCGGAAAACCGGAGGGCAGGGCGGCGTGCAGCAGATCTTCGCCGATCATCGCTTCCAGCGTCGCTTCCATGGTGGGGTTATGGCCCACGAGCATCACTGAGCCCACGTCCGACTGGGCGGCGATGAGGGAAAGATAGGTTTCGCTGGGGGCGTTGTACATTTCATCGACATAGGCGATCTCGATGCCCTCGTTGAAGGCGCGCTGCCAGGCCTGTGTCGTCTGCCGGCAGCGTGCGGCGGTGGAGGACAGGAGCATGTCCGGACGATAACGCCGGTCGGCGGCAAGGTCGGCGATGATCTCCGCCTCGGCAAAACCCGCCTCGTTCAATCCACGGTCGAAATCCCGTTCTCCGGGTGCCGCCCAGGCTGCCTTGGCGTGACGCAGCAGATAAACTCGGTTCGGTGAAGATGCTGTCAAGGGCGGGGACCGGCGTTCGAAAGTCAGGGCATTGCCGGAATGCTACAGGATAGGGTTGCAGGACCGCAAGTCCTCTTTCCTGTTGGTAAGTCGCGTTTAAGTGATCGAAGAACAGATCGCTTCGACGCCAATAAAGGATAAAAATTAGTCATTTAGATGATTTTTATGTCAGTTTTAAAAATGCCTGAAAACTGATCTGTAGACTTGAATCGGCCTATATCATTGGAGTATACACCGCCGCATTGAGATGTTCTTCGAGGAGAATCGCGTTGAGTGAGAAGATCGATCTTAGCAAATATGTACTCTCGGAAGACGACGAGTTCATGAATGCCAGCCAGCGGGCCTACTTCCGCGCGAAGCTGGTCGCTTGGAAAAATGACATCCTGAGAGAAGCGCGCGAGACCCTCGGACATCTCGCCGAAGAAAGCGCCAACCACCCCGATCTCGCCGACCGGGCTTCTTCCGAAACCGACCGGGCGATCGAACTTCGTGCCCGCGACCGTCAGCGCAAGCTGATCTCCAAGATCGATGCAGCCCTTCAGCGGATCGAAGACGGCACTTACGGCTACTGTGAGGAAACGGGCGAGCCGATCGGCCTCAAGCGTCTGGACGCCCGCCCGATAGCGACGCTTTCCATCGAGGCGCAGGAGCGTCACGAGCGCCGCGAGAAAGTCTATCGCGACGAATAATATGTCGGCCGGGCGAACCGGCCAGCTTAAACGTCGATTTATATAAAAAGGGCGCGGAACCGTTTACGCGCCCTTTTGCATTGAATTGGATCTTTCTGCGCGCCGCGTCAGCGGTCGCGGGTAACGGAAAGCTCGCCGAAAATACGCGCCATTTCCTTCTGCATGTCACCATCCGGCGATGCTCCGGTGACGGGCGGCGTCGCAGGCTCGTTTTTCTGCGGTTTTTCCGCGGGGGCGGCAACCGTCGGTTCGTTATCCGCATCCTTGCTCTTGGCGATTTCGGCCTCGAGAAAACTCTCGAAATCGCTGGCCAGCTCGTCGGAAAATTTCGGTTCGGCCTCACGGGAGGCAAGGACCGGATTGTTTGGCCTGGGCGGGAAGGGGGCCGGCGGCGTCGCCTGTTCGAGCTTCAGGTCCGGCAGGACCCGTTCGCGCGCCGCATCGAGGAAATCCGCGGCGCTGGATTGATCGATGACCGGCTCTCGCGCGGCGAAAACCGGGGGAGCGATCACCGCCGGCCGTTCTTCCTCCGCCTTTGCCGGTGCCGGAGCCGGCGATACCACGGGTGTCGGCGCCTGAACGGGGGCGGGCATGAAAGGCTCCGTCCGGCGCGGCTCGCTTCTTTCACCGGCGACGTCGAGCGATGCGGCTGCGGCCGGCAAAATCGCGGCTGCCGGGACTGCGGCAACGGCCGGTGCCGGCGAAGGCGCAGGGCGTGGAGTGTCCCTTTCGGTTACGGCCTGCCTTGCGGCCGGAGCGGGCTCGCGGGCCGCAACGGGCGGTGAAACGGGCTGGGGCGGAGTCGACGGGCGCGGCGGCGGCGCGGCGGCTGCAGCCGGTTGTGCCGGACGCGGGGCGGCGGTGGCGGGCTCCGGCCGTTGCGGCTGACGTGCCGGTTCCTGCGGCACGGAAACCGGGGCTGCGGGCGGCTGCGGCGGCAATGCGGCGCGGCGTTCCTGCGGGAGCGCCGGTTCGGCTCTCTTCTGTTCGCTGTCCTGGCGCGGCAGCGCCTTCAGTTCCGGTTCCTGCACGTCCCTGACGATCGGGATCGCGCCGATGCCGCTCTCGATGACGATATCGGTCGGGCCGCCGATCATGACCAGATGCTCGACATTGTCGCGGCGCACCAGCACCAGCCGGCGGCGCGCATCCACGGCGGTTGCGTCAAGAACCTGCAGGCGCGGCTGCCGGTTGCGGCCGCCACGGATGAAGGGCGCCGAGCCGCTGCGCCTGCGCAGGATCCACAACGCGATCGCCAGAACGAGAAGCGCCACCCCCACGCCGACAACGGCGACGATGAGACGGTTTCCATAGGTGCCGATAAAATCTTCCATCATGGAGATCATCCCTTCAGACTTTTGGGCTTTTCAATTTCTTGGGCAATTAATATTGCCGTGGTTCTTATAATGTGAACGTCAAGCAGGAAAAGACGATTTTTTTCGGCGCGATACAAGGTCTATCCGCCGTCGTCCCTCTGGAACACAAAACCGGTTGGTGCGGCTTTCGGTTCCCTCATCGCCTGAAAGGCCTGTGCATTGCGCCTTTCAAACCGTTTTCGCTGTGCGTTTTTAAGCCTTTGTGGCCTGGCGGAGCTTTTTGACGGTCAAGCGAGTTGCTACAAGAAAATCTGCTGCCCGATTCCGTCGGAGGAATAAGGCTGACCGAATGACGACCTGCACGACTGCGAGGCCAAGATGACACGGGTGCGCGAGACAAGCGACAACGACCTTCCGCTGGTGGACAGGCGCGCCCGTTCCGGCACGGTGCTGCGCATTCTGCTTCTGGCGCTGGTGCTGATCGCGGCTGCCGCCGCCTTCGTCTATTTCAAGGATTCGCTGGAAAACGAAATCGTGCTCGGCATTCTCGGCGTGCTGGCCATGATGGGCATCTTCTTTCTGGTCTCGTCGATCATCGGTTTCATCGAGGTCATGCCGCAGTCGCAATCGGACGGGCTTGCCCGCCGTTTTCTCTCGGCCCACCCCGAAGGCACGCTGATCACCGACGCCAAGGGGCATATGGTCTATGCCAACGCCACCTATTGCCGCATGAGCGGCACCACGAAGGCGAGCGATATACAGAGCCTCGAGACGCTTTTGTCGCGCAGCCGGGAATCGACCGAGGCGCTTTACCGGCTCATCAACGTGCTGCGTGAAGGCCGAGACGGTTACGAGGAGTTCCGGCTGCTGAAACCGCTGGCTGAGGATACCGGTTCCGGGCCGCACTGGTACAGGCTGAAGGGGCGGGTGCTGAAGGATGCGGGCGGCGAGGGCCTGCACGTCTTCCAGATCGCCGACATCACGCCGGAGCGCGAGGATCAGGAGCGGTTTTTCCGCGAATTGCAGAATGCCATCGATTATCTGGACCACGCGCCAGCCGGTTTCTTTTCCGCCGGTCGCAAGGGCGAGATCGTTTATCTGAACGCCACCCTGTCGGAATGGCTGGGCATCGATCTGGCGCAATTCTCGCCCGGTTCGATGACCGTCTCGGACATCGTCGCCGGCGAGGGCATGGCGCTGATCGAATCCGTTCATCCGCAGGGCACCGCCAAGCGCACCGAAATCCTCGACCTCGACATGCGCCGGGTGAACGGCCAGAGCATGCCGGCCCGCCTCGTGCACCAGGTCACCGCCAGGGACGGCGCGCCGGGCGAGAGCCGGACGATCGTTCTGATGCGTCCCAAGGGGCAGGAGGACACGGAATCCTCCTCCGCCATGCGCTTCACCCGCTTTTTCAACAATACGCCGATGGCGATCGCCTCGCTTGACGGCGAAGGCCGCATCCTGCGCATCAACGCGCCCTTCCTCAAGCTATTCTCCGGCGTTGTCGGGCGTGACGATATCGACCGGGGCGTGGCGCTTGAAACCGTCATCCATGATAATGAGAAGCCGCGGCTGGAACAGGCGCTGGCCGAGGCCAAGGACCGGCAGGGCGATATCGCGCCCTTCGATTCCCGTCACCCGAGCGACGAGGGCCGGCATTTCCGTTTCTACGTCAACGCCGTCATCGATCAGGACGACGAGGCGCCGGAAGAGGTGGCGATCGTTTATGCCATCGAGGTGACGGAGCAGAAGGCGCTTGAAACCCAGATGGCGCAGACGCAGAAGATGAACGCCGTCGGTACGCTGGCGGGCGGCATCGCCCATGACTTCAACAATGTACTGACCGCCATCCTGCTGTCGTCGGATCACCTGCTGCTGCAGGCGCGCCCCGCAGATCCGAGCTTTGCAGACCTCATGGAGATCAAGCGCAACGCCAACCGCGCCGCCGTGCTGGTGCGCCAGCTGCTGGCCTTCTCGCGCAAGCAGACCATGCGCCCGGCGGTGCTGAACCTGACCGATGTGATCGGCGATCTGCGCATGCTGGTCGACCGGCTGATTTCCGGCACAAATGTCAAGCTGGAGGTGGATTATGGCCGTGATCTCTGGCCGGTGAAGACCGACCTGTCGCAGTTCGAGCAGGTGCTGATCAATCTCTGCGTCAATGCGCGCGACGCCATGCCGGACGGCGGCAAGATCACCATCCGCACGCGCAACGTCGATGCGACGGAAGTCGCCGCGCTCGGCCGGCCCGAATTCCCGGCCGAAGACATGGTGATGGTGGAAGTCGCCGATAACGGCACCGGTATTCCGCCGGAAATCATGGACAAGATCTTCGAGCCCTTCTTCACGACGAAGGAAGTCGGCAAGGGTACCGGTCTCGGCCTGTCGATGGTCTATGGCATCGTCAAGCAGTCGGGCGGCTACATCTATCCCGAATCGGAAGTGGGCAAGGGCACCGCCTTCCGCATCTATTTGCCGCGCCATGTGGCGGAGGCGGTTCAGACTGCCGGGCAGCCGTCCGGCGAGGCGGCGCTTGCGCCGGTCGCAGCGGCCGAACCCGTAAAGGAAGAGCCGTTGGACCTGACCGGCAATTCCGCCGTCGTACTTCTGGTGGAGGACGAGGAGGCGGTGCGGCGCGGCGGCAAGCGCATGCTGGAGACCCGTGGCTACACCGTGCACGAGGCCGGTTCCGGCACCGAGGCGCTTGAAGTGATGGAGGAACTGGAAGGCAAGGTCGACATTGTCGTTTCGGACGTGGTGATGCCCGAAATGGATGGCCCCTCGCTCTTGAGAGAGCTGCGCAAATCCTATCCCGACCTGAAATTCATCTTCGTATCGGGTTACGCCGAGGACGCCTTTGCGAAGAACCTGCCGGTGGACGCCAAATTCGGCTTCCTGCCGAAACCCTTCTCGCTGAAACAGCTGGCGATCGCCGTGCGCGAAATGCTCGACGACAAGGAGTAACGGCAGGACGCTTTGCGAGGGATTCGCTGCGCGCAGCCCGTCGCGACAGCCCCTGTCCGCCGCTTTGCAAAGGCGCCGGCGTCGCCCACCTGCATCCGCTTGCCCACAGAATGCGGTTACATCCGCACTTTTCCCGAGGTTTGCTTCTTCGCAAACGCAATAGTGATTGCACGCTGTCGCAAGGGGCTTAAAATCGCGTCTGAACGACCTAGATATGAAGAGGCGAAGTTCTCCCTCCTGGCGATGAGCTGTCGGTTCGAGAACAGTGTGGAGAATGATGAAAGATGATCGCTAGGCCGATCTACATGCAGGGCGAGGGCGAAGGGGAAGACGGCGGCACGAACCGTGGAACGTCTGTTATCACCCGCGTCAAGCCAAAGACGAAAAGACCGAATTTGTACCGTGTTCTTTTACTGAATGACGACTACACTCCCATGGAGTTCGTCATCCACATTCTGGAACGTTTTTTCCAGAAGGATCGCGAAGCGGCGACCCGCATCATGCTGCACGTGCACCAGCACGGCGTCGGCGAATGCGGGGTGTTTACATATGAGGTCGCAGAGACGAAAGTAAGCCAGGTCATGGATTTCGCCCGACAGCACCAGCACCCGCTGCAGTGCGTCATGGAAAAGAAATGAGGATCGCAACGTGCCAACTTTTTCCCCGAGTCTCGAGAAGGCGCTGCACCAGGCACTGACCTTTGCAAATGAGCGTCACCACGAATATGCGACGCTGGAACATCTTCTTCTGGCGCTGATCGACGACGCGGATGCCGCCGCCGTGATGGGCGCCTGCAACGTCGATCTCGATGCGCTGCGCAAGACCGTCAGCGATTACGTCGACAACGAACTGACGAACCTCGTGACGGGTTACGACGAGGATTCCAAACCCACATCCGGCTTCCAGCGGGTCATCCAGCGGGCTGTCATCCATGTACAGTCGTCCGGCCGCGAAGAAGTGACCGGCGCCAACGTGCTTGTGGCCATTTTCGCCGAGCGTGAAAGCCATGCGGCCTATTTCCTGCAGGAGCAGGAAATGACCCGTTACGATGCGGTCAATTACATCTCCCACGGCATCGGCAAGCGCCCGGGCACGTCGCAGACGCGCACGCCGCGCGGCGCCGATGAAGCGGAAAGCGAAAACAAGGCGAGCCGCAGCAATCCCGAGGAAGAGGGCTCGTCCGCCAAAAAGCAGCAGGACGCGCTGAAGGCCTATTGCGTCAATCTCAACGACAAGGCGCGCAACGGCAAGATCGACCCGCTGATCGGCCGTCACGACGAGGTCAACCGCACCATCCAGATTCTCTGCCGCCGTTCCAAGAACAACCCGCTTTACGTGGGCGATCCGGGCGTCGGCAAGACGGCGATCGCCGAGGGTCTCGCCAAGCGCATCGTCGAAGGCAAGGTGCCGGAAGCGCTCGCCAACGACACGATCTTCTCGCTCGACATGGGCACGCTGCTCGCCGGAACCCGTTACCGCGGTGATTTCGAAGAGCGGCTGAAGCAGGTCGTCAAGGAACTGGAAGAATTTCCGGGCGCGGTTCTGTTCATCGACGAAATCCACACCGTCATCGGCGCCGGCGCCACCTCCGGCGGCGCGATGGATGCATCGAACCTGCTGAAGCCTGCGCTGTCATCTGGTGCTATCCGCTGCATCGGTTCGACCACCTACAAGGAATATCGGCAGTTCTTCGAAAAGGACCGTGCGCTTGTGCGCCGTTTCCAGAAGATCGACGTCAATGAGCCGTCCATCGACGACGCCATTGCGATCATGAAGGGTCTGAAGCCCTATTTCGAGGATTATCATCACCTGAGATATTCCAACGAGGCGATCAAGGCCGCCGTCGAACTGTCGGCCCGCTATATCTCCGACCGCAAGCTGCCGGACAAGGCGATCGATGTGATCGACGAGACCGGTGCGGCGCAGATGCTGCTGCCCGCTTCCAAGCGCCGCAAGCTGATCACCGAAAAGGAGATCGAGGCGACCATCGCGACGATGGCCCGCATTCCTCCGAAGACGGTGTCCAAGGACGACGAGATGGTTCTCGCCAATCTCGAAAAGGAACTGCGCTCGGTCGTTTACGGTCAGGATATCGCCATCGAGGCGCTGGCAACGGCCATCAAGCTGGCGCGTGCGGGCCTGCGCGAACCGAACAAGCCGATCGGCTCCTACGTCTTCTCCGGCCCGACGGGTGTGGGCAAGACGGAAGTTGCCAAGCAGCTCGCCGCCTCGCTCGGTGTCGAGATGCTGCGCTTCGACATGTCGGAATATATGGAGCGCCATACCGTGTCGCGCCTGCTCGGCGCACCTCCCGGTTATGTCGGCTTCGATCAGGGCGGTCTTTTGACCGACGGTGTCGACCAGCACCCGCATTCCGTGGTGCTGCTGGACGAAATCGAAAAGGCGCATCCCGACATCTACAACATCCTGTTGCAGGTGATGGACCATGGCTCGCTGACCGACCATAACGGCAAGAAGATCGATTTCCGCAACGTCATCCTGATCATGACGACCAATGCGGGTGCGTCCGAAATGGCGAAATCGGCCATTGGTTTCGGCTCCTCGCGCCGCACGGGTGAGGATGAAGAGGCAATCAACCGCCTGTTCACGCCGGAATTCCGCAACCGCCTGGATGCGATCATTCCGTTCTCGCCGCTGCCGACAGCCGTCATTCACAAGGTCGTGCAGAAATTCGTCATGCAGCTGGAAACGCAGCTGTCCGAACGCAACGTCACCTTCGACCTGCATGAGGATGCGATCTCCTGGCTGGCGGAAAAGGGTTACGACGAAAAGATGGGCGCCCGCCCGCTGTCGCGCGTGATCCAGGAAAACATCAAAAAGCCGCTTGCCAATGAAATCCTCTTTGGCAAGCTGAAGAAGGGCGGCGTCGTCAGCGTCACCGTCGGCAAGAAGGATGACGGCTCGGACGGCCTCAAGCTCGAGGTCCTGCCGGAGACCGCGCCGGTGAAGCCGAAACCCGAGGCGGAGCTGAAGGCGGCCAAGTCGCCCGGCAAGGCCAGGGCCAAGGCAAAACCGGCCTCGAAGGCGGCGAAGGCCGCCGAGGAGGCGGATGTTCTGGTTGCCGAAGCCGACAAGTCGGACGAGGAAGCCAAACCGCGCCGCAAGGCCAATACGGTGCCGAAAGTGCCGAAGAAGAAATGATCGCGGTTCCTGACCGATAACCGGTGCCGGGCGAAAGCCCGGCATTTTCATGCATAGTGGAATCAGAATGCAGACTGCCGATAGCGATGCCATCCCCCTGCGTGGCTGGTTCTTCAGGGGAATGCGGGGCATATTCTCGCTGCCCTCGCTCATTCTCATGACATCCTTTGTCGGTTTCAGCGCCTTTGCGCTGGAATCCGGGGTTGCGCGCGGCGAAGCGGTGTTCATGACGCTGATGATCTGGGCCTTGCCGGCCAAGATGATCCTGATCGGCTCCATGGTCGGCGGCGCCAATCTCGCCGCCTGTTTCCTGGCGGTGACGCTGTCTTCTGTCCGGATGATGCCGATGGTGGCCTCCATCGTTCCGGAGATGCGCGGCGCCAAGACGCCGACCTGGATATTGCTGTTTCTTTCCCATTTCGTCGCCATCACGGCCTGGGTCTTTGCCACGCAAAATCTCTCCAAGGTGCCGCGTGAGGCGCGCGCCGCCTGGTTTGCGGGGTTCGGCATCACGCTCACCGTCATCAACGCTGTCATCGTCGGCCTGTGTTACGGTGTGGTCGCTGCCTTTCCGCCGCTCGTCGCCGGTGTTCTGTTCTTCCTCACCCCCGTCTATTTCGTGGCTTCGATCTGGGCGTCGGCCCGCCATTCCGTCGTCAAGGTCGCTTTCATCATCGGCGTGATCGCCGGGCCTGCCTTTGCGGTGATCGCGCCCGAATTCGATATTCTCTATGCCGGCATCGGCGGCGGCACGGCGGCCTACCTCATTGATCGTTTCGTCTTTCGCCGCAGGATCAGGCCAGTCTCACCGGAGAGCGAACCATGATGACAGAAAACTGGTGGGCGCCCTATCTGTTCATCGCCATTGCCGGCTGGCTGGCGACCGATCTCTGGCGCTGGCTGGGCGTCCTCGCCGGCAACCGGCTGAAAGAGGATTCCGAGGCGCTTTATTGGGTGAGGGCGGTCGCCACCTCGCTGGTCATGGCCGTCACCGCCAAGCTGATCGTCTTTCCAACCGGAACGCTGGAAGCCACGCCGCTGTGGCTGCGCATCGGCGCGGCGGCCCTCGGTTTCATGGCGTTCCTGGCCGCCGGTCAGCGCGTCATCGTCGGCGTGGCGGTTCCGATCGTGCTTCTGGCCGGCGGGCTCTTCGCGCTCGGTTTTTAGTCCCCGCCTTATCCGAATATTAAGCCCGATGTCCTACTTTGCCGCTGTCTGGAACAGGGGCGCAATTCCATGCGACTATTCGCGGCAGAACGTTTTGTACTTGGTTTTATCGCCATCTTATTCGCCATCGATGCAATATTGATTGCCGCCAAGGGCATTCGTGTCGATTATGCCGGATATCTCCTCTGCGTGCTCGCCGGCGCCTCCGTCTTCATTCTCGGGCAACTCTATCGTAAAAGCGGGCGCGATTTTCGCATCGCCGCGGCGCTGACGTCCGCAGGGCTGTTCATCCTCTTCACGCTCGTTGCCTCCGTCTTTAACTACATGTTCCTGCCTCTCGCCTTTCCGGCGATCGACGATGTCCTCTTCGGCGTGGATGCGACGTTGGGATACAGCTGGACAGGTATCGTCCTGTGGGCGGCGACACACCCCTGGATTGGAACAATCCTGTTCTTCGTTTATGCGACATCGTTGCCGCAGCTTCTGGTGATCGTCCTGACGCTAGGCTTTACCGGCAGGGAACGGCAGCTCCACCATTTTCTCGTGACCGGGGTGGTCGGCGCATTCGCCAGCATTGTCTTCTGGATATTCTTCCCGACATTCGGACCGTCGGCCTATGTGCAGCTGCCGCAGTGGATTTCGCAGACGATCCCCCTGGCGGTCGACAATGGCTACGGTCAGGAACTTAACCGCCTCGCGGCGGAGGGCGTCAGCTATCTTTCTCCCAAAAACGTGCTGGGCCTCATCGGCTTCCCGTCGTTCCATATCTTCATGGCGGCAATGTCGGTCTGGTTCGTGCCGCGTCACTGGCTGGCGATGGCGGTCATCCTGCCGCTGAACCTCCTGATGCTGCCGGCCGTTCTTGTGCAGGGCGGGCACCATCTGTCGGATGTTTTCGGTGGTCTCGCCGCTTTTGCCATCGTCTGCGCCGCCTCCGGCCGGCTGCTTGATCGGCTGGCGGCGAGGGAGCGTATGGGCGCGGTGGCAACCGCGCGCACTCAGGTCATTGCGGCGGAATAGTCGCTCTGGCTCGCGCGGGCTTCCGCCGCCAGCCAGTCGGCTAGAATTTTCGCCGGTGCGGTCATTTCTTCCGGCCGGATCAGCCAGTAATATTTGTCGGTATCGGCTGCCCGGTCGAAAAGCACGGTCAACTGTCCAGCGGAAATTTCTTTGTGAAGAAGCACTGTCGGACAGAGGCCGATACCCTGTCCAGCCTTGAGGGCCGTGATGAGCAGATTGAAATCCGCGAAAATGGGACCGGCCCCATAGGGCATGGACATGCCGGCGGCCGCAAACCAGTCCCGCCACGCCATTTCGGTATCGTCATGCAGCAATTCCGCCTGCAGCAGGCTGGCCTCATCATTGAACGGGCCGGAATTGGTTCGATAGCCCGGCGCACAGGTCGGGCGCGTTTCGGCGCTGAACAGCGCCACGGCATTTTCCCCAAAGGAGGCGCCATGGCCGATGGAGAGATCGGCCGGGCTGGCATGCTGTCCCGCGGAATAGCTGATCGACACCTGTATATCGGGATGCAAGGCCCGGAAGCGGGGGAGCCGGGGCGTCAGAAAATGCGCCACCACCGAAGGCAGGCTGGCAAGGCGCACGGTCATGCGACCCCGGCCCCGGCGGACCCGTTCGGCAGCGGCGGCGACCTGTCGCAGGCTGACCGAGACCGTATTGCCGAATTCCTTTCCGTCCGGGGTCAGCCGCACACCTCGGGCGTGACGCTCGAAAAGAGCGACGCCAAGCCATGCCTCCAGATTGCGCACATGCTGGCTCACCGCCGTCGCCGTCATGCCAAGCTCCTGCGCGGCCAAGGCAAAACTTGCCTTTCTGGCGGCGGCTTCGAAAGCACGGAGGGTGGCGAGCGGCGGTAATGTCATGATCGACAAGGGTAAGTGAGGCTTGGTCTGAGCGCAAGAAAAACCGGTCTTGTCAGCGGGACGAGCATAGCGCAATTTCACCTCGATACTGTCTGTCTCCGAGGATTTCATGACCCCTATGCCCGTTGCCGAACCCGCGGATGCCGCCGCACGCCGCGCCGTCCGTCCCGTCGTCGTTTATCCGAACGGCACACTGCAGGTGCCGGACCTTGCGCGTCTGGAGAGGGCGCGGCAGGGCATGGAAAAGATCGACGAGGTCATCGTGCCGCCACGCGACGGCCGTGCCTTCAATGTCCCCAAGGGTCATTTTTTCCGCATCGTCAGCATCGAAGGCCCGCAGGTGGGGGATTTGAACCTCTGGAACGCCCATGATCTGACCGAGCGTTTTTTCAGTGGCAAGACCCGCGCCTTGCACGCCACCCATGTTTCGGTCGGCAATCGCCTGTGGAGCAACCTGCCGTCCCTGCGGCCGATGGCGACCATCACCGATGATACGCTGTCATGGTTTGGCTTCGACGAGGATGGCGGCGGCGTGCATGACGTCATCGGCACTCGCTGCGATCCCTATACCAACAAGCTGCTGAGCGGCGGCGATTACCACCATTGCTGCCATTCGAACCTCACCCATGCGCTCGCCTCAGCCAGAGACCTGTCATTCCGCGAGGCGGAACCGCATGTGCATGATGTGCTGAACGTCTTCATGTGCACGGGCTTTACCCGCGATACACACCAGTATTTCATGAAGGCGAGCCCGGTGAGGCCGGGTGATTACCTGGAATTTTTCGCGGAAATTGACCTCATCGGCGCGCTTTCCGCCTGCCCGGGCGGCGATTGCAGCGCCACGCATTCGAGCGATACGGCGGCCTGTTATCCGCTGAAGGTGGAAATATTCCGGCCCGATATGACCGTTCTTGAAGGCTGGCCATGGCCGGAGCGGAATGCGTATCGTCCTGGGGAGTGATAAGTCCGAAACCCTCGCCTGCGTCATGCTCGGGCCTGTCCCGAGCGTCTGCAGCCGATTAATGGGACGATACTTGGCCTGATCCTCGGCACAAGGCCGAGGATGACGGTACGGGTTAGCCAGCGTCAGGAGGCAAGCGCCGCCCTGATCTTCTCCGCATTGGCCTTCAGCACCTCGCCATCGGCCATCACGCCGGAATGCGGCCTCAGCGGTTCGCCTTCCTTGCGTGGAATGACGTGGAAATGCAGGTGGAACACGGTCTGGCCCGCCGCCGGCTCGTTGAACTGGGCAATGAAGACACCGTCCGCATCGAAGGCCTCCTTTGCGGCGACTGCAAGTTTCTGCACCACGGGAATGGTTTTCGCCAGCACCTCCGGATCGGCATCGAGCAGGTTGCGGGAGCCGGTTTTCGGAACGACGAGCAGATGGCCGGGCGCCTGCGGCATCACATCCATGAAGGCCAGCGTATGCTCGTCCTCGTAAAGCTTGTGGCTCGGAATTTCACCGCGCAGGATTTTTGCGAAGATATTGTTATTGTCATAGGCGCTGGCCGTCATCGTGGTCTCTCCTCTTTGCGGATTATTCGTCCGGTTCCTGTCTTTCGCCCTTGCGGAAGGGCGTGTGTTCATCAAGATAGTCGCCGATATGCTCGACCTCTTCGCGCTCGCGCTGAAGATAATCGGCAATGGCACGACGCAGGCCCGGATGGACGATGAAATGCGCCGAATGGGTGGTGACCGGCACGTAACCGCGCGCCAGCTTGTGTTCGCCCTGGGCGCCGGCTTCTACCCGTTTCAATCCCCGGGAGAGCGCGAAATCGATCGCCTGATGGTAACAGACCTCGAAATGCAAATAGGGATGATCCTCGATGCAGCCCCAGTGGCGGCCGTAAAGCGCATCCGAGCCGATGAAGTTGATTGCGCCGGCAATATAACGCCCTTCGCGCTTCGCCATCACCAGCAGCACGTCATCGGCCATGCGCTCGCCGATCAGCGAATAAAATTCCCGCGTCAGATAGGGCCGGCCCCATTTGCGGTTGCCGGTATCCATGTAGAAGGCGAAGAACTGGTCCCAGATATCCTCGGTCAGGTCGCGTCCGGTCAGCCAGTCGATCTCGATGCCATGTTCCAGCGCCGCGCGGCGTTCCTTCTTCAGCCCCTTGCGCTTGCGCGAGGACAGGGCATCGAGAAAATCATCGTGATCGCGATAGCCGTTATTGATGAAATGGAATTGCTGGTCGGTCCGGTGCAGGAAATCGCGGGGAAGAAGCGCGGAGAGATCGTTCTCTTCCACAAATGTGACATGGGCCGAGGAGACGCCGATCTTTTCCGTCACCTGCGCGAGACCGGAGGCGAGTAGCGCCTTGAAGCGTGTCTCGTCCTCGGTTTCGGAGGTGAGCAACCGTGGCCCGGTTGCCGGTGTAAAGGGTACTGAACATTGCAGTTTCGGATAATAATGGCCGCCGGCCCGCTCGAAGGCATCCGCCCAGCCATGGTCGAACACATATTCGCCCTTGCTGTGGTTCTTCAGATAGGCGGGAACGGCGCCGATGAGCGTGCCTGCAGCATTTTCGAGCAGCAGGTGATGCCCAAGCCATCCGGTCTTCGCCGTCGCCGACCCGGAATCCTCCATCGACGATAAAAATTCATGGGAAATAAATGGGTTATAGTACTTTCCTTGCGTATTGCGCGAAGTTCCGGAAAGCCGTCTCCAGCTTTCCGGATCGATATCCCCGAAGGATTGCGCAATGCTGATGGAATAGTCTTCTTTCATGCCGTGGCGGACGGGTTCTCTCTCGGGTCGAAACCTTCGAATGTCATCTGGTCCGCATATTTATAGGTAATCGCGCGCGCATTTTCATCCCTGACCGTCCAGGTAATCACCGGAAGCCCGAGTTTTCTTTGCGCTTCGATGAAGCTGTTGGGCAGATGACCCCAATGATAGGAGATGAAATCGAGCCCGAGCTGCATCGCTTCGTCATGTTTGAAGAAGTCTTCCGGCTGGTTGCCTTCGGCGGTGAGACCCAGCGGCCAGGGCGAACCTGCGGCCTTCAGATCCCTCAGCAGGTGATGGTCGAAACTCATCAGCGCCACATGGCCCTTGTAACCCTCGAGGTCTTCCAGAACAGCCTCGGCAAAACCGTCATCGACGCCTTCGCCCGCGCGGCCCTTCAGCTCGATCACCAGCGGCACCTTGCCGGCGCAGAGCGCGAGAAGCTGCTTGAGGGTAGGGACCCGGTCCCGCGTCTGGCCGACGGCGAGAAGGGACAGCTCGGCCGATGTGCGTTCGCGCACGTCGCCCCTGATGCCGGTCAGGCGGGCCATGTCGTCGTCGTGAAAGACCACCGGCACGCTGTCGGCCGCCAGCTGCACGTCGCATTCGATGGCGAAACCGGCCTCGATGGCGCGGGAAAAGGCGGAAAGCGTGTTTTCCCAGACCGCCTTGTTGAGATCGTGATAACCGCGATGGGCGACGGGCTCAGCCGTCAGCCAGGAAAGCTTGAGCGTCATGCGTCGATTTCCACGATGGCGTCGATTTCGACGGCGGCATTGAAGGGCAGGCAGGCCATGCCGACGGCGGCGCGGGCATGTTTTCCGGCATCACCGAGAACATTGGCGAGAAGATTGGAGGCGCCGTTGATGACGAGGTGCTGTTCCACGAATTCCGGAACCGACGCAACAAAGCCGTTCAGCTTGATGACCCGGCGGATTTTCGAGAGATCGCCGTTCAAGGCGGCCTTGACCTGTGCCAGAATGTTGACGGCGCATAATTCGGCGGCGCGTTGGGCACCTGCAACGTCGACATCGCGGCCAACGAGGCCCGTCACCGCAATCTTGCCTGATTCCATCGGCAGTTGACCCGATACATAAAGCAGATTGCCGCTGATGGTGAACGGAACGTAGTTTGCGGCTGGTGCTGCCGCAACAGGAAGCGTAAAGCCGAGTTCCTTGAGGCGGCCTTCGATGACGTCCGACATTTTCGTCTCCGGTTTTGTTGTAAATCCTTCAAGAATCCGGCATTCAGAAGATGTTGATCCAAAAGCCGGGCGGTTGCTTGTACAATATGAGCGGCGAGTCCAACAGGAGATATTGCATGTTTGTCAGGACGCTTGGTTTCGTTGCCGCAACAGGGCTCATGACCGGCCTGTCAAACGCTGCCAATGCCGTGCCGGTCACGGTTCCCGATCTCGTCGCCCACCGCGCCGTCTACGATCTCGAACTCAAGGATGCGTCCGACCGCTCCGGCATCGAAGGCATGACGGGCCGCATGGTCTATGAATTCACCGGTTCGGCCTGCCAGGGTTACAAGACGGATTTCCGCTTCGTCACGCAGATCAACACCGGCGACGCCGTGCGCATGACCGACCAGCAGACCACGACCTTCGAGGACCTTGCCGCAAAGAAGTTCACCTTCGAGACGAAATCTTATACCGACGACAAGCTGGACAAGGAAGTGCAGGGGGCCGCGACCGACAGCAGCGACGGCGTGAAGGTGGATCTGACCCGCCCGGATGCCCGCCAGGTCAGCCTCGTCGCCAGCGAATTTCCCACCGAGCATATGTTTCAGGTCATCGAGAACGCCAGGCAGGGAAAGCGCATTTTCGAATCGCGCATTTTCGACGGGTCGGATGACGGCGATGAAAGCCTGATCACCTCGACGCTGGTCGGCAAGTCGCAGACGCCGAAGGATGGCGACGCGGATGCCGGCAAGGCGGGCGAATTCGCCAAGGCGGCATTCTGGCCGGTGACGATCGCCTATTATAACGACAAGACCGGTACGGATGCCCTGCCGATCTACCGCATGTCGTTCAAGCTTTATGAAAACGGAATCACCCGCGACCTGACGATGGATTACGGTGATTTCGTTCTGACGGGTAAGCTTGCGAAGCTCGATATTCTCAAGCCCGAAACCTGCGAAAACAAGCCGGTTCGCTGAAACGCGCACTGTTTCTTGCGGTTTTTTCGCATAGATGCTTGCATTTTCATGCGGGCGACTGTATGCGGCTCACCATTCCACACGCGAAGCTTGGGATGTTCCGGGAGAAATCCGGTCCGTTCCGCCCGGTGGTGTCGATGAAAATCGGCGCTGTTCGCTTCGCGGGGGTTAAACCGGAAAAGGAGTAACAAGGCATGGCATTGCCCGATTTTTCTATGCGCCAGCTTCTGGAAGCTGGTGTTCACTTCGGCCACCAGACGCACCGCTGGAACCCGAAGATGAAGCCGTACATCTTCGGCGACCGTAACAACATCCACATCATCGACCTGGCTCAGACCGTTCCGATGCTGTCGCGCGCCCTTCAGGTCGTGTCCGACACCGTCGCCCGCGGCGGCCGCGTTCTGTTCGTCGGCACCAAGCGCCAGGCGTCCGAAATCATCGCCGACAGCGCCAAGCGTTCGGCCCAGTACTACGTCAACTCCCGCTGGCTCGGCGGCATGATGACCAACTGGAAGACCATTTCCAACTCGATCCAGCGCCTGCGCAAGGTCGACGAGATCCTGAACTCGGAAGCGTCCGGCTACTCCAAGAAGGAACGCCTGAACCTCGAGCGCGAACGCGAAAAGCTTGAAAAGGCTCTCGGCGGTATCCGCGATATGGGCGGCGTTCCGGACCTGATGTTCATCATCGACACCAACAAGGAAAAGATTGCGATCGAAGAAGCCAAGCGTCTTGGCATTCCGGTCGTTGCGATCATCGACAGCAACTGCGACCCGGACCACATCGACTACCCGATCCCGGGTAACGACGATGCTTCGCGCGCCATCTCGCTTTATTGCGACCTGATCGCCCGCGCCGCCATCGACGGTATCGCCCGTCAGCAGGGCGCTTCCGGCCGCGACATCGGCGCTTCCGAAGAAGCTCCGGTCGAGCCCGCTCTCGAAGACGAGGCTGGCGCCTGATCTAGGCCCTGTCTGGCGGCGGTTTCCTGATCGCCGTCTCCTCGACCAAGGATATGACAAGGCCGTCAAAGACCTTCAATGGGTTGACGGCCTTGTTCGTTTCTAACCGCTCCGCCGCGTTTTCTAGAAACCGCAGGCGTCCGACGCGGTTGGAACGGCAGACAGTCTTCATAACGCTGTCACACTAGAGCGGCACCCATCATCTCGATGTTTGGCGACGCCGCAGCACTTGGGAATGCGCATGCCCCTTCTTGAGCCCCCGGGCCTCAAAGGGTGTGCGGCCGGGTACAGTCATCACCCAGAACTTCGGCACGGCAAATTCCGCCTGCTGACCGATCGAACCGATAAGAGGCACACAATGACCGAAATCACAGCCGCAATGGTGAAGGAACTGCGCGAGAAGTCTGGCGCAGGCATGATGGACTGCAAGAAGGCTCTTGCTGAGACCAATGGCGACATGGAAGCGGCGATCGACTGGCTGCGCGCCAAGGGCATCGCAAAGGCCGACAAGAAGTCCGGCCGCACAGCTGCCGAAGGTCTGGTCGGCGTTGCCACCATGGGTCACAAGGCTGTTGTCGTCGAACTGAACTCCGAAACCGACTTCGTTGCCCGTAACGATGCGTTCCAGGACCTCATCCGCGGTATCGCCCAGGTCGCCCTCACCACCAACGGCACCGTTGACGCCGTTTCCGCCGCAACCTATCCGGCAACCGGCAAGTCCGTTGCCGACAGCATCAAGGACGCGATTGCGACGATCGGCGAAAACATGACGCTGCGCCGCTCGGCAGCACTCGAAGTGCCGCACGGTGTTGTCGCGACCTACATCCACAACGCCGCCGGCGACGGCATCGGCAAGCTCGGCGTTCTCGTCGCCCTGAAGTCGGAAGGCGACAAGGCCGTTCTGAACTCCATCGGCCGCCAGGTTGCGATGCACATCGCTGCGACCAACCCGCTCGCCATCCGCGCTGAAGAAGTCGACGCCGCCGTTGCTGAGCGCGAACGCAACGTCTTCATCGAACAGGCCCGCGAATCCGGCAAGCCGGAAGCCATCATCGAAAAGATGGTTGATGGCCGCATGCGCAAGTTCTTCGAAGAAGTCGCCCTTCTGTCGCAGGCTTTCGTCATCAACCCGGACCTGACCGTCGGCGCTGCCGTCAAGGAAGCCGAAAAGGAAGCCGGTGCGTCCATCGAAGTGACGGGCATGGTTCGCCTGCTGCTCGGCGAAGGCGTCGAGAAGGAAGAAAGCGATTTCGCAGCCGAAGTCGCAGCCGTCGCCAAGGGCTGATTATATTTACCCAATCTTGGGAAAACGGGAGGGCATCGCGTGACAACGCGGTGCCCTTCGTGTATCCGCGTTTCGGTTACATTTCCGAGGAGTCATGATGTCTTCCAAGCCGATCTACAAACGTGTTCTTCTCAAGGCTTCCGGCGAAGCCCTCATGGGCGATCAGGGTTTCGGTATCGATGTGGCGGTAGCCGACCGTATCGCCTCCGATATCGCCGAGGCGCGAGCGATGGGCGTTGAAGTCGGCGTTGTCGTCGGCGGCGGCAATATCTTCCGCGGCGTCGCCGTCGCATCCAAGGGCGGCGACCGCGTTACCGGCGACCATATGGGCATGCTGGCGACCGTCATCAACGCGCTGGCTCTGGCAACCTCGCTGCGCAAGCTCAACATCGACACCGTCGTTCTCTCGGCAATCGCAATGCCTGAAATCTGTGAGAGCTTCTCCCAGCGCGCCGCCCTTCATCATCTGGCCCAGGGCCGCGTGGTGATCTTTGCCGGCGGCACGGGCAACCCGTTCTTCACCACCGATTCCGCCGCAGCGCTGCGCGCCGCCGAAATGGGCGCCGAGGCGATCTTCAAGGGCACCCAGGTGGACGGGATCTATTCCGCCGATCCGAAAAAGGACCCGACGGCCACCCGTTTCGACGAACTGACCCATAGCGAAGTGCTCGGCAAGGGACTGGCGGTCATGGATATCGCCGCTGTCGCGCTTGCGCGCGAAAACCATATCCCGATCATTGTTTTCTCGATCCACGAGAAGGGCGGTTTCGCGCAGATATTGACCGGCGGCGGCCGCAAGACCATCGTGCACGACAAGTAATCCGAAAACGATGCCGCCCCGGGGGCGAATTACGGCCGCGATGGCCGACAAGATGGAGTATCAAGATGAGTGGTATTGACCTCAACGATATCAAGCGCCGCATGGATGGTGCCATCAATGCGTTCAAGAGCGATATCGCATCGCTGCGCACCGGCCGCGCTTCGGCCAATATTCTCGATCCGGTGACCGTTGACGCCTATGGCTCGCGCGTTCCGCTCAACCAGGTCGCCAACATCACCGTTCCGGAGCCGCGCATGCTCGGCGTCAACATCTGGGACAAGTCGATGGTCAACGCCGTCGACCGTGCGATCCGCGAATCCAATCTCGGCCTCAACCCCATCGTCGATGGCCAGAACCTGCGCATCCCGCTGCCTGAACTCAACGAAGAGCGCCGCAAGTCGCTCGTCAAGGTGGCCCATGACTATGCCGAAAAATCCAAGGTGGCGATTCGCCATGTGCGCCGCGACGGCATGGATGGTCTGAAAAAAGCCGAAAAGGATGGTGACATCGGTCAGGACGAAAGCCGTGGACAGTCTGAAAAGGTCCAGAAAATGACCGACGACACGATTTCGGAAATTGACCGCTTGCTTGGCGAGAAGGAAAAGGAAATCATGCAGGTCTGATATCGCTTGCGATAGACCTGTATTTTATCGTTTTAATTCCGCGCTGCCTGTTACTGGATCGATATGCCGACGACGACACGTTCCTCCATACCCGAGCACGTCGCCATCATCATGGATGGCAATGGACGCTGGGCAAAACAGCGTGGTCTTCCGCGCGTGATGGGGCATCGCCGCGGAGTGGAGGCCGTGCGCGAGACCGTGCGCGCGGCTGGAGAATGCGGAATACGCTATCTCACGCTGTTCGCCTTCTCATCGGAAAACTGGCGAAGACCCGAATCCGAGGTCAGCGACCTTCTGGGGCTGTTGAAGGCTTTCATCCGGCGCGACCTTGCGGAGCTGCATCGCGAAAATGTCCGCGTGCGGATCATCGGCGACCGGCACGGGTTGAAGCACGACATACGCGGCCTCCTCGAAGAGGCGGAACAGATGACGGCGGACAATACCAAGCTGACGCTGGTGATCGCCTTCAACTATGGCAGCCGTGACGAGATTGCCCGCGCGACGGCGGCGATCGCCCGCGATGTCGCCGAAGGCCGGCTGGATGCCGCGTCAATCACGCCGGAGATGATCTCGGCCAGGCTCGATACCTCCGGAATTCCGGATCCGGATCTGATCATCCGCACCAGCGGTGAGGAACGCCTGTCGAACTTCCTGCTCTGGCAGGCCGCCTATTCCGAATTCCTGTTCGTTCCCGAATATTGGCCAGATTTCGACCGGCAACTGTTCTTTTCCGCAATCGAGCAATATGCAACGCGTGATCGCCGCTTCGGTGCCCTCACCGAGCAGGTTGCCGTGGCAGGTGCCTGATGAGCCGTGAACTCAGACTGCGGATCGTATCCGCAATCGTCATGGCGGCGGTCATCCTGGCCGCGACCTGGTATGGCGGCATTCTGTTTCGCCTCGTGGCCGGTCTTTTGGCGATTCTTATCTATTATGAATGGTCGACGATCACCCGGCTGTCCGAAACCAATTCCACGGGCAATGCCTGGGGCTGGTTCGCGGTCGCCGTCATCGCCGGCAACACGATTTTTGGCGAGCCCTCGCTCGATCTGCCGCTTTTGTCCGGTTTTACGCTGACGGCGGCGCTGTTTCCGGTTTTGCGCGGCAGCAACTGGTGGCTGGTGGGAGGCATCGCCTATGCCGGTCTGAGCGGCATATCGCTGGCGGCCATTCGCGGCGACGAACTGGCCGGTTTCGTTTCCATCCTGTTCATTTTCGCCGTCGTCTGGTCGACCGATATTCTCGCTTATTTCGTCGGCCGCGCCATAGGCGGCCCGAAGCTCGCGCCGGCGATCTCGCCCGGCAAGACCTGGTCCGGGGCCATCGGCGGGGCCGTGGCGGCGCTCATCGGCGGCGGCGCTGTGTCCTTCGCCTATCATGGCAGGATCAGCCTGCTGGTGCTCGGTCTTGCGCTCATCCTTTCGGTATTCAGCCAGATCGGCGATCTTTTCGAATCCTTCGTCAAGCGGCGTTTCAAGGTCAAGGATTCGAGCCACCTCATCCCCGGCCATGGCGGCTTCATGGACCGTGTTGACGGTCTTGTTTTCGCCTGCTTTACGGTATTCCTCATTGCTTTCGTGCATGCGGCGGCAACCGGCGACGTGCCGGGATCGGGCGGCGGCCTGCTGCCGGGCTTCTAGGCATGCGGAAGGTCGCGACATAAAGGGCAGATTGTCATGAACACAGTAATGGCGGCGACCGGCTTTCTGACCGGCTATATCGTGCCCTTCATCCTGGTGCTTTCCCTGCTGGTTTTCGTCCATGAAATGGGTCACTACCTGGTCGGCCGCTGGTGCGGCATCCGCTCGACGGCATTCTCCATCGGTTTTGGCCCGGAGCTGATCGGTTTCACCGACAAGCGCGGCACAAGATGGAAGATTTCCGCCATACCGCTCGGCGGATACGTCAAGTTCTTCGGCGATGAGGATGCGGCCAGCAAGCCGGACAGTTCCGGCCTGTCGCATATGTCGCTGGAGGAGAGGGCACAGACGCTTTCCGGCGCGAAGCTGTGGAAGAGGGCGGCCACCGTGGCTGCCGGACCCATCGCCAATTTTATTCTCGCCATCCTCATCTTCGCGGTTCTGTTCGGCGTTTATGGCCGGATGATCGCCGATCCGGTCGTGGCCGAGGTGCGTGAAAACAGCGCCGCCGCCGCCGCCGGCGTAAGGCCCGGCGACCGGCTGGTGGCGATCGACGGCGAAAAAGTGGCGACTTTCGAGGATGTCCGCCGTTATGTCGGCATCCGGCCGGGCACGCCGATCACCGTCACGGTCGAAAGGGCCGGCGAGGAATTGAAGCTGCCGATGGTGCCGACCCGCACCGAAACGACCGACCAGTTCGGCAACAAGCTGGAAATGGGCATCATCGGCATCGTCACCGACCAGTCCAGCGGCAATTTCCGCCATATCGAATATTCACCGTCGCAAGCGCTGTTTGAAGGCGTGCGCGAAACGGGCCATGTCGTCACCGGCACCTTCAACTATATCGGCAATCTGGTGACGGGCCGCATGAATGCCGATCAGCTGGGCGGCCCCGTCCGCGTCGCGCAGGCATCCGGTCAGATGGCGACGCTCGGCATTTCGGCCGTCATCCAACTTGCCGCGGTCCTTTCGGTATCCATCGGATTGTTGAATCTGATGCCTGTCCCGGTTCTGGACGGCGGGCATCTGGTGTTTTATGCCATTGAAGCCATCCGCGGCAGGCCGCTTGGCGCCGGCGCCCAGGAAGTCGCCTTCCGGATCGGCATGGCGATGATTTTGGGCCTGATGGTTTTTGCAACATGGAATGATATCAGCAGCTTGATTGGCTGAGCATAGTGTTTTAACGGTTTTGTTAGGGGCTTGTTTACCTTGTTTTTATGCCGAAGTGGCGAATGAGCCACTCTGGATCACGAAGTAAACAGAATTTAACGTTCTGACTTGCTTGTAGGGGAAAAGCAGGTAAAACGACGCACATGGCCGGAGTCGGGTTCCGCCCGCTGAGGGACAACGTAAAAAGGTAAGAATTGAAATGAAGGCTGGTTCAAGATTTTTGAACGCGGTGTCGGCGGTTGCGCTGTCTGCTGGTGTTTCTTCGGTTGCGGGCCTTGGCGTGCTTGCCTCTGCTGGTGTCGCAAATGCGGCGGTTGTCAGCAGGATCGATGTTCGCGGGGCCGAACGGTCCGGTGCGGACTCCGTGCGTTCCAACATCACCATTGCGCCGGGTAAGAATTTTTCCAATTCGGATATCGATGAATCGGTGAAGCGTCTTTACGCCACCGGTTATTTCTCGAATGTCGCCATGCGCGTCTCCGGCAGCACGCTGGTCGTGACCGTCAACGAGAACCAGCTCGTCAACCAGGTTGTCTTCAACGGCAACCGCAAGATCAAGGACGACAAGCTCGCCGGCATCGTGCAGACCCAGTCGCTCGGGCCGTTCAATCAGGCGATCGTGACCGCCGATATTGCCCGCATCAAGGAAGCCTATGCCGCGATCGGCCGCAGCGACGTCGAAATCACCACGCAGACGGTTTCCGTCGGTCAGGGCCGCGTGAACATCGCTTTCGTCATCAATGAAGGCGAGCGCACCAAGATCGGCCGTATCGATTTCGTCGGCAACAATGCCTACAGCGACGGTCGCCTGGCTGCCGTCATCAACACCAAGAAGTCCAACATGCTGTCGTTCCTGACGCGTAAGGACGTCTATAATGAGGACAAGCTGCGCGCTGACGAAGAGGCGCTGCGCCAGTTCTATTACAACCGCGGTTATGCCGACTTCCGGGTCGTGGGTTCCGAGGCGGTTCTGGACGAGTCCAAGAACGAATACACCATCACCATCACGGTTGATGAAGGCCAGCGTTACAATTTCGGCAACGTCGCCGTGGAATCGACGGTTCCGGGCGTCGATGGTTCGGAACTGCAGGGTCTCGTTGAAACCCGCCAGGGTGCAAGCTACAGCGCCAAGGAAGTTCAGCAGAGCATGGAGGCGATTTCCAAGCGCGTTGCCGGTGAGGGTTATCCTTTCGCCCGCGTGACGCCGCGCGGCGACCGCGACATGGCCGGCAACACCATCGGCGTGACCTATATCGTCGATCAGGGCGAGCGCGCCTATGTCGAACGTATCGAAATCCGCGGCAACACCCGTACGCGTGACTATGTCATCCGTCGCGAATTCGATATTTCCGAAGGCGATGCATTCAACCAGACGGTGATCACGGCTGCCAAGCGTCGTCTCGAAGCGCTCGGTTATTTCTCCAAGGTCAATATCTCGACTGCCGGCGGCAGCGCGCCTGACCGCGTCGTCATCGTGGTCGATGTCGAAGATCAGTCGACCGGTTCGTTCGGTATCGGCGCCGGCTATTCGCAGAATGACGGCGTGCTGCTCGAAGCATCCATCGAAGAAAAGAACTTCCTCGGCCGTGGCCAGTACATCCGTCTCGCCGCCGGTGCGGGTGAGGACGATGCGCGCAGCTATACGCTGTCCTTCACCGAGCCTTATTTCCTCGGCTACCGTCTTGCAGCAGGTTTCGATCTGTTCAAGAGCCAGAGCCGCAGCGAAGAATATTACGACTACGACGAGCAGGGCTTCTCGCTGCGCGTGACCGCGCCGATCACCGAGGACCTGTCGACGACGTTCAAGTACACCTACAAGCAGATCAATTATGACGGCGAAGGCGAATGGGAAAATAGTGCCAATCTTGCCGAGCCCTATCAGGCTCTGATCAAGGGTGGTGACTGGACGCAGTCCATCATTTCGAACACGCTGAACTACAATACGCTCGACGACCGCAACATGCCGCGCGAAGGCTGGCAGGCTGCTCTGACGAACGAATTTGCAGGCCTCGGCGGCGATTCCGAATATTACAAGATCTACGCCAAGGCTCGTTTCTACTACACCCTGTCGGATGAGTACGATGTCATCGGCTCGCTTACCGGTCAGGCCGGCCACGTCTTGCCGACGGGTGACAATCTGCTGGTCTTCGATCAGTTCAAGTTCGGCGGCCGCCAGGTTCGCGGCTTCAAGAATGACGGTATCGGTCCGCGTATCGGTTCCGACTCCATTGGCGGTACGACCTATTTCGCCGCTTCTGCTGAAGTCACGGCTCCGATGCCTGGAGTTCCGGAAGATTTTGGTCTGCGTCTCGCCGGCTTTGTCGATGCCGGCACGATGTATGGCAACAAGGTTAAGATCGGTGCTGGGGAAACTCTGCAGGACGACAACTCCATCCGTGCATCCGCCGGTATCGGCGTGATGTGGGCGTCGCCCTTCGGTCCGATCCGCGTCGACTACGCCGTGCCTTTCGCCAAGGAAGACTACGACGAGGAACAGCGTTTCCGGTTTGGCATGTCCAACACTTTCTGATATCGGCAGTCCAGAACTGCAACTTTGAACGTTCTGGAGTTTCCGGCTGATGGAATACAACGCCTTTTTTCCGCCCCACGAGGGACTGCGATTGAAAGATATTGCAGACCGTTTTGGGGCGGAACTGTCTGAGGATGCGGCGGGCGAGCGGACCATCCGGTCCGTTGCCCCGGTCTACCGGGCAAAACCGGATCAGCTCTGCTATATACTCTCCCGCAAGAATCGCGACGAATTGCTGAGCTGCGAAGCAGCGGCGGTAATTTGCGATGCGGCCCTGAAGAATCTGATTCCGCCCCATATTCCCGCATTGATATCGAAGACCCCGCACACGCTGTTTGCGCAGGTGGGTGCTCTGCTTCATCCCTCCGCCATGCGTCCGGCGCTGTTGGCGCCGGCTGAGGTGGGGATTTCGCCTTCGGCCCATGTCGATCCGTCCGCAAAGCTGGAAGCGGGCGTCGTGGTCGAGCCTTTTGCCGTGATCGGCGCCGGCGCCCATATCGGTGCGGGCACACGCATCGGGCCGGGCGTCGTCATCGGTGCTGACGTGCAGGTGGGGCGGGATTGCACCATTGCCGGCGGCGCGAGCATTATCGCCGCATTGCTTGGCAATAATGTCATCATTCACAACGGCGCGCGCATCGGTCAGGACGGGTTCGGTTATGCGCCGGGTCCACGCGGCATGCTGAAGATCGTGCAGATCGGCCGCGTCATCATTCAGGACAATGTCGAGATCGGCGCCAATACCACGATCGATCGCGGCACCATGGATGATACCGTCATTGGAGAAGGCACCAAGGTCGACAATCAGGTGCAGATCGGCCACAACGTGCGCATCGGCCGCCATTGCGGCATTGTCAGCAAGGTTGGTATTGCCGGCAGCGCCCGCATAGGTGACGGTGTGATGATTGGTGGCGCAGCGGGCATCAATGGTCATATCACCATTGGCGACGGCGTGCAGATCGCCGCGATGAGCGGGGTAGTCGCCGATGTGCCGGCCGGCGCCCGTTATGGCGGAACGCCTGCGCGTCCGATGAAACATTTCCTGCGCGATATGGCCGATATTCTGGCACGCGCTGAAGAGCGTGATAAAAAAACAGGAGAAAAAAACAATGGCTGACGAAACGAAGGCGACGCTTGGCACGGCCGACATCCTGGAAGTCATGAAGCTTCTGCCGCATCGTTACCCGTTTTTGCTCATCGACAAGATCGTCGAGATCGATGGCGACAGTTCCGCGATCGGCATCAAGAATGTGACGGTCAACGAGCCGCATTTCACCGGCCATTTCCCGGACCGTCCGATCATGCCGGGCGTTCTGATCGTCGAGGCCATGGCCCAGACGGCCGGCGCCATCTGTGCCCGTAACCAGGGCGAGGGTGGTCATCTCGTTTATTTCATGACCATCGACAATGCGCGCTTCCGCAGGCCCGTGGTTCCGGGCGATCGCCTCGAAATCCACGTCGTCAAGCAGCGGCAGCGCGGCAATGTCTGGAAGTTCCACTGTGAGGCCAAGGTGGAAGGCGTGCTGGTGGCGGAAGCCGATGTCGGCGCGATGATGATCCCCGAGGGCCGGCAATGAGTGCGATCGCGGCTTCGGCCAAAATCCATCCGACCGCCGTTGTCGAGGATGGCGCGGTCATCGGCGAGAATGTCGTTATCGGGGCCTTGAGCTATGTCGGCGCGAAGGTGACGCTGCACGACGATGTCAGGCTGCATAATCACGCCGTGGTTTCCGGCCTCACCGTCATCGGTCGCGGCTCGGTCATCCATCCCATGGCGGTCATCGGCGGCACGCCCCAGGCGGTTCGCCACGACGGTTCGGAAACGACGCTCGAGATCGGTGAACGCTGCATCATGCGCGAAGGCGTGACGATGAATGCCGGCAGCTCCGATGGCAGCGGCAAGACCATTGTCGGTGACGATAACCTGTTCCTCGCCAACTCGCATGTGGCGCATGATTGCCGTCTTGGCAGCCACATCATCCTGTCGAACAATGTGATGCTGGCGGGCCATGTCACCATCGAGGATCGCGCCATTCTGGGCGGCGGTTGCGCGGTGCACCAGTTCAGTCGCATCGGCCGCCAGGCTTTTATCGGCGGACTGTCCGCGGTCAATTACGATGTCATTCCCTATGGCATGTTGAACGGCAATCCCGGCATTCTCGGCGGCCTCAACGTCGTCGGCATGACCCGCGCCGGTATCGAGCGCGCCGATATCCATAAGGTCAGGCGTGTCTATAAAGCGATTTTCGAGGCTGAAGGCACGATTCGCGGCAATGCCGCGGCCATCGACCGCAACGACTATCTGGATTGCCCGCAGGCGCTTGAAATCATCGATTTCATCGGTGCGGACAGCGATCGCGCGATCTCTTCGCCCAATCGGGGCAAGTGAGCCGTGACAGGCGGCGGGCGTCTCGCCATCGTTGCCGGCAGCGGCCAGCTGCCGCTTTATGTGGCGGCGGCCGCCCGCGAGATGGGCGAAAACCCTTTCATCGTGCGGCTGCGCGATGATTCCCGCTTCGACTGGAGCGGTTTTGACAATGCCGTCATCAGCGTCGGCGATGTGGCAGGTCTTGGCCGTCTGCTGCGCGAAAACCACGTCGACCGCGTCGTGTTATCCGGCGGTGTGGCGCGGCGGCCGGAATGGCGCGAAATTCGCCCGACGATCGGCATCCTGCTGAAACTTCCCTCCATCGTCCGCACCCTGCTGTCGGGTGGCGACGACGCCGTTTTGCAGATGGTCATCAAGATCATCGGCACGCTTGGCGCAAAGGTCATCGGTGCGCATGAGATCGCACCGGGCCTGCTCGCCACCACCGGCGTTTTTGGCGCTCAGAAACCCGCCGATGAGGATTTCCGCGATATAAGCAAGGCAGCCGAAGCCGCGCTTGCGCTCGGCACGCTCGATGTCGGGCAGGGAGCTGTCTCCGTCGGTGGCCGCATTGTCGCCCTTGAAGGCGTCGAGGGTACGGACGCCATGCTGGCGCGTGTCGCCGCGCTGCGCGCCGAAGGCCGCATATCGCCGCGGCGCAGAGGCGTGCTGGTCAAGCTCTGCAAGCCGCAGCAGGATGTACGCGCCGACCTGCCGACGATCGGCATCGAAACCGTGGAAAACGCCCGGAAGGCCGGCTTGGCCGGCATTGCCGTCGAAGCCGGACGGGCGCTTGTGCTCGATCGCGACGCGATGTTGAAAGCCGCCGACGAGGCGGGCATATTCGTCTGCGGCATCGATACGTCACTTGACGGAGACATGATTGGCCGGGATATGAGCGCATGACGGCGACATTAAAAGTGGCGGTTATCGCCGGCGAAGTGTCGGGCGATCTTCTGGGGGCGGATCTGATCCGCGCGCTCAAGGCCCGATATGCCGGCTCCGTCGAACTGGTGGGTGTCGGCGGCGAGGCGCTGGAGGCGCAGGGGCTCGCCTCACTGTTCGATTATTCGGAACTCTCCATCATGGGCTTCACGCAGGTCTTGAAGAAGCTGCCGAAGCTTATTGCACGGATCAACCAGACCGCGGCGGCCATCGTAGCTGCAAAGCCGGATGTCCTGCTGATCATCGACAGCCCGGATTTCACCCATCGCGTTGCGAAAAAAGTCCGCCGGCAATTGCCGCATCTGCCGGTCGTCAATTATGTCTGCCCCAGCGTCTGGGCGTGGAAGGAATATCGCGCCACCGCGATGCTGTCCTATGTCGATCACGTTCTGGCCCTGCTGCCCTTCGAGCCGGAAGCCATGCGGCGCCTCGGCGGCCCGCCGACCACCTTTGTCGGCCATCGCCTCAGCGTCGATCCCGATGTGCTTTGCGTGCGGCAGAAGCGGGCGGACCGCTCTCTTCCGGCCGATGGTCAGCCGAAGACCATTCTTCTGTTGCCGGGATCGCGCTCCACGGAGACGACGCGGTTGATGGAGCCGTTCGAGCAGGCGGCAAAAGCCTTCGTGGAACGCAACGGCCCGACCCGGTTCGTGCTGCCCACCGTGCCGCGCCAGGAAAACCGTATTCGTGAACTGGCCGCGACATGGCCGCAAGACATCCGGCCGGAGATCGGCATCGACCCTGCATTCAAGTGGAACGCCTTTGCCGAGGCCGATGCGGCAATCGCCGCCTCCGGCACCGTCATTCTCGAACTGGCTCTTGCCGGCGTCCCGACGATCTCCGTCTACAAGACAGACTGGATTTTCACCATGCTGAGCAAGCGGGTGAAAACCTGGACCGGCGCCCTGCCGAACCTGATTGCCGATTATGCGGTCGTACCGGAATATTTCAACGAGGTGGTGCGGTCCGGTTCGATGTTGCGCTGGGCCGAACGTCTGTCGTCCGATACCACCGAGCGGCGGGCGATGCTGGAAGGTTATGCGCTCGTACAGCAACGTTTGCAGACCGATGTGCCCCCCGGTGAAACCGGCGCGGCCATTCTTCTCGATGTCCTGAAGGGCAGGAATAGTTCCTCCATATAATCCGGCCCATGCCCGCCTCAGATATGGCGATGTCCGCTTTGCGGGCAGGCGCTTCCGGTTGCCGACCTGCCGCCGATGCAGGCAGGCGAGGGATCGATTTTACTGCATTTGACCGTTAGGGCGGCAAACCGCTCGCCGGCAAAGGCCACGCAGCCCCGGAATTTTCGTCTGGCATACCGCTTGCATTCAATCTTGTATGCAAGATAGCCATACATCCGAAAGCGCCCAGAGCGCGGTAGAAGACGCCATTATCTCCGGCATTCTTTCCGCGCGCATCCGCCCGGGAACCCGCCTCAGCGAGAACCAGCTCGCCAGCCTTTTCAACGTGTCGCGCACGCGCATCCGCGAGGCGATGATGCGGCTCGAGACGCGCGGCATCGTCACCGTCAGCCCGCGCCGCGGCTGGTTCGTGGTGGAGCCTTCCGCCGAAGAATCCATCAAGGTCTATGAGGCGCGCCGCATCATAGAATATGGGCTTTTGCGCAATCTTTCCGGCGTCAGTGCGCAAGGCATCGCCATCCTTGCCGATCATCTCGATGAAGAAAAGGCGGCGATCGCCAAGGGCGACCGCCAGCGCCTGACCTGCCTGATGGGTGACTTTCATATCCGCATCGCCGAAATCGCCGGCAATGACATCATCGTCGAAACGCTGCGCGACCTGACGGCCAGAACCATTCTCATCTCCATGCTTTACCAGTCCGATTTCCATGCGCAGCAATCGCATGACGGGCACTGCCGCATCTTCGAGGCGATCAAGGCAGGTGATTTTCATGGCGCCGCCGAACTCGCCATCCGCCATCTCGACGAGGTCGAGACCGGTCTCGATCTCACCCGCAGGCCTGATCCGCTCTACGAGCTTCGCAATTCCCTTTCACTTCAGCCTCTTTCCTCAAGCCCAAAGGAGTAATTACCAATGTTTTCCAGACGTTCATTGCTTGCCATAGCCGCGATTTCCGCAACGCTCGGTTTTTCGCCGGCAGCCTCTGCCGATGCGCTCGGCGATATCACCTCCCGCGGCACGATCCGCGTTGCCGTCCCGCAGGATTTCCCGCCCTTCGGCAGCGTCGGCACGGATATGGCCCCGCAGGGTTATGATATCGACGTCGCCAATCTGATCGGCGAGAAGCTTGGCGTGAAGGTCGAACTCGTGCCGGTCACCAGCGCCAATCGCGTTCCCTATCTGCAGACCAACAAGGTCGATCTCGTCATTTCGAGCCTCGGCAAGAACCCGGATCGTGAAAAGGTCATCGATTTCTCCACCGCCTATGCGCCTTTCTTCAACGGCGTCTTCGCCCCTGACTCGGTTGCGGTCACCAAGGCGGAAGACCTGTCGGGCAAGACCATCGGTGTTACCCGTGGCGCGGTCGAGGATCTGGAGCTGACCAAGGTGGCGCCGGCCGATACGACCATCAAGCGTTATGAGGACAATAACGGCACGATTTCCGCCTTCCTCGCCGGCCAGGTGGAAGCCGTGGCCACGGGCAATGTGGTGGCCGCCGCCATTCTCGCCAAGAACCCGCCGAAGCGGCCCGAGCTCAAGTTCCTGATCAAGAATTCCCCCTGCTATATCGGCCTGAACAAGGAGCAGCCGGCGCTGCTGGAAAAGGTCAACGCGATCATCGCCACCGCAAAGACCGATGGTTCGCTGAACGCCATCGCGCAGAAGTGGCTGAAAACCGACCTGCCGAAGGATCTCTGACCAACCCGGCAAACCAAGCGCCGGCCCCGTCCGATCCCGGACCGGCGCCTGGTCTGTCCTCCCCGAAAGGAAATATCGGGTGAAATACACATTCGATTTTGGATGGCTTGTCGATTATTACCCGCAGATCGCCAAGGGCATCGCCGTCACCCTGGAACTGATCGCCGTTGGTGGCGTCCTCGGCATCGCCCTCGGCATATTCTGCGCCTGGGTGCGCGCCCTTGGCCCGAAATGGTTGCGGCCGCCGGTCGCCGCCTATGTGGAACTCATTCGCAATACGCCATTCCTCATACAATTGTTTTTTATCTTTTTCGGCCTGCCGTCGCTGGGCCTGCAATTGTCGGAACTGAGCGCCGCCAACATCGCCATGGTGGTCAATCTCGGGGCCTATAGCTGCGAGATCATCCGCGCCGGCATCCAGGCCACGCCCAAGGGGCAGTTCGAGGCCGGGGCAAGCCTTGCCATGACCCGTTTCGAAACCTTCCGGCATGTGGTGCTGGTGCCGTCCCTGCAACGCATCTGGCCGGCGCTGTCTTCGCAGGTGGTGATCGTCATGCTCGGCTCCTCGGTCGTGTCGCAGATTGCCGCCGAGGATTTGACCTTCGCTGCCAATTTCATCCAGTCGCGCACCTTCCGCGCCTTCGAAGCCTACATGGTCTCCACCGTCATCTATCTCGTGCTGGCCATTCTGTTAAGGCAGGTACTGGTCATGGGCGGCAACCTCATCTTTCCGCGCAGGAGTGTCCGATGATCGAATTCTCCACCTGGGATATTCTCAGAAACCTGCTGCTCGCCACGCGCTGGACGGTGCTGCTCTCGCTCGTTTCCTTTGCCGGCGGTGGTCTTGTGGCGCTGCTTCTGCTGTTCATGCGCATTTCCCGCAAAAAAACGATGCGGGCTTTTGCGCGTTATTATGTCGAGCTTTTCCAGGGCACGCCGCTTTTGATGCAGCTTTTCATCGCCTTTTTCGGCCTTGGCCTGTTCGGCATCGATGTGCCGGCCTGGCTGGCGGCGGGCCTGACGCTGATCCTGTGGGCGGCCGCCTTTCTCACCGAAATCTGGCGCGGCTGCGTCGAATCCGTCGCCAAGGGGCAATGGGAGGCGTCGGCGAGCCTTGCCATGGGACGCCTGCAGCAGATGCGTTACGTCATCCTGCCGCAGGCCATGCGGGTTGCCATTCCGCCGACCGTCGGTTTCATCGTTCAGGTCATCAAGGGAACGGCGGTAACGTCGATCATCGGCTTCGTGGAACTGTCCAAGGCCGGCACGGTCGTCACCAACGCCACCTTCCAGCCCTTCACCGTTTATGGCCTCGTCGCCCTCATCTATTTCGCGCTGTGCTGGCCTCTGTCGAAGAGCAGCCAGATCCTCGAAAGGAAGCTCAATGTCGCTCATCGAAATCACTGAAGTCCGCAAAAGCTATGGCAGCAACGAGGTTCTGAAAGGCATCAACCTCGATGTCGAGCCGGGTGAGGTCATCGCCATCATCGGCAAGAGCGGATCGGGCAAATCGACATTGCTTCGCTGCATCAATGGGCTGGAGACGATTTCGGCCGGTTCCATATCGGTCGCCGGCGCGCAGCTTCTCGACGATGATCTGCATCTGAAAGCCCTGCGGCTGAAGGTCGGCATGATCTTCCAGCAGTTCAACCTCTTCCCGCACCAGACCGTCGGCGGCAACGTCATGCTGTCTCAGACCGTGGTGAAGAAGACACCGAAACCGGAAGCCGAAACCGTTGCCCGCAAGATGCTGGAGCGGGTCGGGCTGGCGCATAAGTTCGATGCCTATCCCGATGAATTGTCGGGCGGCCAGCAGCAGCGTGTCGCCATTGCCCGTGCGCTCGCCATGCAGCCGATCGCGCTGCTTTGTGATGAAATCACCTCGGCGCTCGATCCCGAGCTGGTGGCGGAAGTGCTGGCGGTGGTGCGCGAACTGGCCGCCGAAGGCATGACGCTCTTGATGGTGACGCATGAAATGAAATTTGCCCGCGACGTCTGCTCCCGCGTGGTTTTCATGCATGAGGGCAGGGTGCATGAAATCGGCCCGCCGGAAGAGGTGTTCACCAATCCCGCGACGCCGGAACTCAAGCAGTTCCTCGGCGTTGCCGCGCGCCATTGAGAACCATTCGCACGCCCAACAAAAAGGCCGGCGGGTGAAAACCTGCCGGCCTTTGATCTTGGAGGGTTTCGCGGCTTAACGCTTCGAAACCGGAACGTAGTCACGCTTGCCGGCGCCTGTATAGAGCTGGCGCGGGCGGCCGATGCGCTGCTGCGGATCTTCGATCATTTCGTTCCACTGCGCGATCCAGCCGACGGTGCGGGCGAGAGCGAAGAGAACGGTGAACATGGTCGTGGGGAAGCCGAGCGCCTTCAGCGTGATGCCCGAATAGAAGTCGACATTCGGGTAGAGCTTCTTTTCGACGAAGTAGGGGTCGGAAAGGGCGATCTTTTCCAGTTCCAGCGCGACCTGCATGATCGGATCGTCGGAATTGCCGGTGGCTTCCAGCACTTCATACATCGTCTTCTGCATGATCTTGGCGCGCGGGTCGTAGTTCTTGTAGACGCGGTGGCCAAAGCCCATCAGGCGGAACGGGTCGTTCTTGTCCTTGGCGCGGGCGATATATTCCGGAATGCGGTCAACCGAGCCGATTTCGTTCAGCATGTTGAGCGCCGCTTCATTGGCGCCGCCATGGGCAGGACCCCAGAGGCAGGCGATGCCCGCCGCGATACAGGCGAACGGGTTTGCACCCGACGAACCGGCAAGGCGCACCGTGGAGGTGGAGGCGTTCTGCTCGTGATCGGCATGCAGGATGAAGATGCGGTCCATGGCGCGGGCCAGAACCGGATCGACCTTGTAGTCCTCGCAGGGTACGGCAAAGCACATGTGAAGGAAGTTCGAGGCGTAATCGAGATCGTTCTTCGGGTAAACGAAGGGCTGGCCGATATGGTACTTGTAGGCCATGGCGGCGATCGTCGGCATCTTCGCGATCATGCGCAGCGAGGCGACCATGCGCTGGTGCGGATCGGTGATGTCGGTCGAGTCGTGGTAGAAGGCCGAAAGAGCGCCGACCGTGCCGCACATGACGGCCATCGGATGCGCATCGCGGCGATAGCCGGTGAAGAAGCGGCTCATCTGTTCGTGCACCATGGTATGGCGCGTGACGCGGGTATCGAAATCCTTCTTCTGCGCAGCCGTCGGCAGTTCGCCGTAAAGCAGCAGGTAGCAGGTTTCCAGGAAGTCGCCCTGTTCGGCCAGCTGCTCGATCGGGAAGCCGCGATGCAAAAGAACGCCTTCGTCACCGTCAATATAGGTGATCTTGGATTCGCAGGAGGCCGTCGACGTGAAACCCGGGTCGTAAGTGAAGGAGCCCGTGTGTTTGTACAGCGTGCCGATATCGACGACGCTCGGCCCGATCGTGCCTTCCCTGACCGGGAGTTCGACCTGTTTATCGCCAAGTGTCACTGTAGCGCTTTTTTCCGTCATACTGATCCTCCGAAAACATGCGGGTGGGGGCGTTGAGACACGCCCCGCGGTTAAGCGTCTACCGATTAGCTATATGATCCTTGCGCCGATGCCAAGCTATTCGAAGGTCAAATTGTGCATTGCGGCAAACGCAATGACGTTGCTTGCGGCTTTATCGGCAATGGCGATTCGATCTCGGTCAACGCACCGTTAAAGGAAAGGATTGCAATCCTCCGCGCCGGGCTGCAAAGCTGTTTCCGGTGCGGCAGGGGCGCGGCGCGGATTGCTCGGTCACGGGGAAAAACAGCATTTCGAATATGCCGAAACGAGGCCGGGCAGCTTGCCCGGCACGCATGAAATCCTGTTTCCCGTTTGCCGCACCGGCGATGTCGCTGCCCGCGATCTGCCTGCCCCTGTTTCCTGGCCGAACCTCAAGGTCGTCATTACCGGCAAACTCACCGCCTGTCTCGCCGAGGAACGCGCATTCGGCCATGATTTCCTGTTTGTTCCTGTCTTCATCGGCTGCGGTGCGATCCTGTGGTTTTCCCTGGATGTCACGCCGTCTTCGTTCGTACTGGCAATCGCACTCCTGCTTGCCGCCGCTTTGGCGCTCTTCATCCGATACGATACCGGCCTGTCGCCGGCCGGCTGCAGCATCGCCGCTTTCCTGCTGCTGGGCATGCTTCTGGCCGATCTTGAAACCAGGCGCGCCGGCACCGTGGTGCTGGATACACCGGTCACCACGACCATCATCGGCACTGTCTTGCGCCGTGAGGTCGACGCGCGCGGCGACTGGCGATACGTGGTCAGGCTGATCGCGACGGAGACGCCGAAACTGTCGCGTCCGCCGGAGAAGGTCGCGCTGCTTGCCCGCGGCGGCGAACCGGTCGCGCTTGGCGCCACCATTCGCGGCAAGGCGCGTCTGTCGCCGCCTTCCGGTCCGGCTCTGCCGGGGCTCAATGACTTCGCCTTCGCCTCCTATTTCAAAGGCATGGGCGCGACGGGATTTTTCTACAGGCCGCCCCAGGTGACGACCGTATCACCGGAGGGGGACATTGCCGCTGGGCGCGGGGTGATGGAGTGGGCCGACATGGGGCTCTATCGCCTTCGCAGCGCCATTGCCGAGCGTATCCGCGGCACGATCGGCGGCGATGCCGGCGCCTTTGCAGCCTCGATCGTCACCGATGAGAGACAGGCCATATCGGTCGAAACGATGGAGGCGCTGAGGCTTTCCGGTCTTGCGCATATCGTTGCCATATCCGGGCTCAACATGGCGCTGGCTGCCGGCATCTTCTTCGTTGGCCTCCGACTGGTCTTCAGCCTGTTTCCCGCCTTTGCGCAACGCTGGCCAGTCAAGAAGATTTCAGCTTTCGCGGCGCTGCTGATGACGCTTGCCTATTATCTGATTTCCGGTTTCGCCGTCTCTGCCGAACGCGCCTGGCTGATGATGTCCGTGATGCTGATCGCCGTCCTTTTCGATCAGCCCTCGCTCAGCCTCAGGAACGTTGCTCTTTCCGCCCTGGTCATTCTTGCCTTTTCGCCCTCGGAGATCATGGGGCCGAGTTTCCAGATGTCCTTTGCAGCGACCATCGCGCTGGTATCGGCCTATGCCTGGTGGAGTCGCAGCCGCGGCAATCACGAGCGGCTGTCCATCGGCCGCAGGCCGGCATGGATGAGGGTAGGGCAGACGGCAGGCGCCATCATCGGCGGCGTCATCGTCACATCGCTGATTGGCGGGCTGTCGACGGCGATCTATTCGGCCGAACATTTCCACCGTGTCACCACCTATGGACTGTTCGCCAATCTGGCCGCCATGCCGCTGATGTCGCTGATCGTCATGCCCTTTGGCCTTGTCGCCATGTTGTTGATGCCCTTCGGGCTCGACGCTCCTTTCCTGAAGATCATGGGATATGGCATGGCGCTCGTCATCGAGGTTGCGCAGGAGGTGGCGTCCTGGGGCGGCAGCGCTGCGACGGGGCGGCCGCATGGCTGGTTCATCGGCCTTGCGTCGGCCGGTTTCCTGCTGCTGACGCTGCTGCGCAGCCGGCTCGCTTTGCTTGGCATTCCGATTCTGCTCTTTGCCTTCGGGCTGTCGGCGACGATGGCCTATCGCGATGTGCCGCACCTGCTCATTCACGAGGATGGCGAACTGGTCGCCCTGCTGGAGGACGGCAAGGCCTATACGACAAGGACGCGGCCGCAGGGTTTCGTTTATGGCCAGTGGCAAAGAGCATTGCTCCTGCCGGAACAGCCCGTGCCGCCGGTGATTGTCGAAACCGGGACGGCGGCAACCCGTGTGGCTTTGACCGCCAGACCGAAACTGACCCCGCAAGAGCTGAGTACCGTCGCCCGGCAGATGACGGCAGCCCTGAAAGATGCGGAACCGGGGGTCTTCACCTGCGCCAAGGACATATGGTGCGTGGCGCGCGCCGGCAGCGGCGAATGGATCGTCGTTCTGGAGGATGGCCGGTTTGCCGGAAAGGCCTGCGACATCGCCGATATCGTCGTCGTTTCGCGCAGAACCTCGTTTTCGCAATGCCGCTCGGGCGCACTGCTGCTCAACCGCGATATTCTGCGGCGCATCGGTTCGGTGGAAATGAGTTTCGCCGGCAGTGAACAGCCCGCCGTGGTCGGACGGCTGCGCGCCGCTATAGCGGGGGTGGACAGGCCTTGGAGCGAACACCGCTATTACGACTGGAAGAGCGGTAGTTTCGAGCACGATGTTCCCGAAAACATCCGGCAGCTGCTGGCGACGTCGCAGTGACGACCGCCAGTGCTGGGTCTCAGGCCTTGAGACGCAGATCCGCGGTCAGTTCGCCAATGCCGCCTATTTCTTCTTCATGGGCGGCATCGCGCCAGATCTCCCGCAATCCGGCCTCATACCATTCGCGCATGGCGGGCAGGGCGAGCAGCCGGTCGCAATAGGCCTTCGCATCCGGTGAAAGATCGGCGCCATAGGTCTGGAAACGGAATGCGACCGGGCAGAAGAAGGCGTCGACCGCGGTGAATTTCTGGCCGGCAAGGTAGGGGCCGCCGAATTGCCTCAGGCCTTCGCTCCACAGCGCGTCGATGCGCCTGATATCGGCGGCAAGTCCGGCATCGCCGGCCTTCGGCTTGACCCGAATACCGACCGACATGGGATAGAGATTGCGCAGCGAGGAAAAGCCGGCATGCATTTCGCTCGCAGCCGACCGCGACCATGCCCGCGCCTGTTTGTCGCTTGCCCAGACGCCCTGATGCCTTTCGGCAAGATATTCGGCGATCGACAGCGATTCCCATATCGTCACGCCCTCATCGACAAGGCATGGCACCTTGCCCGTTGGCGAAAAGCTGGAGAAGGAAACGCCTTCGCCGAACGGAACGAGCTTCTCATCGAAGGCGATACCGAGCGTGCGCATCAAGACCCAGGGCCGCAGCGACCAGGAGGAATAGTTCTTGTTGGCGATATAAAGATCGTACATGGCTTGTCTCCCGGATATCACGCTTATTTCTATACATGTCGAAGCGCTGCGGAATATCGAAAATAATCCATGGCACCCATAAGCGCCTTTGATGAGTGGCGGCGGGTCACGCGATGAGGATGTCGCCGTTCAGTGACGATGTCGCGTTAAGTCCATCCCACGGGCGAAACACCCCGCTACGTTATCGAAACTCCATGCAGATGAGGCACGGGGCGCAACAGGCCGGGCCAAAGCCGCAATATCATATGAAGACCGGAGCCGATGATCAGCGGAACGGAATGCAGCTGCTCCCGGGACGAATGTGTCGGCCCGGAATCGACATAGTCAGCCGAAGTGCAGAATTGCCGCCATCCTCAATGGAGGTCTCCTCACCGGGGCGATGTTCGCGCCGAGACGATGGCGGCCATTAGCGATCAATGGTAACGGCGGATCAGCCCCACCAGCTTGCCCTGGATCTTCACCCGGTCCGGCCCGAAGATGCGGGTCTCATAGGCGGGGTTGGCTGCCTCCAGTGCAATGGAGGCGCCCTTGCGGCGGAAGCGTTTCAGCGTCGCCTCCTCGTCATCCACCAGCGCCACGACGATATCGCCGGGATTGGCAATGTTGCCATTGCGGATAATGACGGTGTCGCCATCGAAAATGCCGGCCTCGATCATCGAATCGCCCTTGACCTCAAGAGCGTAATGTTCGCCGGAACCCAGCATGTCCACAGGCACGGCAACGTCATGCGTATTGTTCTGAATGGCGGAAATCGGCACGCCTGCGGCAATGCGGCCCATGACCGGCACGGTGACCGCCCCGCCGAGATCGTTGGCAGGCGCCTTGGGGGCGGGTGCCGGTTCCGGCGCCTTCGGTTTGCCGAGGCTGCCTTCGATGACGCTCGGCGAAAAACCGCGTTGCGGCCTCGCACCCGGCGCGTAGGCCTCCGGCAGCTTGATGACTTCCAGCGCCCGCGCCCTGTTAGGTAGCCGGCGAATGAAGCCGCGCTCCTCGAGGGCCGTGATCAGCCGGTGGATGCCGGATTTGGAGGCAAGGTCGAGTGCGTCCTTCATTTCATCGAAGGAGGGCGGCACGCCGGACTCTTTCATTCTTTCATGAATGAAGAGAAGCAATTCCTGCTGTTTGCGCGTGAGCATGAGGAAAACACCCTTGAGAATCGTCGTTGAGGTCGCGAAACAAATACAGAACGAACACTATATGTTCCATATGTGTTCCGCAATCCCCTAAAATTTCGTGAAGGTTCCATCTCAGATCGTGATTTCATCGGCGAAGCGGCGGAACGAAGATTTGCCGTATCTTGAAGGATAGATCGTGAACGAAAAACCACCGGCCGGGGCGTTAGCCGATGGTCTCCGGTTCTGCTGCAGGCGAGGTCAGTAGATCGTCAGGGCGGGGATGAAGCTGACGGCGATAAGCAGCAGCATTGCCATGGCAAAGAACGGCCACAACTCCCTGGTCGTCGCGCCGAGCGGCGCTCTGGCGATGGAGGACGAGATGAAGAGCGTGGTGCCGATCGGCGGCGTATAAAGCCCGATGCCGAGATTGATGACCATCATCATGCCGAGCTGCACCCGGTCGAGCCCGATCATGTCCGCCAGCGGCACGAAGATCGGTCCGAGCAGCAGGATCGACGGCGGCAGATCGAGCGGCATGCCGATGATCAGCATCAGGATGTTCATCATGAGAATGATCAGGATCGGGTTCGAGATGTTTTCCGCCACCCAGGTGGCGAAATGCTGGGGCGCCTGATCGAAGGTGAGGACCCAGCCCACCGCGGCGCTGCCCATGATCACCAGCATGACGACGCCGGTTGCCGAACCCGCCTCGACGAAATTGTCGCAGAAACGTTTCCACGTCAGGTCGCGGTAAAAGACGATGCTGAGCACGAGCGAATAAACGACCGAAAGAACGGCCACCTCCGTGGGCGTCGCAAAGCCGAAGCGCAGGCCGAGGATGATGAGTATCGGCAGAAGGATCGCCGGCAGGCTGCGAAATGCCAGAACCGCCAGATCGCGCTTGCGGATGCGTTCATCGCTGACCGCATAACCGCGGCGCACGGCAATCGCCCAGCAGACGATGATGAAGCCGACGGCCATCAGCAGGCCGGGCAAGATTCCGGCAATGAACAGATTGGCGATGCTGACGCCGCTCACCAGCGAATAGAGGATCATCGGGATAGAGGGCGGAATGAGCACGTCGATAACGGCCGAGGTGGCATTGTTCGCCGCGCAGAGAGGCGCGGGATAACCCTGGCGTTTCTGCCATGGAATGAGCACCGAACCCAGTGCGCTGGCATTGGCGACCGCAGAGCCGGAGACGCCGCCAAACACCACCGAAGAGATGACAGTGGTGGAAAGCGGGCCGCCGCGCCAGCGCTGCATGGCTTTGGAGGCGAGTTCCAAAAGCTGGGTTCCGAGTTTGCCGCCCAGCATCAGCGTGCCGGCCAGCATGAAGAACGGCAGCGCCAGCATGGGGAAGGACTGTGTCTGGTCATAGACCTGCTGCGCCACGATGGAAAGCGGCACATAACCGTTCCACAGCACGGCGACGCCTGCCGAAATGATCAGCGCGTAACCGACGGGAACCGCCAGCATCATGAGAATGCAAAATGCAATGATCATCACGATGGTCATAGGGGCATCTCCTCGGTTGCGCCGTGCGGGCGCGCGTGCCAGCCGCCGGACAGAATGCGCAGGCTGGCGGTTGCGGTGGTGATCGAGACCAGTGCCGCGCCGAAGGCGATGGAGTAATAACCGATGCTGTTGGGCAATTGCAGAACCGGGCTTATTTCAGCGCCGGCGATCTCGGCGACGACCAGCGCCTGCTGCGCCAGAACGATGAAACTCGCGACCGTCACGAGATTGGCGAACAGCAGAACGCCGACCTTGCCGCGGTCGTCGAACTTGTCATAGATCCATTCCACCGCCATATGCGCGCCGTTCTGCGCCGCGAGCGTGATGCCGGCGACGATGAACCAGGGAAACAGCATGGTCGGCAGCTCTTCCGCGAAATCCAGACCGCCGGATGTCGAGACGTAACGCACGATGACATTCGTGGTCATGATGGTCGTGAGCAGAATGCCGGACGCCACGATGATGACGCGGCAGAGGATGGCGATGAAACCGTCAACGCGATTGGCGGCGGACAAGGCTCCTTCGAGCATTGGCGCATCTCCTGAAAACTGAAACCGTATGAATGCCGGCGTGAGTGAGGCTCCCGCCGATCCTGTGGTGGGCGCGAGACGACGCCGCCCGGGGCGGAAGCCGGCCGGCGTCGCGATCGTCAGCCCTTGGCAGCTTTTTCCAGCTCCGCGACGAAATCGCCGAAGGGCTTCTGTTTCCATGTCTCCAGCACCTGCGCCGTCGCCTTCGCAAAAGCGGCGTGGTCGATGTCTTCGGCCACCTCGATGGCACTGTTGGCCTTGAAGGCCGCGAGCGATGCGCTGGCCTTTTCAGCGGAAAGTTGGCGCTGCAGCGCGCCGGCTTCCTTGGCAGCCGCCTTCACGGCCTCGAAATCCTTGCCCAGCCGCCCTTCGGCGAATTTGGACATCAGGAACGGGGTCGATTCCCATTTATGGGCGGTGAGGCTGATGTATTGGTTGACCTCGTAAAGCTTGGAGCTTTCGATGTTGACCAGCGGGTTTTCCTGCCCGTCCACGACGCCCTGCTGGAGGGCGATATAAAGTTCGCCAAAGGCGATCTGAACCGTTGCCGCGTCCAGCGCCTTGAAAATATCCATGGTCATCGGATCGGCGGGCGTGCGGATTTTCAGGCCGGCGACGTCCTGCGGTCTGGTGATGGCGCGTTTGGAGTTGGAGACATGGCGGATGCCGTTATCCCACCAGTCGAGCGGCACGATGCCGACCTTCTGGAAGCGCGCATCGAGCGATGCGCCGACGTCGCCGTCCAGCACCTTGATCGCCTGATCGGCATTGCCGAACAGGAAGGGCAGGCCGAGCGCCGCCAGTTCCGGCACGACGCTCGAAACCGGACCCTGGCTGTTGGCGGTGAAATCGAGCGCGCCGGTGCGCAGGCTGGTCAGCATGGCGGCATCGCTGCCGAGCGTTTCCGAACCGGCGACATTGATCGCCACGCGGCCTTCGGTTTTCTGGGCGACCAGTTCGGCGAATTTCGCCGCGGCCAAAGTCCGCGGATTGCCGGGCGCCGCGCCGTGGCCGAGCGTCAGCGTCGTGGCGGCGCGGGCGTTGCGCGGTGTTGTCAGGACGGCGGGTGCCGCCAATACAAAGCCGGCGCCGGTTAGAAACATGCGCCTGTTGATGGAAATAGTCATTTTGTCCTCCCTTGATTTAAACATCCTCGGCTTTACCCGAACAGGCGGATAACGCGCTGCACTCCCAGGAAACGGCCGGCTCCCCCCGGCTGATTCTGCGCGATGTCCAAGCCTCAGCCTTTAGACCGAACCGCGCGGTACTTCAAAACTTTCATTCTCCAGCCAGCCTCTGACGCGCCCGACGATCATCGCCGTCGAGATGCCGTAACGGTCATGCAGGGTCGGCAGCGCGCCCGCGTCCAGAAAGGCGTCGGGCAAGGCGATCTGTCTGAGGCGCGGCGTCCTGCCGCCTTTCATCAGCGCCATCGCCACCGCTTCCCCGAGACCGCCGATCTCGCTGTGGTTTTCCGCCACGATCACCAGGCGATCCGCCCTGTCGACCTCCGCGAAGATCGAAGCGGTGTCGAGCGGCTTGATGGTGGGGGAATGCAGGACGGCGCAGCCGACCCCCTCCTTCTCAAGCAGGGCAGCCGCCTCCAGAACTCGCATCGTCAAGATGCCGGAGGAAATGAACAGGACCTGCGCGCCGTCACGGATAAGCTGGGCTTTTCCAAGTTCGAAGCGATAGCCGTATTCTTCGAGCACCACCGGCACCTGGCCGCGCAGCAGCCGCATATAGACCGGGCCGTGATAATCGGTGATCGCCGGCACCGCGCCTTCTATGTCGGTCGCATCGCAGGGATCGATGATCGTCATATTGGGCAGCGCGCGAAAAATCGCCAGATCGTCGGTCGCCTGATGGCTGGGGCCGTAACCCGTCGTCAGGCCGGGCAGGGCGCAGACGATCTTGACCGGCAGGTTTTCCTCGGCAATCGCCATGGCGATGAAATCATAGGCGCGGCGGGCGGCGAAAACCGCATAGGTGGTCGCGAAGGGCACGAAGCCCTCACGCGCCAGACCGGCCGCAGTGCTCATTAACAGCTGTTCGGCCATGCCCATTTGATAAAAGCGCTCGGGAAAGGCTTTGGCGAAAACATGCAGGTCGGTATATTTGCCGAGATCCGCCGTCAGGCCGACAATGTCCTTACGCTCCTTCGCCAATTGCACCAGAGCGTGGCCAAAGGGCGCGGGGCGCGTCGGCTGACCTTCGGCGGCAATGGATGCGATCATCGCCGATGTGGTGAGACGCTTCTGCGGCGCTGCGCTCATTGCGGCCGTCCTTCTTCAAGGGCGTCGAGCGCCAGTTTCCATTCATGCGGCTCCACGCGGATGAAATGGGTGATTTCCCGGTTTTCAAGGAAGGGAACGCCACGGCCCATTCTGGTATCGAAGACGATCGCACGCGGCCTGTCATCGCCAAGTGACATGGCGATATCGAAGGCATCGCGAATCCTGTCGATATCGTTGCCGTCGACGCGCTGCACGTGCCAGCCGAAGGCGGCGAATTTGGCATCCACGGGTTCCGACGACAGCATCTCGCGGGACGGGCCGTCAGCCTGCTGATTGTTGAAATCCACGAGATTGATGAGATTGCCGAGCCTGTGATGGCACGCGCCCATGGCCGCTTCCCAGGTCGAGCCTTCGCCCAGTTCGCCATCCGACATCAGATTGATGATGAACCGGTCGGAATTCTTGCGCTTGAGGCCGAGCGCCATGCCGACGGCGATGCCAAGCCCGTGGCCGAGCGACCCGCCGGTAATTTCCATGCCCGGCGTATAGGAGGCCATGCCGGACATCGGCAGGCGCGAGCCATCGCAGCCGTAGGTTTCCAGCTCGTCCTCGGGAATAACGTCCGCCTCGATCAGGGCGGCGTAAAGCGCGATGGCATAATGGCCGATGGAGAGCAGAAACCGGTCGCGGCCTTGCCATTGCGGATCGTCCGCCCGGTAACGCATGGCGTGAAACCACGCCACCGCCAGAACATCGGCAATGCCGAGCGCCTGCCCGACATAACCCTGTCCCTGCACCTCACCCATCAAAAGGGCGTTGCGCCGGATACGCCAGGCGCGATGCGCAAGCGATACGTTGGGCAAGGCCGCTTCCGTTACGGTATCTGCATTATACGCCTTGGCCATTTTTCCTCCTCCCGGTCAGAAAAATCGAAGCCGGTTTGCCGGCCTCGAAAAGGTCTTTCTCAGTGAATGAGCATGCCGCCATTCACATCGACGACCGCGCCGGTGACGTAGGAGGAAAGGTCCGAGGCAAGGAAAAGATAGATATTGGCAACATCGACGGCATCGCCGAGACGGTTGAGCGGTATTCCCTTGAGAATGTCGCGGCGCATGTCGTCGGTCAGCTTGCCGCCGGTTATGTCGGTCTGGATCAGGCCGGGGGTGACGGAGTTGACGCGAATGCCGTCCGGGCCGAATTCGCGCGCCATCGCCTTTGCCAGACCGAGAACACCGGCCTTGGCCGCCGAATAATGCGGCCCGCCGAAAATGCCGCCGCCGCGCTGGGCTGAGACCGACGACATGCAGGCAATCGAGCCGCCGCCATTGGCGCGCATATTGGGAATGAAGGCCTGGCTGAAATTCAAGACACCCGTCATGTTCACATCGACGATGCGCTGCCAGTCCGTGGCCGTAATATCGAGCGTCTTCACCGGCTGGGTAATGCCGGCATTGTTGATGAGGATATCGATCTTGCCGAAGGCGGTGATGATTCTTTCCGCAGCCGCCTCGCAGGAGGCGCGATCCGCCACATTTCCCGCGACGCCGAGATGCTCGCCGCCATCGACTTTTTCGAGCGACGCCGCAGCTTCGATGCTTCCGGCCTCGTCCAGATCCACGATCGCGATGCGCGCACCGTGGCGGGCGAAGAGTTCCGCCGTGGCGCGGCCGATGCCGCGTTTGCTGGCGGCGCCTGAAATAACCGCGGTCTTTCCATTCAACAACATAAGCAATCCTCCCAAGCCGGGCGGGCCGGCTTCATACGCCTGACGGCGGCGCTCCCGACCTGCCGTCACATCCCGTCCTTCGACGAATGCAGGCCAGATATTGCAGACGTGCAGGGAGGGCTTCAAACGCGAAGTTTACATCATCTCATGAATCTGCTTCAGTAATCGCATGTTGAACGGGATTTCTCTTACCTCCATCCGCGCCTTCGAATCCGCTGCCCGGCTCGGCTCTTTCCGCGCTGCGGCGGATGAGCTCAACCTGTCGGCCAGTGCCGTCAGCCACGCCATCGTCAAGCTCGAAAGGGTACTTGGCACACCGCTTTTCGAACGCACGACGCGCACCGTGCGTCTGACTGCGGCAGGCCAGACGCTGCTGTCGCATGCATCCAATGCATTCGAGGAGTTGCGGCAGGGCATTGAGGTTGTGTCCTCCAACCGCTCCCATCTCCTGCGCCTGCATTGCGCGCCAAGTTATGCGGCGCAGGTACTGTCTCCACGCCTGCCGCAATTTTTGAACGCCAATCCGGGAATTGAGGTTCGGCTTGCGGCGAGCACCGCCTATGTCCGTTTCGTGGATGGTGAATTTGACGCCGATATCATCTATGGCGAACCGCAGGGAGACGACCTCGTCATCATTCCGCTCGGCAGCGAAAGGGTCACTCCGCTGTGCTCGCCGGAGCTGGCGGCTGACATCAGGACGCCCCGGGATCTGAGCCGGCAATTGCTTATTCGCAGCGACAACAAGCGCCTGCGCTGGCCGGACTGGTTCGAGGCCAACGGGCTCGGCAAGCCGCCCATTCAGGCCATGAGTTTCGACCGCAGTTTTCTGGCGATCGATGCGGCCGCAAACGGCGTCGGCGTGGCGCTCGAATCGACACGGCTTGCCCATCGCGAAATAAGATCCGGGCGGCTGGTCGCCCCCTTGAGCGGCGTGACGCAGGATCTTCATTATGTCGGCCACTATCTTGCTTTTCCCAAGTCCGGCAGTCAGCGCAGGCTCGCCCGGCGCTTTGCCGACTGGCTGATCGAAGACCTGCAAGAGGCTGAGTCCGCATAGGAATTCCGCCATTACATGAATTGAATTCACCAACGGGTTAATTTTTTCCGCTTGCTCACGAGCTGGCGTCTCCGTCATTTTCCAGCCCGAATAATGAGGTTGCGGCTCCATCGGCATCGTCCCGGCAGCCGTGGCTCAAGGGAGGATTGCATGACGGATCGTATCATATCGGCGTCCGGCGCGCCGTATGACGGTTATGGGCGCGAGCAGATGCTGGAGAGCATCGCCAGGATCGGTTTCAGCCATGTGGAACCTGCCTTTATCGTCGGCTATACCGAGCCGTTCGATGAAAGCGCCTTCCTCCCGGCTGAAATCGTCTCATGGCGCCGGGCCTTGAGCGATGCCGGTCTTGGCTGCCAGGCAATGTCGTCCCACATCGATCTCGGCCTCAGCGATTCCGTAGAAGTCTTCACGGGTAGAATGGCTTTCGCGGCGGGCATCGGCGCGCGGATCATCGCCACCAATGCCTCGGCGCGGCAGCGCGAAGACCGCTTTCTGCGCAATGTCGATGTGCTTCTGCGCCGCGCCGAGGCCTTCGGTGTCATGATCGCGCTCGAAAATCCCGGCGACGGTAGCGATAATCTTTTCAACACCGCCGAAGAGGGAATTGCCCTGACGCAGCGTTTCGGTTCCCCCTGGCTCGGCTTGAATTATGACGCGGCCAATACCGCCTCCCATCGCCCGCAATTCGGGGATTTCGCCGATGACGCGGCGGCGGCGCTGCCCGCTTGCATCCATGCGCATATCAAGGACGTGAAGCGCACGCCCGAAGGCTGGTTTTTCGTGCCGGTGGGCGAGGGCGACATCGACTGCCGCAAGCTGCTTGGCGAGATCGCGAGGAAGCCGGAGATGCCGGTCAGCATCGAGTTTCCGGCGCGCCTGCACCGCCGCGCGGATGCCCAGCCCGTCAGGCGCATCAGTCCCGCATCGCTTCGAGAGATCGAAGGCGCGTTGGCGGCGTCGCTTGCCGTGGTCAGGAGAGGATTGATCGCAGGCTAGTTTCTTGAAGCCTTTGCCGTTTCCGGCGGAGCACGGGCGAAACGGTCTGGAAGTGCGGGTGAATGAGGGAGGAGAATGCATGCAAAGATTTGTCAATAATCCGGACGAGGTTGTGGAAGATACGGTGAGAGGTTTCGTCAAGGCCCATCGCGATATCGTGCGCCTTGCGGAAAACCCGCGTGTCGTCGTTGCCAGGGATGCGCCGGTCGCCGGCAAGGTCGGCGTGGTCACGGGCGGCGGTTCCGGGCACGAACCGGCCTTTATCGGCTATACCGGACGCAACATGCTGGACGCCGTCGCCGTCGGCGAATTGTTTTCATCGCCCACGGCCAAAAGTTTCCACGACGCGATCCGCGCGGCCGATGGCGGCCGGGGCGTGATCGTCCTTTACGGCAATTATGCCGGCGACAACATGAATGTGAAGATGGCGGCAAAACTCGCCGCCAAAGACGGTATCGAAATTGCCACGGTGGTCGCCAATGACGACGTGTGTTCCGCCGCACCCGAAGAGCGCGAAAAACGCCGCGGGGTTGCCGGCGAAATCTTCATGTGGAAGGTCGGCGCGGCCAAGGCTGCCAGCGGCGCTTCGCTGGAGGAGGTCAGGGCAACCGCCCAGAAGGCCATCGACAGTTGCCGCTCGATCGGCGTCGGTCTAGGCCCCTGCACCCTGCCTGCGGTCGGCCACCCGAATTTCGAGATCGCGCCCGGCACCATGGAAGTGGGCATCGGCCATCACGGCGAGCCGGGCGTTCGTGTCGAGACGCTGAAAGCCGCCAAGGATGTGGCGAAGGACATGTGCAAGATCGTGCTCGACGACCACGACCTGCCGGCCGGCGCCGAGGTTGCGGTGCTGGTCTCCGGGCTCGGCGCAACGCCGGTCAACGAGCTCTACATCCTCAATGACACGATCGAGGCGGAAATTTCCGCGCGCGGCCTGAAGATCCACAAGACCTATGTCGGCAACTATTTCACATCGCTCGAGATGGTCGGCGCGACGTTGACGGTCATGGCGCTCGACGACGAGTTGAAGCCGTTGCTCGATGCCGATGCAGTTTGCACCGTTACGCTGTGAGGGGGAGTTTCATGCAGTCTTTTCAGAACGCGAAGGCCGGTGACATTGTTCTGTCCATGGCCGAGAGGATCATCGAGAACCGCGCCTATCTCAGCGAGATCGACGGCAAGATCGGCGACGGCGACCACGGCGTGAACATGGCTAAGGGCTTCGGCATGGCGGCGGACCGGCTGCGGGGGCAGGACGCCTCGCTGGCTGCAGCGCTCGATACGCTCGGCACGGTCCTGATGACGGAGATCGGCGGCTCCATGGGGCCACTTTATGGCGTCATGTTTACGGAATTCGCCGAGACAATCGAAAATGCAGAGGCAATCGATGCGCCGTCTTTCAGCAAGATGCTGCATGCCGGTCTTGACGGCGTCACATCCATCGGTTCCGCGAAAGTGGGCGACAAGACGCTGCTGGATACGCTGGTGCCGGCCGTTGCGGCATTCGACGCCGCCATCGCATCGGGGGCCTCTTTCCACGATGCCGCCGCTGCCCTTGTGGCCGCCGCGGAGACAGGCAGGGATTCGACCGTCAATCTCGTCGCGAAAATCGGCCGCGCCAGTCGCCTCGGTGATCGCTCGCTCGGTGTTCTCGATGCGGGCGCCACATCCTGCGCGCTTATCCTGCGCAGCCTCGCCGAAGGCGCGCAGGCCCGGCTGCAATCGTGACAACAGGACATAGTGGCTGCGGCCGGTCGGGCTCGCGGGTGAATGAGGGAAGGTTTGGAAATGAGAATTATCGCGGGCGCAGACAGCGCCGGAAAACCCCTGTTGGATGCGGTGCTGGCCCATCTGTCCGGCAGGGCGGGATTGACGGTTGTGGATCGAAGCCAGGACGGTTTTTATGCCGATCTCGCCCAGGCGGTGGCTGGCAGCATCATCGCCGGCGAGTTCGATCGCGGCCTTTTGTTTTGCGGAACGGGCATCGGCGTCTGCATCTCGGCCAACAAGGTGCCGGGCATTCGCGCCGCCCTGACGCATGATACCTATTCCGCCGAGCGTGCGGCGAAATCCAACAATGCGCAGATCATCACCATGGGCGCCCGTGTGATCGGGCCGGAGCTGGCGAAAACCATCGTTGATGCCTGGCTGGCATCGGATTTCGATCCGAAAGGATCGTCGGCGAAAAATGTGGAGGCGATCAACCGTCTCGACACGTGCCGGTGAGTGGTTGACGCTGCCTGACGCGCAGCCCGTTCCGCGCCAGGCGGCGGGAGGCTTTCTTCCGGACGGCCATCACCGGTGCAAGGCCGCCAGCCGCGTTCAAGCGCATCGTTTGCCCTGTTGCCGTTATTTGTGCTTTTGTCTGGCGCAAAAGGGCCTGGCTCAATGGCCGGGCGCGCAGCACAGGACAGGGGCCTCGATAATGGCGAACCGATATAACGTCGATCATCTCGTTTTGCCGGTACAATCGCTCGGCGTGGCGAGAAGTCGGCTTGAGGCTCTCGGATTTACCGTCGCGCCGGAGGCCATGCATCCTTTCGGCACGTGGAACGCCTGCGTTTTTTTCACCGACGGCAGCTATCTGGAGCCGCTCGCAGTTGCTGATCCGGCTAAATATAACGCGTCGGTGCAAAGGGGCGACGTGTTTACCGGAAGAGATCAGGCGTTTCGTCAGCGCGGGGGCGAGGGTTTTTCGGCCCTTGTCGCGAGAAGCGAAGACGCCATTGCTGACCACGGCAGGTTTGCCGCCTTTGGCCTTTCGGCGGGCGACATGTTCGAGTTTTCACGACCGGTCCGGATGCCGGACGGCTCGCAGAGCGAAGCGGCCTTCCGGCTAGCTTTTGCGGCAAGCGGGGCGGCGGACTTCTTTCTGTTCAGCTGCCAGCGATTGCAGGCTCTGCCGAGCGACCGCGCGGTGCTGGAGCGCCATTCCAATGGCGTCTGCGGCCTTTGCGAAATTATCCTGTTTTCCGGCGGTGACCCCGATGCAGCACGCCTGATCGAAACGGTATTCGGCGGTGAAGCTGAAATATCTCCTGGTGGGGACATGATCTTCACAACCGGCAATGCCCGCATCAGATTGACCGAAAACGCAGCTTTCGCCGCACATGCCGAAAATAATGCGCGGCGGCACGGCGGCGGACTGTGCGGTGCGGGCATTGTCTTTTGCGTCGACGATCTTGCCGTGACAGCGGCGGCGCTTGCTGCTAATGGCGTGTCCTGCATGGAAGCGGGCGGCCGTCTGGTGGTGCCCGCAGCACCCGGTCAGGGCGTTACCTTCGCCTTCGAGGAAAAATGATGAGCGTTACGAACAATCTCAAAGTCATTGCCGGCGAAGGTGCCAGCAAGGTCTCCTTCTCCAACACCGAGCGTTTCGCGCTGATTGCCGGCCCCTGCCAGATGGAAAGCCGCGAGCATGCCTTCATGATCGCCGGCGTTCTGAAGGAACTGTGTGACAGCCTGGGCATCGGCCTCGTTTACAAATCGTCCTTCGACAAGGCGAACCGCACCTCGTTGTCCGGCAAGCGCGGCATCGGCCTTGACAACGCAATGACGATTTTTGCCGATCTCAAAAAGGAATTCGGCTTTCCGGTGTTGACCGATATTCACACCGAAGAACAATGCGCCATCGTTTCCGACGTGGTGGATGTGCTGCAGATCCCGGCCTTTCTCAGCCGCCAGACCGATCTTCTCGTCGCGGCCGCGAAAACCGGCCGTGTCATCAATGTCAAGAAGGGCCAGTTCCTGGCGCCCTGGGACATGAAGAACGTGCTTGCCAAGCTGAACGACAGCGGCAATCCGAATGTGCTTCTGTGCGAGCGCGGCGCGTCCTTCGGTTACAATACGCTGGTCTCCGACATGCGCTCGCTGCCGATCATGGCTTCGCTTGGCGCGCCCGTTGTCTTCGACGCCACCCATTCGGTGCAGCAGCCGGGCGGGCAGGGCGGTTCCACCGGCGGCCAGCGCGAATTCGTCGAGACTTTGGCGCGGGCGGCGGTTGCTGTGGGTGTGGCCGGTCTCTTTGTCGAGACCCACGAGGACCCGGACAATGCACCTTCCGACGGCCCCAACATGGTGCATCTGAAGGACATGCCGAAGCTGCTCGAAAAGCTGCTGGCCTTCGACGCCATTACCAAAGCCTGAAGAACCGGCGCGGTTCGTTCCAATCGATTTTAAATGGCGGGCGCTCCGTTTCTGCCGCCCGCCGTCATTGTAATTTCTTCGCCATCGTCTAAGACAGGCGACGGAAAATATCTGTTCCATTCCCAAGGGAGAGACCATGACTGCCATTACCGATATCATCGCGCGCGAAATCCTCGACAGCCGCGGCAACCCGACCGTTGAAGTCGATGTCTATCTCGAAGACGGCTCCATGGGCCGTGCGGCCGTTCCGTCCGGCGCCTCCACCGGCGCGCATGAGGCGGTTGAGCTGCGCGATGGCGGCAAGCGTTATCTCGGCAAGGGCGTGGAAAAGGCGGTCGAAGCCGTCAATACCGAAATCTTCGACGCCATCGGCGGTTTCGATGCCGAAAACCAGATCCAGATCGACCAGACGATGATCGCGCTTGACGGCACGCCGAACAAGTCGCGCATTGGCGCCAACGCCATTCTCGGCGTCTCGCTTGCCGTTGCCAAGGCTGCGGCCGAAGCTTCCGGCCTGCCGCTTTACCGTTATGTCGGCGGTCCGAATGCGCATCTGCTGCCGGTTCCGATGATGAACATCATCAATGGCGGCGCCCATGCCGACAACCCCATCGACTTCCAGGAATTCATGATCCTGCCCGTCGGCGCGGAAAACATCCGCGAAGCCGTGCGCATGGGGTCTGAAGTGTTCCACACGCTGAAGAAAGAACTGTCCGCTCAAGGCCACAACACCAATGTCGGTGACGAGGGCGGTTTTGCGCCCGGTCTCGAAAGCGCACCGGCAGCGCTCGATTTCATCATGAAGTCGATCGAAAAGGCTGGTTATCGTCCGGGCGAAGACATGTATGTCGGCCTCGACTGTGCATCGACAGAATTCTTCAAGAACGGCAAATATGTTCTGGAAGGTGAAGGCCGCACGCTGGAATCCGGCGCGATGGCTGAATATCTGGCCGAACTCGTCGCCAAGTACCCGATCATCTCCATCGAAGACGGCATGGCGGAAGACGATTGGGAGGGCTGGAAGGCGCTGACCGATCTCATCGGCAACAAGTGCCAGCTGGTTGGCGACGATCTCTTCGTCACCAATTCCGCCCGCCTGCGCGATGGCATCAAGATGGGTGTCGCCAACTCCATTCTCGTCAAGGTCAACCAGATCGGTTCGCTGTCCGAGACGCTGGATGCGGTCGAAACCGCGCACAAGGCCGGTTACACCGCCGTCATGTCGCACCGTTCGGGCGAAACGGAAGATTCGACCATTGCCGATCTCGCCGTTGCCACGAATTGCGGTCAGATCAAGACCGGTTCGCTTGCCCGTTCCGACCGGCTCGCAAAGTATAACCAGCTGATCCGCATCGAAGAAATGCTGGGTCCGCAGGCTGCCTACGCCGGCCGTTCGATCCTGCGCGGCTAATCCGCGTCTGGTTTTACGATGCAGCCCGCCGCTTTGGCGGGCTCATTTCAGGGGTGAGTGGTATCATCCGCATTCCGTCACCCCGGACTAGATCCGGGGTCCTGTGTATTGCGCTTGTGTTATAAGGGTTGCGGGCGGAAGGCCGTCGGGGTCCTGGTCGATTGAGA